>NZ_VBUM01000150.1 GCF_005774735.1 Microbacterium sp. 5K110 | reverse complement strand
GTCCGGGGCCGTGGTCGGGGGCTGGGCTGCGCGGAGCGTCGGGGCCGTGGCATCCCTGTGCCGTTCCGTCTCGGTCGCGCGGAGCGTCGGGGTCGTGGCATCCGCCGCTTCTTCGCCATAAACGCTCCCTGCACTGGGAAACGCCCTCAGCGAGCGTTTCTCGCCGCAGGGAGCATTTCTCGCGCGGTTGGCGGGAGGACGATCGAGCTGCGGGCCTGACGCTCAGTCGGTTCGGCGGCGCTCGACGAGGATCGTGTCCCGCCAGCGCCCGGCCCACGGTCCGCAGGTCATGAGCGCGATGCGCTCGCGCCGCCCGATGCGGCGGAACCCGGCGCGGTCGTGGAGTGCGAGGCTGGCGGTGTTCTCGGGGAAGATGCTGGATTGCACGGTCCAGATGCCCGCGTCGTCGGCCGCGCCGAGAAACGCGTCCAGGAGCGTCGCGCCCACGCCGCGCCCCCGCGCCCGATCCGCGACGTAGACGGAGTGCTCGACGACGCCGCGGTAGACGGCGCGGGTCGAGACCGACGACGCGGCGACCCATCCGATCACCGACGCGTCGGTGTCGACGGCGACGAGGCGGCCGATCTGCAGTCGGCCGGAATCGAACGTCGCCCAGTCGGGCGTCGCGCACTCGAACGTCGCGTTGCCGCCCTCGATGCCCTCGCGGAAGATCGCCTCGACCGCCGGCCAGTCGTCGGCGGTGAGTGCCCGCACGGCGACGCGGCTCACGGCCGGAGGGCGCGCGCGGCCTGGTCGAGCGCCTCGGTGATGACGCGGTAGTACGCCCATCGGCCGCGCTGCTCGCGCGTGGCGAGCCCCGCGTCGACGAGAAGCTTCATGTGGTGCGAGACGGTCGATTGAGACAGGCCGACCGGCTCGGTGAGGTCGCAGATGCAGGCCTCACCCTCGCCCGACGCGGCGATCAGCGACAGCAGACGCACCCGCGTGGGGTCGCCGAGCGCCTTGAAGATGCGGGCCGTGTGCTCGGCCTCATCGGGTGTCAGGACGCCGCCGGTCAGGGGCGTGCAGCACACCGCGGAGTCCGGCGCGGACAGGAGCGGGAGCGTCGTGGGCATGGGGCGATTCTCCCACGTCGCATTGACATTTGTCGATACATCGATGATCCTCGATCCATCGATGGTCGTCGATGCTCGCTGAGAAGGGATGAGGATTCCGATGGAGAACGCGTTGCCGGTGGTCGTGATCGGAGCGGGGCCCCAGGGCCTCGCCGCCGCCGCCCACCTGAGGGAGCGGAACGTACCGGCCGTCGTGCTCGAGGCCGGCTCCGGGCCTGCCGCGGCCGTGGCCGAGTGGGGTCACGTGCGGCTCTTCTCCGAATGGCCCGAACTGATCGACGCCGCCGGTGCGCGTCTCCTCGCCCCGACCGGGTGGGGCGCCCCGGCCTCGGGGTACCCGACGGGGGCGCAGTGGATCGAGAAGTACCTGGAGCCGCTGGCCGGGGCGCTGGGCGACGACATCCGCTACGGCAGCCGCGTCATCGGGGTGTCCCGGCTCGGCCGCGATCGCCTCATCGACGCCGGCCGCCGCGATCAGCCCTTCACCGTTCACGTTCAGCCCGTCGACGGTGAGGAGTACCGTCTCGCGGCCCGCGCCGTGATCGACGCCTCGGGCACCTGGTCCGCACCGAACCCGGCCGGAGCCGACGGACTTCCGGCCCTCGGTGAGCGTGCCGCCGCCGACCTGCTGTCGTACCGCATCCCCGACTTCCGCGACCGCGCGGGATTCGAGGGGCGGCACACGGTCGTGATCGGCTCGGGGCACTCCGCCCTGACCGCCGTTCTCGCCCTCGCGCGCATGGCGCGCCGCGACCCGGCGACCACCGTCACGTGGGCGCTGCGCCGCGCCACCACGGGGACCGCCTTCGGCGGCGGCGAGGCCGACGAGCTGCCCGCGCGCGGGGCACTCGGCATCCGGGCGAAGGAGGCGGTCGAGGCGGGGCTGGTGGACCTGGTCACGGGCTTCCGCGTCGAGCGGGTGGCGCGTGACGAGGGGCGACCCGTCCTGATCGCCGAGGACGGCCGCACGCTGACCGCCGACCGGGTCGTGGTGCTGACGGGCTTCCGTCCCGACCTGTCGTTCCTGTCGGAGCTGCGGCTGGAACTCGACCCGACGCTCCAGGCTCCCGTGCGCATCGCCGCCGAGGTCGACCCGAACGTGCACTCGTGCGGGTCGGTCGCCGCGACCGGGGCGGTCGATCTGGCCCAGCCCGAACCCGACTTCTACCTCGTCGGCGCGAAGTCCTACGGACGCGCCCCCACCTTCCTCGCTCTCACCGGGTACGAGCAGGTGCGCAGCGTCGTCGCCGAGCTCGCGGGCGATCACGAGGCGGCCCGCCGGGTCGAGCTCGCGCTCCCCGACACCGGGGTGTGCGGCGGGGCCGGGCTATTCGATGCCTCCGGCGTCTCGCTCGGCGGTGCGTGCTGCGCGCCCCCGGTCCTGCAGATCGGGCGGGCCCCGGCGGCGGTGTGACGCGACGAGAGGGGCGGGCCGATGCCGACCCGCCCCTCTCGTCGTATCGCGTCAGCGCGCGAGCAGCGTGCCCCGGATCTTGTCGGACACCGCTTCGCGCAGGGGTCGCACCGCGTCGGCATCCCACGACTCGGGGTTGGGGAAGGACCACTCCAGGACCTCGCCACGCGGGGTCGAGGGGAGCGCGAGGCCCGGCTTCATCAGCACCACGACGTCGGCGGTGTCGAGGTCGTCGGTGGTGACGTGGCGGGGGACGCGATCGGAGATGTCCATCCCGAGCTCGGCGACGGTGGCCGCGACGGCGGGGTTGACCTCGTCGGCGGGCGCGAGACCCGCGGAGGTGGCGGTGAAGCGATCGCCGGCGAGGTGCTCGAGGAGGGCGGCGCCCAGCTGCGAGCGGCCGGCGTTGTGCTGGCAGATGAAGAGGACGGTGGGGGTGGTGGCAG
>NZ_VBUM01000014.1 GCF_005774735.1 Microbacterium sp. 5K110 | reverse complement strand
CGATCGTCACCCCGGGCCCCCTCGGGTTCGCCGCGATCGCGTTCATCGGTGTCGCGGTCTTCCTGCTCGTGTGGGACATGCTCCGCCGCATCCGTCGCGGTCGCTACCGTGAAGAGGTCAACGCCGAGCTGGATGCCGAGGAGCAGGCGCGCGCCGCACGGGCCGCCAGCGAGACGGACGACGAAGACATCGACCCCGCCGCTCCCCGCAGCTGACGCCGACGCGCGGGCTCAGCCCGCGTGGTACGCCGGGGCCAGGGCGATGAGCAGGCACGCGGTCCAGTGGCACAGGAACGCCAGCACGGTGCACACGTGGAAGATCTCGTGGAACCCGAAGTGCCCGGGCCACGGGTTCGGCCGCTTCAGGGCGTACACGATCGCCCCGGCCGTGTAGAGCAGACCGCCGACGACGACGAGCACCATCATCGCGACGTTCGCGTCGAGCAGGTCGACGAGGTACATCACGGCCGCCCAGCCGAGCGCGAGGTACAGCGCCACGTAGAGCCAGCGCGGCGCGTGCAGCCAGAACACACGGAACAGGATGCCGAGCAGCGCGCCGGTCCACACGATCGACAGCAGCAGCACGGTCTTGGGCGTCGGCAGCGCGAGAACGGCGAGCGGGGTGTAGGTGCCCGCGATCAGCAGCAGGATGTTGGCGTGGTCGATGCGCTTGAGCACGGCCCGCGTGCGGGGCTTCCAATTGAACCGGTGGTAGAGCGCGGAGTTTCCGAACAGCAGCATCGAGGTCGCCATGAACACCGCGGAGGCCCACTTCGCGGGGGCGCCCTGGGCGAGGCAGATGAGCACGATTCCGGCGGCGATCGCCACGGGGAACGTCGCGGCATGGATCCAGCCGCGCCACGTCGGCTTGAGATCGTCCTGCGCTCCGACGGCCCCGGCTTCCAAGAGGGGGAGCTGGGGCATTTCGGGTCCGTCGCCAGTGGGGGAGAGCGTCACCCCTCGACCCTACGTCTCCCCGCATACCCCCGTCGGCACATGCCGATCTCCCCGCCCGTGCGGCGCGTACGCGTCATCCTCTCGGTGTTCCCGGGGCCGGACGCGGTAGCGTAGCCGGGTGGCGCGCGTGCGGAAGAACGAGGGGCGAGGGCCCCTCTATCGTCTGTACATCTCGCGCCTTCGTCGCCGGATGCCCGGCACCGTTCCGCACCACGTGGCCATGATGATCGACGGCAACCGCCGATGGGCGCGGCAGCTCGGTTTCGACAGCGCGGCGCACGGTCACCGCGCCGGCGCCGCGAAGATGCACGAGTTCTTGCGGTGGTGCGACGATCTCGGCATCCAGGTCGTCTCCCTGTACCTGCTCTCCAACGACAATCTGCGCAAGCGCGATTCGCGGGAGCTCGAAGACCTCATCGACATCATCGCGGAGCTCGCGGGCGAGCTCTCCCACGAGCCCGACTGGCGGGTGCAGCACGTCGGCCGCTCTGACGACCTGCCGCCGGCCCTCGCCGAGGTGCTGCACGAGGCCACCGAACGCACCCGTTCGCACACCGGTCTGCACGTGAACCTCGCCGTCGGCTACGGCGGGCGCAGCGAGATCGTGGACGCGGTGCGCAGCATCATCGCGAAGCACGACGAGCAGGGCGGATCGCTCGAGGAGCTGGCCGCCAGCCTCACGCCGGAGCAGATCGGGGAGCATCTGTACACCGGCGGCCAGGCCGACCCCGACCTCGTGATCCGCACGTCGGGCGAGCAGCGTCTCAGCGACTTCTTGCTCTGGCAGTCCGCGCATTCGGAGTTCTACTTCGTCGAGGCCCTGGGGCCCGATCTGCGCGAGGTGGACTTCCTCCGGGCCATCCGCGACTTCTCTGCGCGCGACCGACGATTCGGACAATGAGCCGTCATCAGCGTTAACGCACTCGTCACTTTTCCGGGCGTGTTCGCGACCCTGGCATCCGGCGTCAGGCCTTACGGTGAGGTCATCGGGCACGGAGCCCGATCGAGTCGGCCTTCGGATCGCGACTCGTGACCCACAGGTCGACTCGTGACAGCCGGGTGAGACACCCGGGTCGGGAGTGGGTTGTGACTGCACGAGCACCGTACGACCAGCGTCGCGTCGTCGAGAGCACTGTTTCGGAAACCGATGCCTCAGCCGACCAGGCTTTGCGCACCTACGTCCTGGATACCTCGGTACTGCTGAGCGATCCGCGCGCGTTCTTCCGGTTCGCTGAGCACTCCGTCGTCATCCCGGTCGTCGTGATCACCGAACTCGAGGGCAAACGCCACGATCCCGAGATCGGCTACTTCGCACGGCAGGCGCTGCGCCACCTCGACGAACTGCGCATCGAGCACGGCCGGCTCGACTTCCCGGTCCCCGTCGGCGACGACGGGACGCTCCGCGTTGAACTGAACAACACCGACCCGTCGGTCCTGCCCTCGGGCATGCGCCTGGGCGACAACGACAGCCGCATCCTCGCCGTGGCGATGAACATCGCGCGCGACGGCGTCGAAGTCACCGTGGTGTCGAAGGATCTGCCGATGCGCGTCAAGGCGGCATCCCTCGGTCTCTCGGCCGAGGAGTACCTCGCGGAGCAGGCCATGGACTCCGGCTGGACGGGGATCGCCTCGATCGACGTCTCGGGCGACGACCTGAGCGACCTGTACGAGGCGGAGGTGGCCTCGAGCGACGACGTCGTCGGGCTCCCGGTCAACACGGGGTTGATCATCCACTCCGAGCGCGGCTCGGCGCTGGGCCGGGTCACCGGTGACGGAGAGTTCCGCCTCGTCCGCGGCGACCGCGACGCCTTCGGGCTGCACGGGCGCTCCGCCGAGCAGCGCATCGCCCTCGACCTGCTGCTCGATCCCGAGGTCGGGATCATCTCGCTCGGTGGCCGTGCCGGGACCGGCAAGTCGGCGCTCGCGCTGTGCGCGGCGCTGGAGGCCGTTCTGGAGCGGCAGCAGCAGAAGAAGATCATCGTGTTCCGACCGCTCTTCGCCGTCGGGGGACAAGAGCTCGGCTACCTGCCCGGTGACCAGGCCGAGAAGATGAACCCGTGGGGTCAGGCCGTGTTCGACACGCTCGGCTCTGTCGTGTCGGGCAACGTCCTCGAAGAGGTCGTGGCGAGGGGGCTGCTCGAAGTGCTGCCGCTCACCCACATCCGCGGCCGCTCACTGCACGACGCGTTCGTGATCGTCGACGAGGCTCAGTCCCTCGAACGCAACGTCCTCCTGACGGTACTGAGCCGGATCGGGCAGAACTCCCGCGTCGTTCTCACGCACGACGTCGGGCAGCGCGACAACCTGCGCGTCGGGCGGCACGACGGCGTCGCTTCGGTCATCGAGACGCTGAAGGGTCACGCGCTCTTCGGCCACGTCACCCTGACCCGTTCCGAACGGTCGGCGATCGCCGCCCTCGTGACGGATCTGCTGGAGGCGGCCGAGCTGTCCTGACCACCGATAGAAGGTCCGGGATGCCACGCATCCCGGACCTTCGGCGTTCGGGGGCTCTCGAGATGAGAGGTTTCTCATCTGCACCTCCCGGCGTTCTCACATGAGGGCGTCAGAGTGGAATCACGGGCGAGGGAAACCTCGTCACCGCCCCGGCGGTTCCCCCCACAAAAGAAAAACGAGATCGTCCTGCCGCGCAGGTCACCGACGTTTCGGGTACGGCGGAAGACCGCCACGGACGATCCCCCAGCCCCCGGTACCCCCCGACCGGGGGCTTCTGGGTTTCCGGCGCGGTCATTGCCAGCGGTAGCCGGCGCCGCGCACGGTGGAGATGCGACCGGCGCCGAACTTCGCCCGCAAGTAGCGGACGTAGACGTCGACGACGTTCGACCCGGGGTCGAAGTCGAGCCCCCAGACACGACTGAGCAGCTGTTCCCGACTGAGCACTTGGCCCGCGTGGCTGATGAACTCCTCTGCCAGGGCGAATTCGCGCGCGCTGAGATCGATCTCACGACCGGCGACGGAGGCGCGGCGGGTGAGTACATCCAGCGAGACGTCACCGTGCGCGATCGTGATGCTCCCCAGGCTCACCGGTTCGCGTAGACGCGAACGTACGCGCGCGAGCAGCTCGTCGAACTTGAAAGGTTTCGCGACGTAGTCGTTCGCCCCCGCGTCCAGGCCGTCGACGGTGTCGCGGGTACTCGTGCGGGCGGTGAGCATGATGACGGGGATCGACGCCCCCTGACCGCGCAAGCTCCGAAGGACCTCGAATCCGTCCATCGTGGGCAGGCCCACATCCAGCAGGACGAGATCGACCTCGCCCGACAACGCCGTCTCGAGAGCCTCGGCGCCGTCGTCGACGATGAGCGTCTGGTAGCCGGCCGATTCCAATCCCTTGGCCACGAACGCCGAGATGCGTTCCTCGTCTTCGGCGATGAGGATGCGAGTCATCCGGTGGCCTCTCTCTGCAGGACGACGTCACCGGCACGCACGGGCGTCGGCAGGTCGGCGGGCGTGTGCGAGCCGCCCAGCGGGACGTGCAGCGTGAGGGTCGCGCCGCCCCCCGGGGTGTCGGCGATGGTGCAGTGTCCGTCGTGCGCCTTGGCGATGGCATCCACGATCGACAGTCCCAGGCCCGACCCGTCGACGCCGCGCCGCGTCGACACCCGGTCGAACCTCCGGAACACGCGATGCCGGGCGGCGGGAGGGATGCCGGGACCGTGGTCCCGCACCCACAGGCTCGCGGTCGTGCCATCGGTGGAACTGCCGATCTCGATCGGGCTGCCCGCCGGGGTGTACTTCGCGGCGTTGTCCGCCAGCTGCAGCCACGCCTGGACCAGTCGGTCGTGGTCGCCGACGATGCGGCCACGACCGCGGGCCTCGATCGTCCAGGTGTGCTCGGGGATCCCACCGACCAGCTCGCCCATGCGGTCGGTCAGGGCGCCCACGTCCACGATCCCGGTCGAGACCGACCCCGCCTCCACGTCGGCGAGGGTGTCGATGTCGTCGACGAGACGCGAGAGCCGGTCCAGCTCGGCGATGCCGAGGTCGCGCGTCTCGATGACGTCGCGCGCATCGGTGGGGTTCATCGTCTCGAGGTGACCGCGCACGATCGTGATCGGTGTCTTGAGCTCGTGCCGGACGTCGTCGAGCAACTGCCGCTGCGATTCCACCGACATCGACAGGCGGTCCAGCATGGAGTTCACCGACGCGGTCAGGTCGGAGATCTCGTCGTTGCCGTGGGCGGAGACACGGGTGCCGAGATCGGCGATGGTGATCGCGTCGGTGGTGTCGCGGAGCTTGCGTAGGGGCGAGAAGAGCCGCCCGGTGACGAACCAGCCGGCCACGGCGACGGCCAGGAGCACCACCGCCCCGGTGAGGGCATACGTCGTGGTCGACAGGCTCACCAGCTCCATACGCTCGTCAATGGCGATGGCCTGCACGATCGTGGCGTCGCCGGCGGGCACCGCCGCGTAGAGCACCGGGCCGAGAGTGCTGTCGAGGCGGCCGCGCGTCTCGCCGCGCTCGAGCGCGGAGCGAAGGGCATCGAGGAACGCGGCATCCGCGGTCAGGGGGACCCCCGGCGGTGCAGGGGTGGAGGCCAGCACCGTGCCGCCGCTCAGGGCCAGCGTGGCGTCGGTGCGCCCCGGAACGGCTGCCGCGACGAGATCCGCCGGGTCCTGGGCCGACACCGAGACGGTCGAGACGAAGCCGTCGAGTTGGCGCTGCGCGTTGGCGAGGACGCGCTCGCTCTGCACGAAGAACGTGACACCTCCGGCCACGATGAGTCCCACCAGCACGACGCCGAGGATCGCCCCGAGGAGCCGCACCCGTGCCGAGACGGCTCTCGTAGGGCGGATCATCCTCTGATTATGGCGCTCCCCGGCGTCGTGCGAGGTTCGGCTCAGCCCGGGTGGGTCATCGAGAGCAGGTCGAGCTTGGCGTCGAGCACCTCTTCGGTGATCTCGCCGCGCTCGACATAGCCCAGGTCGATGACGGCCTCGCGCACCGTGATGCCCTTGGCGACGGCGTGCTTGGCGATCTTGGCGGCGGCCTCGTAGCCGATGACCTTGTTGAGCGGGGTGACGATCGACGGCGACATCCCGGCGAACGCCTCAGCGCGCGCGACGTTGGCCTCCAAGCCGTCGATGGTCTTGTCGGCCAGGACGCGCATGGCGTTGGAGAGCAGTCGGATCGACTCCAGCAACGCCGTCCCCATGACCGGGATGGCGACGTTCAGCTCGAACGAGCCCGATGCGCCGGCCCACGCGACCGTGGCGTCGTTGCCGATGACCCGGGCGCACACCATGAGCGTCGCCTCGGGGACGACCGGGTTGACCTTGCCCGGCATGATCGACGATCCCGGCTGCAGGTCGGGGATGTGCAGCTCACCGAGACCCGTGTTGGGGCCCGAGCCCATCCAGCGGATGTCGTTGTTGATCTTCGTCAGCGACACCGCGATCGTGCGGAGGGCGCCGGATGCCTCGACGAGACCGTCGCGGTTGGCCTGGGCCTCGAAGTGGTCCTTCGCCTCGGTGATCGGCAGCTCGGTCTCGGCCGCGAGCAGCTCGATGACCTTCTGCGGGAAGCCGAGAGGAGTGTTGATCCCCGTGCCCACGGCGGTGCCGCCGAGGGGGACCTCGCCGACGCGGGGGAGGACGGCCTGCACACGCTCGATGCCGAGGCGCATCTGGCGGGCGTAGCCGCCGAACTCCTGGCCGAGAGTGACGGGCGTGGCATCCATGAGGTGCGTGCGACCGGACTTGACGATGCCCTTCCACGCCTCGGCCTTGGCCTCGAGCGCCACCGAGAGGTGGTCGAGGGCGGGGATGAGATCGTCGATCAGCGCCTGGGTCACGGCGATGTGCACGGACGTCGGGAAGACGTCGTTCGAGGACTGCGACGCGTTGACGTGGTCGTTGGGGTGCACCGTGTCGCCGAGGATGCGCGTGGCGAGGGTGGCCAGCACCTCGTTCATGTTCATGTTCGACGAGGTGCCGCTGCCGGTCTGGTAGGTGTCGACCGGGAAGTGGGCGTCGTACGCGCCGGTGATGACCTCGTCGGCGGCCTGGGCGATGGCGTCGGCCACGCGCGGGTCGAGGGTGCCGAGATCTTTATTGGCCAGTGCCGCGGCCTTCTTGATGCGGGCGAGCGCCGCGATCTGCGTCGATTCCAGGCCCGAACCCGAGATGGGGAAGTTCTCGACCGCGCGCTGCGTCTGCGCGGCGTAGAGGGCGTCCTTCGGCACCCGCACCTCACCCATGGTGTCGTGCTCGATGCGGTACTCGATGTCGGTCACGTCGTCGTTCCTCCAGATCGTTTCGTTCTATCTCAGGCGGCGCGGGGCTCGTCCACGTCGCCCACGCTCACGACGGGGACGGCTTCCCCGTCGTCGAGTCGGTAGTTGGCGCCCACCACCGCGACGCGGCCGTCGGCCACGGCCTCGCTGATGAGTTCGGACGCGCGCAGCAGATCGGCCACGGTGTGGCGGAGGTGCTCGCGGCCCACGAGTTCGGGGTCGACGCGCTCGGTACCGCGGCCGGCAGCGGCCTCGGCACGCTGGACACGGCGGACCGCGGGCACGATCGGGGCGATCTGACGCCAGATGTAGGCGGGGAGCGTCGGCGCGTCGATTCCGGTGCTGTCGATGGCTGCACCCACGGCGCCGCACGCGTCGTGCGCGAGGACGACGATGAGCGGCACTTCCAGCACGCCGACGGCGTACTCGAGGCTGCCGATGACGGAGTCGGAGATGACCTGACCGGCGTTGCGCACGACGAACAGATCGCCCAGGCCCTGGTCGAAGATGATCTCGGCGGCGAGACGCGAGTCCGAGCAGCCGAAGAGCGCGGCCGTGGGGTGCTGCGAGCTCGCGAGCTCGGCACGGCGCTCGACGTCCTGCCGCGGGTGGGCGGGCGCTCCGGAGACGAAACGCCGGTTGCCCTCGAGCATCTGGCTCCACACGTCACGGGGAGTCATGCGATCGTTCACGGGATCTCTCTCAGTTCGCGGACCTGGGTGGTGACGGATGCCGCGGCGATCGCGGTGGTCTCGGGACTGGCATCCCCGTAGATCAGGACCTGATCGGGCCCGGCGGGAGTGGACAGGGCGTAGCTGATGTTGCCGGCGCGCTCGGGGTCGCTCGGGCGGTAGACGGCCCAGTCGAGGCCGTCGATCTCGATCGTCTCGGTGCTGCGCGCTCCGCCGAGGATCTGGGCGACCCACTCCTCGCCGGTGTCCAGGCCCTGGGCCACGCGGACGAAGCCGGACTCGCCCGAGCGCACGTAGACCATGGTCCACGCTTCGACGCCACCCTGGCCCTCGGTCATCGCCTGGTTCACGCGCCACCCGTCGGGCAGAGCGGGGGCGAGGGCGGGGCGGCCGAGGTCGTCGGACAGCTCGGCGGCGAGAGCGGGGACGTCCGGCTGCGGGCGCGGCGCCGGTTCTCCGCGCGGGACGGCGGCGATCACGACCAGCACGACGGCGACGGTCACGAGGAGCGCCGCGATCAGGTTGCGGAACGTCTTGCTCGAGCGGTAGCGGCGGGAGGACTCGGCCTTGCGCGCCGCGGTCTCGTCCGGCGTCTCGGGACGACCGAGCTCCGCGACGACGCGGGCCATCAGGACTCCTCGCCTTCGCCGCGCGCGGCATCGAGACGCCGTTTCGCGCCCAGCAGCCACTCCTCGCATCGGGCGGAGAGCTGCTCGCCGCGTTCCCACAGCGCGAGCGACTCCTCCAGCGTGGGAGCGCCCTGCTCGAGTTCGGCGACCACGCGGACGAGCTCGTCACGGGCCTGCTCGAACGACAGGGACGCCACGTCGGCGGAGGGGCCGGAGGGCGTCGCGGTCATGGCATCCATCTTAGGCGGGACCGGCGGTGCGGCCGCCGCCGGACGAGGAGTCCGTGGGTTCGATGGGGCCCGTGGAGGAGGCGCCGAAAGCGCCGTCGGCGACGGTCACGACGACGCGTGCTCCCGCTGGCGCCTGCGTCGCGTCGCGCACGATCCCGCCGCCCTCGACCTGAGCGATCGCATAGCCCCGCGCCAGGGTGGCCTCGGGGGACAGCGCGCGCAGCGACGCGCGCAGCTCGCGGGTGCGGCGCTCCTCGGCCTGCAGCCGGCGGTCGACGACGTCGCGGCCCCGGGTCGACAGCATCCACACGTCTTGCGCGCGGGCGGTCAGCATCGTGTGCGGAGTCCGCAGCGCCGGGCGCGAACGCAACTGCTCGAGCTGGGCGATGTCGTGCAGCACCCGCTGGGTGAGGCGACCGGTCAGGCGCGCCCGGAGTTGGGCGACCGCCGCGCGCTGCTCGCTCACGTCGGGCACGATGCGCTTGGCCGCGTCGGTCGGCGTCGAGGCGCGGACGTCGGCCACGTCGTCCAGCAGCGGACGGTCGTTCTCGTGGCCGATGGCGCTCACGATCGGGGTGGATGCCGCGGCCACCGCGCGCACGAGTCGCTCGTCGCTGAAGCCGAGGAGCGTCTGCGGATCGCCGCCGCCGCGCGCGATGACGATGACGTCGACGTCGGGGTCCGCATCCAGCGCCGTCAGTGCGGCGAGCGTCTCGGGGACGCAGCGGTCGCCCTGCACCGCGGCGTACCGGGTGCGGAAGCGCACCTGGGGCCACCGCAGTTCGGCGTTACGGTGCACGTCCTTCTCGGCATCCGAGTTCTCGCCCGTGATGAGACCGATGCAGTGTGGGAGGAAGGGCAGCTTCTTCTTGCGCGCGGGGTCGAACAGCCCCTCGGACCGCAACTGCGCGCGCAGGCGTTCGAGACGTTCGAGCTGTTCGCCCAGGCCCACGTGCCGCATCGCCGAGACCGCGAACGAGAAGTCGCCCGTGCGGGGGAAGTAGTCCGCCTTGACGCAGGCGACGACGTGATCGCCGACCTGCAGGTCTTTCGGCAGCCGAGCCAGCGTGCTCGACCAGATCCGGAACGCCACGGTCGAATCGGTGCCGAGGTCTTTCATGCGGCCGAACACGTTCCCGCCGCGCCGGTTGAACGAGGTGATCTCGCCCTCGACCCAGACGGATCCCCACCGTTCGATGAACCCGCGGATCGTGTCGTTCAGTCGCGAGACCGAGGTCGGCGCGTCCGTCGTCGACTCACGGGGATGAACGGAGTCCGCCGGGGGCGTGAGGCCCTCGACGGCGTCGGGTCGGAAGGAGGTCATGGTCTCTCGTACGGGTCGATGGTGGCGGTTCGGCCGTCGTCCAGGGGCGCCCCCGTAGAATCGAGGGGTGAGCTCACCTGCCGTCCACCTGCCCGTTCCCCGTATCCCGGGTCGACGCGGGCGGCTCCAGGATATCCCGGTCCACGGACAGAAGAAGGTGCTGTTGGCCGCGCCCCGCGGTTACTGCGCCGGTGTCGACCGGGCGGTGATCGCCGTCGAGAAGGCCCTCGAGCGCTACGGGGCGCCGGTGTACGTGCGCAAGCAGATCGTGCACAACATCCACGTCGTCACCGAGCTCGAGAAGAAGGGCGCGATCTTCGTCGAAGAGGTCGACGAGGTACCCGAGGGCTCGCACGTCGTCTTCAGCGCTCACGGGGTCTCGCCCGCGGTCGTGTCCGCGGCATCCGATCGGCACCTCCAGGCGATCGACGCGACGTGCCCCCTCGTGACCAAGGTGCACCGCGAGGCGGTCCGCTTCGCCCGCGACGATTTCGAGATCCTGCTCATCGGCCACGAGGGCCACGAAGAGGTCGAGGGCACGGCGGGCGAGGCCCCCGAGCACGTCACCGTCGTCAACTCTCCGGAGCACGCCGACACCGTCGAGGTGCGCGACCCGTCGAAGGTCGTGTGGCTCTCGCAGACGACGCTCTCCGTGGACGAAACGATGGAGACGGTCCGCCGCTTGCGTGTGCGCTTCCCCGAATTGCAGGATCCGCCGTCCGACGACATCTGCTACGCCACCCAGAACCGTCAGGTGGCGATCAAGAAGGTCGCGGTCGGCGCCGACCTCGTGATCGTCGTCGGATCGGCCAACTCGTCCAACAGCGTCCGCCTGGTCGAGGTCGCGCTCGAGTACGGCGCCAAAGCCGCCTACCGCGTCGACTACGTCGACGAGGTTCGGCAGGAGTGGCTCGAGGGTGTCGAGACGGTGGGCGTCACGAGCGGCGCGTCGGTACCCGAAGTCCTCGTCACCGAGGTGCTGGAAGAACTCGCCGGCGCCGGTTACCGCGACGTCGAGGAGGTCCGGACGGCAGAGGAGGACCTGATGTTCTCGCTGCCCAAGGAACTGCGTCAGGACTCGTCGGGCAAGCGCGACCAGCGCGCCCTGGGCGGCCGGGGTCGCGCGTGAGTGACGCGGAGTCGCGCCCGCGCCCGCAATACGGCGAGTACGCCACCCCCGAGGAGCAGCGCGCCCGGATCCAACACCCCGAGGTCACCGAAGCGCTCCAGTCGGGGGTCGCGCCGGAGCCCGACTCGGAGCCGACGGCCGCTCCCGCCGCACACCGTGCGCGCGGACCCCTCGCCGACCGTGTCGTCACGTTCGTGCTGCTGGTCTACGGACTCGTCTCGGTCATCTCCACGATCGTGCAGCTCCTGGACTTTCCCGGATACGCCGAGCGCGCCGCGCAGATCCTCGGGGTCGACGCGACGTACACCGCTCTGTCGTCGGGCTTCGTCTGGGGCGCCGTCGCGTCGGTCGTGTACGGCGTGGGGTATCTCGTCACGGCCGCTCTGACGTGGCGACGGCTGCGCCGCGGGCGCGTGGCGTTCTGGGTGCCTCTGGTGGGCTTCGTCGCGACGACGCTCCTGGCCGGTGTGTGCATCACGATCGCGCTGATGGCCGACCCCGCCTTCCTCTCGGCTCTCACGGGCGCAGTCACCAACTGAACCGACGGGCCGGGCATCCCGTGTTCTCTTGAGGACGACAGGAGGGGATCGGCGGTGCGAGACGATCACGCGCAGTTGACGGCGCTGTACGACGCTCACGCCGCCCCCGTCTGGCGCTACGTCGTCAGCCTGACCGGCGACCACGCGGGCGCCGACGACGTCGTGCAAGAGACGTTGCTGCGGGCGTGGCGGACGCCGCGCATCATGGCCGACGACCCGTCGACCCTGCGGTCGTGGATGTTCACGGTGGCGCGCAACATCGTCATCGACGACGCGCGTAGCGCCCGCCGGCGCCACGAGCAGACCGTCGATGAGCTTCCCGAGACCGCCGGCGGCGACGACACGGATGCCATGTTCGACGCGCTGCTCGTCGAAGAGGCCCTCGCGACTCTGACGCCCGATCACCGCGCCGTCATCGTCGCGGCCTATTACGGCGGCCGGAGCGTGGCACAGGCCGCCGAAGAGCTGGGGATTCCCGCCGGGACCGTCAAGTCGCGTCTGCACTACGCCGTGCGCGCGCTGCGGCTCGCCCTGCAAGAGAGAGGCGTGACGCGATGAACGCCGCACACGAGCGGTTCGCCACGTGGGACGGGGCGTACGTCCTCGGCGCGCTGTCCGCTGCCGATCGCGCCGAGTACGAGCGGCATCTCGACGGGTGCGCCCTCTGCCGCGCTGCCGTCGCCGAGCTCGCGCCCACCGCCGGTCTGCTCTCGCGCCTGTCGCCCGAGCGGGCCCGCGCGATCGATTCCACCGACCCCGCGCCCGCCGCGGCGCCGATGGCTCCGCACCCTGCCCTCCGCGGGCGGCTCGTGCGGACCGCGCGCCGCCGTCGTCATCGCACGGTGGCGCTGTGGGCGGGGGCCGCCGCGGCCGCCCTGCTCGTGATCGCGGTGCCGAGCGTGCTGGCGCTCACGGCCCCCGCGGACGACGCTGGCGGCACCGTGTACGCCCTCGAAGACGTCGCGGGAGCGCCGCTGGAGGCGTCGGTCAAACTGACGTCGGTCGAGTGGGGGACACGCATCGACCTCGTCTGCCAGTACACCGGCGAGGTGCTGGACGCTCCGCCCGGAGGATGGCCCTACGCGCTCGCGGTCACCGACGACGCCGGCGCCACGACGATGCTCTCGACGTGGCGCGCCGGTCCGGGGTCCACAACAGAGTTGAGCGCGGGCACCGACGTCGCCGCCTCGAGCATTGGTTCGATCGAGATCCGCACGCTCGACGGCGACCGCGTCGTGATGCGCCGGGAGTTCGACAGCCCCTAGCATCGACGGATGCCGAGCCTCATCGCCGTCTGCGCCGTCCACGCCCTGCGTCCCGACTCGGGGTCGGTGGGGGTCACCGCGATCGACAAGCGCGCCCTCGAGGGTGCGGTGCGCATCGGACGTCTCGGGGTCCGCGCCGACGTGCAAGCCAGCCGCAAGCACCACGGCGGTCCCGACAAGGCGGTGTACGCCTACGCGCAGGACGACGCCGAGTTCTGGGAGCGCGAGCTCGGGCGAGAGCTCGCCCCCGGGTGGTTCGGCGAGAACCTGCGCCTCGAGGGCATCGACGTTAACGGAGCGCGGATCGGCGAGGTCTGGCGCATCGGGGAGACCGTCGAGCTCGAGGTCACGATGCCCCGCACGCCGTGCGCCACTTTCGCGCGCTGGGTGGGCGGCTCGACGGGCCGTGGGTGGGTCAAGCGCTTCTCGGACGAGGGCCGGCTCGGTGCCTACCTGCGTGTCCGCCGCGCCGGCGAGGTGCGCGCCGGCGACCGCGTCGAGATCGTCTCGTCGCCACCCGCCGCCCCGACGGTGCTCGAGCTCTACCGCGCGTAGCGGGGGCGGGCCATGGCCGCGAAACTGCATCCGGCTGACATCTCCACGGCAGGCTGCAGGGGAGATGTCAGGGAGATGCAGTTTCGCGCGCGGGAGAGGCCGCGGGACGCACGAACGCCCCGGCCGGAGCCGGGGCGTTCGGGGAGAGGTGTCAGCCCTGGGATTTGCCGAAGGAGCCGAGCTGCTTCGTGGCCTCGACGACGCGCACGGCCATCGCCGACTCGGCGACCTTGCCCCACGCGCGCGGGTCGTACTGCTTCTTGTTGCCGACCTCGCCGTCGACCTTCAGCACGCCCTCGTAGTTCGAGAACATGTAGCCCGCGATCGAGCGGGTGAAGGCGTACTGGGTGTCGGTGTCGATGTTCATCTTGACGACGCCGTTGGCGACCGCGAGAGCGATCTCTTCATCGGTCGAGCCGCTGCCACCGTGGAAGACGAGGTCGAGGGGCTTGGGGCCGGTGCCGAACTTGGCGGCGATGCCCTCCTGGATCTCACCGAGCAGCTCGGGGCGCAGCTTCACGCCGCCGGGCTTGTACACACCGTGCACGTTGCCGAAGGTGAGCGCCGAGATGTAGCGGCCGTTCTCGCCGAGACCGAGGCGCTCGACGGCCTTGGTCACGTCGGCGACCGTCGTGTAGAGCGCCTCGTTGGAGCCTTCGTGCTGGACGCCGTCCTCTTCGCCGCCGACGACGCCGACCTCGATCTCGAGGATCGCGTTGATGTTCTTGAGGCGGGGGAGGAGCTCGGCGGCGATGTCGATGTTCTCGTCGAGCGGCACGGCCGAGCCGTCCCACATGTGCGACTGGAAGATCGGGTTGCGGCCGGCCTTGACCTCTTCCTCGGAGGCTTCCAGCAGCGGCAGGACGAAACCGGGCAGGGCGTCCTTCGGGCAGTGGTCGGTGTGCAGCGCAACCGTGATCGGGTAGTTCTTGGCGACCTCGGTCACGTACTTCGCGAAAGCGAGGGCACCCGTGGCGCGAGCCTTCACGGTGTGACCGGCGAAGTAATCGGCGCCACCGGTGGTGACCTGCAGGATGCCATCCGAGCCGGCTTCGGTCAGGCCCTGGAGCACGGAGTTGATGGTCTGCGAGCTCGAGACGTTGATCGCGGGGTACGCGAAGCTGCCGGCCTTGGCGCGGTCCAGCATCTCGGCATACTGCTCAGGGGTGGCGACGGGCATGGAGGCGCTCCTTGGTCGTGACAGGGACACCGTCACTCTAGCGAAGGCACCCGATCGTGACGCCGCGGCCGGGCGAGGATCGCCGCAGTTCTGCCGAGGCGTTAAGAATCACGAATCCTTCGGGCTCCGGTCGGGAAAAACCAGCGGTTGTCACAGTCGCGCTGGCTACAGTGGGGCTCATGGTGAGCCTGACGTCCGACATGAGTCCCCTGCACCCCGATCGGAACCTGGCTCTCGAGCTGGTGAGGGCCACCGAAGCGGCCTCCATCCGCGCCGTGCCCTTCATCGGCCGCGGCGACAAGGAGGCCGCCGACGGCGCCGCCGTCGACGCGATGCGCGCCTTCTTCAGCACCGTCAACTTCGACGGCACGATCGTCATCGGTGAGGGCGAGAAGGACAACGCCCCCATGCTCTACAACGGCGAGCGGGTGGGCAGCGGTCGCGGCCCTCAGTGCGACGTCGCCGTCGATCCGATCGACGGCACCTCCCTGACGGCCGCCGGACGCCAGAACGCGCTGTCGGTCATCGCCGTGTCCGATCACGGCACGATGCTCGACGCCTCGAGCGTCTTCTACATGGACAAGCTCGTCACCGGACCCGCGGGCGTCGGCGTCGTCGACATCCGCCTCCCGATCGGCGAGAACATCCGGCTGCTCGCCAAGGCGCTCGGCAAGCCGGTCGACGAGATCGTCGTGTCGGTGCTGAACCGCCCGCGTCACGAGCAGCTCATCGCCGACATCCGCGAAGCCGGTGCGGGTACCCGCCTCATGAGTGACGGCGACGTCGCCGGCGGCATCAACGCGGCACGACACAACGCCCGGACCGACATGTGCGTCGGGATCGGCGGTAGCCCCGAGGGCATCGTCACCGCGTGTGCGATCAAGGCTCTGGGGGGTCACATCCAGGGCGTCCTCGCACCGCGCACCGACGACGAGAAGCAGAAGGGCCGGGATGCCGGTCTGAAGCTCGACGGCGAGGTCTACGAGGCCGACGACCTCGTCAAGGGGAAGAACACGATCTTCGTGGCCACCGGTGTGACCGACGGCCAGCTCGTCCAGGGCGTCCGTCGCGACGGCGACTTCATCTACACCGAGAGCGTCGTGCTGCGCGGTGCGTCGGGGACGCTCCGCCGGATCTCGTCGGAGCACCTCACGTCGAAGTGGCTCTGACCGTCGTCCCGTGGCGCGTCCGCCCGCGGCGCTGATTCGCTGAGACAGCAGGATGCCGCCTCGCGGTGTTTCGTCAGGTGGGCCTGAGTCAGGCGGACCTGCGGGTCCGGAAGTTCGATGCATGCAGATACAGCCGGGCGTGTCGTTGCGCAAGCGTGACTCCCCCACGAGGGGGTGTCTGGCAGAATCGACGAAGGTGTCAACGGCGACGCTGCGTTCTTCCGAGACCCGAAGGGGGATCGTTCCATGGCAGCTCCGACGAACTCAACCGCACCGCAGACCGGTGCACAGGCGGTCATCGCCGATGCTCTCGACCCCGCGCGGCGTCCCGATGTGCTGCTGCGCAAGCGCCGCGATGAGGGCCACGAGATCAGCGCATGGTGGATGGTCGGCGCCTTCGTCGGTGTCTCGGCCGCGGTCGTGAGCCTGCTGAGCTGGGTTCCCGGCGGGTCTTGATCCTCGGGCGACGCTCAGTTGCCGTCGGCGATTCCCGCTCGTGCGCGGATCGCGCCGAGGTCGGCATGAGTCATGTCCCGGTGTGCGAGCCCGCGTTCGGTCGCCTCGCCGTCGTTCTCGGCGGCGTCGATGAGTTCGGGCGCCGTCCACCTGCGCGGTGACGCCTCGAGCGGCGCGGGAGCGTCTACGGCGTCGAGCTTCGTTTCGTCGATGCCGGGGAACTTGCGCGCCGTCACCAGTACGCGCGACTCCAGCGACCCGGCGAAGCGGTTGTAACTGTCGACGGTGCGCTCCAGGGCGCGCCGCAGATCGCCGGCGTGACCGGCGAGCACGCCTACGCGCTCGTATAGCTCGGTACCGAGGGCGAACAACGTGCGCGCCTCGTCGGAGACGTCCTGCTGCGTCCACGTGAAGGCCACGGTCTTGAGGACCGCCCACAGGTTCACCGGCGACGCGAGGGCTACTCGACGCGCGAACGCGTACTCGAGCAGCGTCGGGTCGTCGTCGAGGGCCGCGGAGAGCAGGGACTCGCTCGGCAGGAAGCAGATCACGAACTCGGGGCTGGTCGAGAGCCCTGCCCAATACGTCTTGCGGGCGAGCGCGTCGACGTGCGCGCGCACGGCCCGGGTGTGCTTGGTCAGGAGGGCCGCCCGGCGCGCGCCCTCGTCGCCCGGGGCGGTCACCGGGATCGCGCTGGCCTGGAGGTAGGCGTCGAGGGGGACTTTGGCATCCACCGCGAGAGCCTTGCCTCCGGGGAGACGCACGACCATGTCGGGGCGACCCGCGCCGGCGTCGGAGGTGATCGAGGACTGCAGGTCGAAGTCGACGTAGCGCGTGAGCCCCGCGGCCTCGACGACCCGTCGCAGCTGTGTCTCGCCCCAGACGCCGCGCGTGCTGCCCGAGCGCATCGCCGAAGCGAGGGACTCGGTCGTGGCGCGGAGCGCCTCGTCGGCCTCACGCGAGAGTCGCAACTGTTCGCCCAGCGCGGAGTACTGCTCGACGCGGTCGCGCTCGAGGCCGTCGACCTTGCGCTGCATCGCGTCGAGGGTCTCGCGCACGGGATCGAGCGCGCGCAGGACCGTCTGCTCGCGGCGTTCGCGCTCTTCGCGCGCTGCCTGATCGGCGCGTGTCTGGCCCACCAGGTCGCGGTACAGGGTCGTCTGATGGTCGAGCTGCGCCTGTGCCCCGACGAGCGCGGCATCGGCGGCGGCGACGCGCGAGGCGAGAGCGATCCGCTCGGTCGCGGCGCGCGAGGTGGCCCGCGCGGCGCCGAGGAACCAGCCCGCGCCGGCACCGATCGCGAGGGCGAGGATCGCGAGGATCAGGGCGATGGCATCCATGTGCTCAGTGTGCCGCAGGCCTCCGACATCGCCCGGAAGTGGCGGGCGGGTCAGGCGACGGCGCGCTCGAGGCGGCGTTCCGCCTGGATCTGCGAGACCCGCACGCCGAGGTGCGCGGCGAGGGCGTGCACATCGGCGGCTCCGGCGCGCCGGGCGCAGTCGATCGTGATCTCCGCGCACGCGACGGCGTCGGCGAGGGCGTCGTGGTGAGCGAACGGCGAGCATCCGGCCTCGGCCGCGACGAGCGGCAGGCGGTAGGAATCGAGGGTGTAGGTCTTCCGCGACATCTGGACGCTGCAGAGATAGCGGTACGAGGGGCAGTCGTCGCCGGTCGCGGCGCACGCACGGCGCAGCACCGACATGTCGAAGCCCGCATTGTGGGCGACGAGCACGTCCGCCCCGGCGAAGGCGGTCAGCCGAGCCAGCTGCGTGCTCCAGTCCGGCGCGTCGACGACGTCGGACGGACGGATGCCGTGGATGCCGACGTTGATCGCGGCGAAGTCGTCGTGCCCGGCCGGCGGCTTGATGAGCCAGGCGGCAGTAGCCACGACCCGTCCGTCGCGGACGCGCGCGAGCCCCACCGCACACGCGGACGCGCCACTGGAGTTCGCCGTTTCGAAGTCGATCGCGGTGAAATCCAGTGCCACGCCTCCACCCTCGCTCGACCTCCCCGTCCGGCCGGGACGGCACGCCGTCCGACGCGGGATCGGTCTCGTCGCGCCGCGGGTCGTCGACGGTGACCGCCAGGCGGTGGGTCGTCGTGCGGGTGGCACGCCGGCTCCTGGCTTCCGGTATCGGCGTGTCCCCTGCCGACTCCGCCGCATGGTACGGCTACGGGAGGCGCCCGCGCGGACGTCCCGCCCCCGGCATAGGGTCGAGGCATGACGGAACGCCAGAAGTCGACGTCGTTCGGGCAGGCGGCCGCGGCTTACGAGTCGGGGCGGCCCGAGTATCCGGCCGAGGCGGTCGCGTGGATGCTCGCGCCGGTCCGCGAGCCCGGCCGGGCGCTGCGCGTCGCCGACGTGGGTGCCGGTACCGGCAAGCTCACGCGTGCGGTCGTCGAGCTCGGTGCCGACGTGGTGGCGATCGATCCGGATGCCGCGATGCTGGCGTCGTTGCGCGAGAACGTCCGCGGCATCCCGACGTTCGCCGGTACCGCCGAGCGTCTGCCGCTGCCCGACTCGGCCCTCGACGCCGTGGTGATGGGACAGGCGTGGCACTGGGTCGATCCGGAGCCTGGTTCTCTCGAGATCGCGCGCGTCCTGCGCTCCGGCGGGGTGCTCGGGCTGGTGTGGAACATCCGCGACGAGCGTGTCGACTGGGTGCGCAGCCTCACCCGGGTGATCGGGACGTCGAACGCCGAACGGCTTCTCGCCGACGGTGGGCCGCGGATCGCCGAGCCGCTCGTCGACCTCGAGCACCGCACGTGGACCTGGAGCCGCCGCATCACCCTGGCCCAGCTGCGCGACCTCGTCTTCTCTCGGAGCGACATCATCACGGCATCCGCCGAGGAGCGCGCGCGCATCGACGCCGAGGTCGACGGGGTCGTGGCATCCGTCCCGGGACTCGCCGACGGCGGAGCGGTCGACCTGCCGTACGTGACCCACGCGTTCCGCGCGCGGCGTCCCTGACGCGGTGAGGGCGGCGCGGGCCGGGTAACCTGGACTCCCGTGGCTCTTACCATCGGAATCGTCGGCCTTCCCAATGTGGGAAAGTCCACTCTCTTCAACGCCCTGACCAAGAACTCGGTGCTCGCGGCGAACTACCCGTTCGCGACCATCGAGCCCAACGTCGGGGTCGTGAACCTTCCCGATGTGCGGCTGCAGCAGCTCGCCGACGTGTTCGGCAGCGAGCGTCTCGTGCCCGCCGCGGTGTCGTTCGTCGACATCGCCGGCATCGTCCGCGGCGCCAGCGAGGGGGAGGGGCTGGGCAACCAGTTCCTCGCGAACATCCGTGAAGCGGATGCCATCGCCCAGGTCGTCCGCGGATTCGCCGACGACGACGTGGTCCACGTCGACGGGCAGGTGAACCCCGCGAGCGACATGGAGACGATCAACGCCGAGCTGCAGCTCGCCGACCTCCAGACCCTCGAGAAGGCGATCACGCGCTACGAGAAAGAGGTCAAGGGCAAGAAGCTCGACCCTTCGGTGCTTGACGCTGCCAAGGCCGCGGAGGACGCCCTCCAGCGGGGCGTGCTGCTCTCGGCATCCGGTCTCGACCTGTCGCCGATCCGCGAACTGGGTCTGCTGACCGCGAAGCCCTTCATCTTCGTCTTCAACGTCGACGAGGCCGTTCTCACCGACCAGGCCCGCAAGGACGAGCTGGCCGCGCTGGTCGCGCCGGCGAAGGCCGTGTTCCTGGATGCCAAGATCGAGTCGGAACTGATCGACCTCGACCCCGAGGATGCCGCCGAGCTGCTGGCGTCCACCGGCCAGGACGAGTCGGGTCTCGACCAGCTCGCGCGGATCGGCTTCGACACGCTGGGCCTGCAGACCTACCTCACGGCAGGTCCCAAGGAGGCCCGCGCGTGGACGATCCCGCAGGGCGCGAAGGCCCCGCAGGCGGCCGGTGTCATCCACACCGACTTCGAGAAGGGCTTCATCAAGGCCGAGGTCATCTCGTTCGCTGACCTGATCGAGCTCGGCTCGGTCGCCGAGGCCCGTGCGAAGGGCAAGGCCCGCCTCGAGGGCAAGGACTACGTCATGCAGGACGGCGACGTGGTGGAGTTCCGCTTCAACAACTGAGTGGGTAGAAGTAGGGGCATGCAGGACGCGGGGGAGGCGGCAGGTGGAGCACAGCGCTCTCGGTGAGGCTCTTGACTATCTCGTCGCCTACAAGGCTGCGCATCGACACGCCGACAAGGCGGAGATGTCCAGGGCCTACGAGGCGGCTTTCACGCCCCGGCGCGCTCGAAGCGTGTTCGTAGGGGCAGGCTACGCTCTTCGGTTCACGCAAGCTAACCAGGAGAATTTCTCCAACACCGTCTTGTCGTTGTCCGCTCTTCGGCTGCATGATCATCAACCTCTGGTGGTCGTGATTGTGCGTCCGAGTGAGGTGAGCTTCTTGCTAGCAAATTCGTCCGTGCTAGCAAGGATCAGTCACAGTTCCTCTGAGCTTCGACCTGACCACATTCGCGGAAGTTTCAATGGGTGGGACATCATGCGGTCGTTCGCTGGGTTGGAAAATCGTCGCGAGAACTTCTCCTCGATCTTCGAATTGCACCAGGCGTCGGTGTGGGACGAGACCGTCGAACGGCTTGCCGAGGTCTCCGCAATGGTCAAGGCGCGTCGACCCAAGTTCGTCCCAAGCGCGACACAGCGTGCAGCCATTCTCGACGCCCCTCGCCGCGCCGCCGAAGCGTTGGACACGCCCCACTACCTTGCTATCTCGGTCGAACTCGCTTCTCGAGTGCAGGGGGCGCAACGTGCGATTCTTGATGCGGCGCGGAATGAGAATGGCAATCTCCGTGGGCAGGAAGTGGAGCGTTTGATCACGGGCGGTGAGAACGGGCATCGCCTCGATGACCTCGGGGTTGCTCTCGCAGACGGACAGCTTTCCATCGACGTCAAATCCAAACGCTTGAATCGATCCTCCGCGCCAAAGGCCTATAACGTCGACAAAATGCTCGATTTCCTTGCGCAACCGGGGTCGGTGGCAGCAATACTGGCGATTGGTATCGACACCGATCGTGAGCGGGTTGTTTCCTCTCTCGTGCCCGTCCTTGATCGAGAACTCCTCCGTGTTACCGGAGTGCAGCACCACTGGGCAGGGCGAGGCAGTCGTGGGGTGACCCAGTTCAGCGCTGACTGGGGTGTAGTTTTCGATGGATCCCACCGGGCCTCGATTGATGTCGCGGCTGCCCGCACCTTCCTGCAGCACCTCATCGAGCTGTGATCCGCCTGCTTCAGCTGCGTGACCGCGACGTGGTGGAGTCCCGCTTCAACAACTGAGCAGGCTCCCCACGTAGGCTTCCGGCCATGAACGGAACCCCTCCGGTGCGACGTTCCATCCGGCTATTCCCGGACTACGGCCGGGACTGGCCGCTGTGGGAGGACTCGACACCGACGTGGGACGTCGGGTACACGACGACGCCCGACGACTATGGGCTGTCCGATGCGCTCCGTCGCGACATCGCCGCGTGGAACGCCCTGTGGGAGGCGAACTTCGACCCGTTCGACGGGTGGAAGGACGCGGCATCCTGCGAGGCGTGGCGCGCGGCGGGGGAGGGCGTCGCGGCACGGCTCGCCGACGAGGTCTCGGCGTTCGCCGACGTCTGGTACGAGCCGTGGCCGCTCCGAACAGAGCTGGGTACGGCCGAAGGCTGAGGTCTGAGGGTCGCCGATGGCAGTAGCGGTATCGCGCCTGCAGCACCGTGACGTGCGTGTCGTCGGCGATGTAGACGAGCCGATTCGCCTCGTCGATGCGGCGCGACCCCGCGCCGGCCAATGCGTGTTTCAGCGGCTCCGAGGCCGCTCCCGCGACGACCTTCGCTAGAGTCGGCGCGTGAAACCCACCCCACCGGCCGCACCGGGGTCGACTCCGGAGCGCCGGGCGCGGGTGCGGGCCATCCTCGCGGGCTCCGTGCCGAACCTCGCGCAGTGGTTCAACCTCTACGTCTACGCGATCTTCGCCCCGTATTTCCGCACCGAGTTCTTCGATCCCAACTCACCGGACTCGCTGCTCTTTGTGTACGGCCTGTTTGCCGTGACCTTCGTCGTGCGGCCGGTCGGCTCGTGGCTGTTCGGTCGGCTTGCTGATAGTCGGGGGAGGCAACGGGCACTCGTGGCCGCGGTCACCCTGATGTCCGCGGGTTCCGTCGCTCTCGCGGTCGCGCCGACCGAGCGGTCGATCGGGGCGTGGGCGGCCGTGATCCTCGTGGTCGTGAGTGTCGTTCAGGGCATCGCCACCGGGGGCGAGTACGCGGCGGCCACGGTGTTGTTGTCGGAGTCGGGCACGCGGGGGCACCGCGGATTCTTCGCCTCGTTCCAGGCCACCACGATCGTCGGCGGTCTCGTGCTCGCGCAGGGAACGCTCCTGGTGCTCCTGCTGATCAGCGATCGCGCGGCGGTGTCGGAGTGGGGGTGGCGGGTCGCGTTCGTCGCGGGCGGCGCGGCCGGTCTGGCATCGCTGCTGTGGGCGCGGGCGAAGCCGCAGCCAGCGCCGGTGGTCGGCCCATTCACCACCCCACCGGCCTCGACGATCGCCGAGTTGGTCCGCACATACTGGCGGCCGCTCATCTGGGTGATCCTGCTGACAGCGGGAGGCAGCGCGGCGTTCTACACCGCGACGGTCACGGTGCCCTCCGTCCTCCGCGAGGCGTCCTTCGCCGCGGGCGGACACGCGGCCGAGTCCACGACGACCGGGGTCGTGCTCGCGGCCTTCGTCGTGCTGCTGCTGATGCAGCCGCTCGGCGGGGCGCTGAGCGACCGGATCGGCCGGAAGCCTCTGCTCATCGCCTTCGGTGCAGCGGGTGTCCTGGGCGCGGGGTTCCTCGTGACCGCGGCCGCCCGGGTGACATCGCCGGCGGTGGTCTTCGGCATCCTGGTCCTCGCGTTCGCGGTTCTGACCTGTTACCTCTCGGTCAACGGCATCGCCAAGGCGGAGGTCTTCCCCGCCCACATCCGTGCCCTCGGTGTGGGCCTCGGGTACGCCGTGGCCAACTCGCTGTTCGGCGGCACCGCTCCGCTCGTCTACCACGCCACGGCGGGCGGTTTCAGTTTCGTCGTGTATCTGACGGTGCTGCTCGGGGTGACGCTGGTCGCCGCCCTCCCGATGCGCGGGGGCGCGGCGACCGCTCTGGACGCGCCCGATGTCTCAGCGGAGCGCTGACGAGCAACCATCGGCCCGTGCGTCAGCCTTCGGGCCGCAGCTGAACCGCGAACAGCCATTCCGCGATCTGCTCCGCGGACGGGTCGTATTCGCCGATCTCCCGCCCCTCGTCCCAGGCGCCCGGGATCACGTCGGCATCCGGGGGCCAGTAGATCCAGCCGATCGCCTTCCCGGCACCGTTGACGCGGAGTAGGGCGTGATAGGTCTCGACGTCTTCCTGGCTGCGGGACGACATCGCTCGGCGCAACAGCTCGACGATCTCCTCCCGCGTGATGCCGGGGGTGGGGGTGACAGCGTGTTCGATGAGATGGGCTCTCGCGAACTCCTCCGCCGACTGACTGGCGAAGTACTCCCGGAAGTCCTGGTGCACCAGGGTCGATCCGACGGCGGTGTTGAACGCCGCGATCTGTGCCGCCGCCTCGCCGTCAGGGAGGAGGTCGATCTCCTTGACGAGAGCGGCGAGTCGCGGAACGATCGCGGTGTCGATGCGAGGAGGGGTGAGCGACGGTCGGAGGTCCACGTACCCCAGTATGTGTCGAGCGCACGTCCGAGCCCCCGGTCACTCGACCGGGGGCTCGACTGCGGTCCTCAGCCGCCGATGGGCGTCGGGTTCGTCGTTCGCAGCGAATCGAAACGGTGGAGGGGTGAACGAGCGCCGGCAGGCAGGGGAGAATGCCACCGTGACTACCGTGCAACTGCGTCCGCTCGAGCCGGCAGAAGAGCCCGCCTTCATCGTGCGCCTCCAGGAGGCGTTCACCGCCGGTGCCGAGGCGGCGGAGCCCGGTCACGCCGGCTCGGAGCCCGTCATCTCGGTCGGGGAGATCCGGGAGTCCATCGACGCACCCGGGGCCGACTCCTGGAACGTGCTCGTCGACGGGCAGAGCGTCGGCGGAGCCGTCGTTTCGATGAAGGACGGGGGACGCCGCCGAAGTCTGGACCTGCTGTTCATGGACACGGCGGCGCAGGGCAGGGGAGTGGGATCGGCGACGTGGCGCGCGCTCGAGGAGCACTACCCCGATGCCGAGGTGTGGGAGACGATGACCCCGTACTTCGACACTCGCAACATCCACTTCTACGTCAACCGGTGCGGGTTCCACATCGTCGAGTTCTTCCACCCCGGACACCCCGACCCGAACAGCCCCCATCCGACGACGGCCGACGACGACGAGCGCGGGCCCGACCTCATGTTCCGGTTCGAGAAGCGGCGGAGCTGATCAGCCCAGCTCGCCCGGGTGCGTCAGGCGCCACCAGAGCGTCGGTTCCTCGAGCTCGCCCGAGATCTTCACGTCGGCGGTCGCCTTGTTCGGCCCGGCGGTCCAGGTGATCGTGCCGACCGACTCGCCGTCGGCGTAGCGCTCGGGGGTCTGGACGTCGAGCGCCGTGACGACCGGGGTGTCCGACCAGGTCATCAGCGCCGCGCTGCGACCAAGCACGATCTCGGCGCGCGCGCCCCACGCGGTGGTGATCTCGCCGAGCTCGTCACCGACGGTCCCGACCGGCACCTCGTGGAACCCGGCGCGGATGCTCTGGAGCACCGTCACGACGTCCTGATCGGTGCTGTCGTGGCTCTCTCCTCCGAGGCGGACCCCGGTGATCGTCAAGGGCGCGCCGATGCCGACGTCGAGGAGTGAGCTGAACAGCAGGTTGAAGGTGCCCTCGCCCAGGTTCCCCGTCTTGAGGCCCCGGATGCCCTCGGTCCCGAGCAGGCCGTTCGTGTTGGTGACGGTCCCGGGCCCGCCGGGCAGAGAGATCGAGGACATCCCCACGATCCTGGCCAGGGCCGGGTTCGCCTTGGCGATCTTCCCGAGCGCCACGAGGTCGCGCGGCGTGCTCGTGTTGCGCTCGTCGATGCCCGTGGCATCCACGATCCGTGTCGACTCCAACCCGTTCGCCGCGAGCCATGCGCGAGCGGCGTCGACGTACGCGCCCTCCGACCCGAAGCCCCATCGCGCGACCGCGACGGCGTAGTTGCTCGCCGAAGGCAGCAGCATCGTCGCGAGGGCGTCGTGGAGCGACATGCTCGATCCGTCCGGCATCCGGGCGATCGTGACCCCGCGGACGTAGAACTGGTCGTACAGGTCGGTGTCGGCCTTGGTGAAGGCGAGAGTGGGGCCGGGATCGTTCGCCCCGTCGAGCGGATGCCGGTCCAGGACGACGAGCGCGGTGACGAGCTTCGCGATGCTCGCGATCGGCCGCGGATCGTCGCCGCCCGAGGCGACCCGCGCGCCGTCGGCTTCCGCCCCGAGGTAGTCCTCGCCGCCGGTGACGCTGACACGCATCGCCCCCGACGCCGGCATGCCGATCGCGGCGGGTTGGCCGGCAGCGACGGCGGGCGGTTGAGTCGTGACGGTCGGCGGAGCCAGCGGTGCCGCCGAGGCCCACCACACGTATCCGCCGCCCGCGCCGAGGACCACCAGCACGCTCGCCAGGAAGACGATGAGGACGATCCGCCCCGCCCGGCCCGATCCGGATGCCGCGGGCGCCTTGTCCAGCAATCCCGCGAACGCGCTCAGGTCATCAGTATGGTCCTGCGTTTCCCCCATGCGTTTCCCCTCGCGCACTCCCACGAACCTCACCCGTCGCGATCTCGTGTCGCACGCTCTTCCTCACCCGGAGCGGTTTTTCAAGCCCCCCGACGGGGTCGAAAGCCGTGTCTACCGTGGAGGGTATCGGGAGATACCCGGAATACCACGACGGGAGGAGCCGACATGGGACTCGACGACAAGATCAAGAACGCCGCGGAAGACCTGACCGGTAAGGCGAAGGAAGCCACCGGCAAGGCCACCGACAACGAGCGTCTCGAGGCCGAAGGTCAGGCCGACCAGACCAAGGCCAACGTCAAGAAGGCCGGCGAGAACGTCAAGGACGCCTTCAAGTAAGTCGCCCTCCCCGAATGCCCCGACCCGTCGCGGTCGGGGCATTCGTCGTTTCCGGAGGGCGACGCGGAGGCCCGGCGCTCGCCGCGCCCCGGGGGTGCCGTGCACGGCGATCATCCCCGGGATAATGGCGGCATGACCGCTGCCGTTCCCACCGAGACCCCGACGTTGGTCTCGGGTACCCCCGTCGTCCTCCGTGCCCACGGCTACGAAGCCGCCATCGCGAGCGTCGGTGCCTCCCTCCGCTCGCTCACGTACGAGGGTCGTGACCTCGTCGTGCCGTTCGACGCCGACGAGCTGCGCCCCGCCTACCGCGGCACGACGCTGGCGCCGTGGCCGAACCGCGTGGTCGACGGCATCCACCGCTTCGACGGCCAGGAGCACCGACTGCCGCTCACGGAGCCGAAGCGCGGCCACGCGCTGCACGGGCTGCTGTCGTGGGTCGACTGGAACGTGCTCGAGGCCTCGGAGGACGCTGTCACGCTCACGGCGACCGTCCCCGCACAGGCCGGCTACCCCTGGTGGCTCGTCGTGTCGACCACGTACCGACTGGATGCCGACGGCCTCACGCAGACCGTCCGGGCGACGAACCTGTCGGACACGCCCGCGCCGTGGGGCACCGGCCCCCACCCGTACCTCGTCGGCGGTCCCGCCGCGCTGGACGAGTGGACGCTGGGCCTCCCGGCCGACACCGTGCTCGAGGTGACGCCCGACCGGCTGTCGCCGGTGGCCCTGGCATCCGTCACCTCCGACGCGGAGCGTTTCGACTTCCGCGACGCGCGCGTGCTCGGTGCCGTCGAGATCGACCACGCGTACACCGGCCTGATCCGGGATGCCGACGGTCGCACGACCGTCACCCTCACCGACCCGTCGGGCACGGGGGTGGCGATGAGCTGGGCCGAGGACTGCGCGTGGGTGCAGATCCACACGGCCGACCAGCCGACCGGACCCGGGACGCCCGGACACCGCGCCGGGCTCGCGGTGGAACCGATGACGTGCGCACCCGACGCCTTCAACGACGACGCCTACGACTTCGCCACCGGCGTCGTCTCGCTCGACCCCGGTGCCTCGCACGAGGCCGGCTGGACCATCTCGGCACGCTGAGCCACGAACGACAGAACCGCCCCGTCGCACGCGACCGGGGCGGTTCTGTCGTGAAGCGTCAGACGACCTGTGCGCCGCACATGCCGCAGTCGCCGCCCGCCGAGACCTCGACGAAGCAGTCGGGGCACATCGTGCGCAACGGCCGGTCGCTCGGCGCCACGGGCTTCGGGCCGGCGACGCGGCGCTCGGCGCGCGGGGCGGACGCGCGCACCTTCTTGAGCTCGATCGGTGCCGGCGGGGCGGGGGCCGGCTCGGGCTTGTGCGCGGCGCAGTAGAAGCGCACGAAGCCGCCGTGGTGCTTGGGATGGCGGTGCTTGACCGCCCACAACTCACCGCGGTCGAACAGCTCTCCCTCGGCTCCGCACCCGACGCAACGGGTGGGCTCTCCGGGGACGACATCGGCGACGAGGACGGGAGCATCGAAGGCGATGGCATCCCGCCAATCCGACGAGGACACGATCTTCATGGGGGACCCTTCTTGCGGCGGTTCGGGCCGCCTCACCCTCCACGGTACGCGCCCTCACCGGCACGTGGTGACCTCCGGGGGGATCCGTGGGGGTGGACAGCCCGGGAGACCCTCCCGATAGGTTGGAGAGAATTCCCCCGCGCCGCCTCGGCGGTGCCCATCGAAGGAGAAGCATGGAACTCGCCGCTCTGGGGGCGATCGGTCTCGTCGTCGTCATCGCTCTCGTCGTCGCCATCGTCGTCATCCTCATCGTCGCCGGCATCATTCGCGGGTGGTACCGCGTCGCGAAGGCCGACGAAGCCCTGGTCATCGTCGGTAAGCGCCAGAAGGCCGCCGACGGCAACTCGTCGCGCATCACCGTCATCACCGGCGGTGGCGCGATCGTCAACCCGCTGACCCAACGCGGCGAGATGATCTCGCTGCGTGCCCGTCAGATCAAGATGGAGCCCACCGCGCAGTCTTCCACCGGTGTGACGGTCAACGTCAGCGGTGTCGCGCTGGTCAAGATCGGATCCGATCCCGAGTCCGTGCGCCGCGCGGCCGAGCGGTTCGCCTCGCAGGACAAGGCCATCGAGCAGTTCACGACCGAGCAGCTCGAGGGCGCGCTGCGCGGCGTCGTGGCCACGCTCACCGTCGAAGAGCTCATGCGCGACCGCCAGCGGCTGGCGGACCAGATCGCGGAGGGCATCAAGCAGGATCTGTCGTCGCAGGGACTGATCCTCGACTCCTTCCAGATCCAGGGCATCACCGACACCAACGGCTACATCTCCGCGCTCGGAGCGACCGAGGTCGAGCGCGTCAAGCGCGAGGCGGAGGTCGCGCGCATCAACGCGGTCCGCGAGATCCGCGCGCGTCAGATCGCGACCGACGAGGCCAACCTCATCGAGCAGACCGCGCTCGACAAGAACAGCGCCGCGGCCAAGGCCGAGGTCGGCCGGGCGAACGCCGAGGCCGAGCAGGCGGAGGCACTCACGCGTGCCGAGCGTCGGCAGGCCGTGCTGCAGCAGGAGGCGCAGAACACGCAGGCACGCCTCGAGTCCGAGGTCGCCCGCGTCGCCGACGCCGACCTGTACCAGCGGCAGAAGGAAGCCGACGCCGAGGCGTACGCGCAGATCAAGGCCGCCGAGGCCCGCGCCCAGATCGCCGAGCAGGAAGCGGCCGCCGTCCGCGTGCGCGCAGAGGCCGACGCGCAAGCCGTCCGCCTGGCCGGTGAGGCCCGGGCCGAAGCGATCCGCGCCGAGGCCGAGGCCCTCTCGCACAACCAGGAGGCGCTGCTCGCGCAGCGCGCGCTGGAGGCGCTCGTGCCGATGATGGCGGAGTTCGCCAAGGGGTATGACCGCGTGGGCAACATCACCGTGCTCGGGGGCGAGGGTGCCAGCGGCCACCTCGCGGCCGAGTCGGCCACGGGCCTGCGGTCGTCGTTCGAGGCGGTCCGGGCCGCCACCGGCATCGACCTGACCGCGATCATCCAGGGGCGTGCCGTCGCGGACGCCTTCGCCGACGCGTCTCACCGCCCGTCCGAGACGAGCGCGACCACCGAGGCCGCACCGGCATCCACCTCGGGGACGTCGCCCACGGCGTCCGAGCCCGGGGCCTGACGAGGAACCTCGACGGTGCCCGAGGCGCCCGAGGTCGAGGCGCTCACGCGGTTCTTGCGTGAGCGCCTCACCGGCCGCGTCGTGCGCGGCGTCGAGCTGACCGAGTTCCGCGCCCTCAAGACCCGCGCGCGACCGCTCGACGAGATCGTCGGCCGCACCGTCGGGAGCGTCGATCGGCACGGTAAGCACATCGACCTCGACGCCGACGGCACCCACCTCTCGATCGGCTTCGGTCGCGCGGGATGGGCGACGTGGAGCGACGACGCAACGGCATCCGATCCTCCCGCGAACGGCGCGGCGCTGATCGCGCGCGTGACGTTCGACGACGGCGTGCTCGGGATCACCGACGCGGGGGAGTGGCTGTCGGTGCAACTGCACGTCGTGGACGCGCCCGACGACGTGGCGGCGGTCGCCAAACTCGGACCGGATGCCGCCGACCCGGGCTTCTCACGCGAGGCGCTCGTCACCGCGCTCGGTCGACGACGCAAGCAGCTCAAGGCGCTGCTGCAGGAGCAGGAGTCCCTCGCGGGGATCGGCAACGCCTACTCGGACGAGATCCTGTACGTCGCGCGGCTGTCTCCCGTGGCCCAGGCCGCCTCGCTGAGCGACGACGAGGTCACGCGGCTGCACACGGCGGTGCGCGAGGTCCTGGACGGCGCCGTCGCCGCGCGCGACGGCATCCCGATCGCCGAGCAGAAGGCGGCGAAGGTCGCGTCGATGCGGGTGCACGGCCGGACGGGCGAGCCCTGCCCCGACTGCGGCGGCACGATCGAGGACATCCCCGGGACGAAGGGCGGCGGTCAGTACTGCCCGTCCTGCCAGCCGCTCTCCGCCTGACGGGTGGGAGGGGGCGCGGCGCCCCAAACCGCGAGACTGCACCCGCCTGACAACTCCACGGCAGCGTGCAGTGGGGATGTCAGTGGGATGCAGTCTCGGCGTGCGGGCACCGCGGCCCGCGGGGACCGGCGTGCGGGTCAGGCCGTCTGGCCGGAGTGCTTTCCCTCGGCGACCTCTTCGACGAGCTTGGCGTTGAACGCGGGCAGGTCGTCGGGGTTACGGCTCGAGACGAGGCCCTGGTCGACGTGGACCTCCTCGTCGACCCACGTGGCGCCGGCGTTGCGCAGGTCGGTCTGCAGCGTCGGGTAGCTCGTCAGCGTGCGGCCCTTCAGCACGTCCGCCTCGGTGAGGATCCACCCGCCGTGGCAGATGACCGCGACCGGCTTGTGCTGGTCGAAGAACGCCCGCGTGAAGTGCACGGCATCCTTCACGATCCGGATGTCGTCGGCGTTCTGGACGCCGCCGGGCAGCACGAGTGCGTGGAAGTCATCGGCCGTCGCGGAACCGACGGGGAGGTCGACCTTCTGCTCGTGACCCTTCTCCCCGGTGACGGTGCCGTCTGCGGGAGAGACCAGAACGGCCTCGGCGCCGGCCGCGGTGACGGCCTCCCAGGGGCTGGTGAGCTCGCTGTCTTCGAAGCCGTCGGTCAGAAGGAAGGCGATGCGCTTTCCGGTGAGATCCGTCATGGGGACTCCTCTCGCTGGGGTGGGGATCAGTCCACGCTAGGAAGAGGCCCTGACACCGGGACGGGGGTTGCGGATGCCGTGCCCGCCGGGTACCGCGGAAGTCCCGCGTACGACCGGCCCCCGTTCCTGCGCGCGGGCGTAGCATGGAGCGCATGTCCGGTGAGAGCACCCCCGAAACCGAGACCCCGTCGAAGCCCATCCTCACGCTTCTGACGCCCGAGGCCTCGGACGACGACCGCACCCCTCCCACCTATCGGTGCGCGGGGGGCTCCTGCTCGATCGGGTGAGCCCGATCGAGCTCAGTGCGCGAGCGGGACTCCGTCGATCTGGTCGGCGGGCTTGCGGATCAGGAACGCTCCGACGATGAGCGGCAGCGAGACGATCGCCGCGATCATGAACGCCATGCGCGCTCCCGCGGCGTCCGCCTCGAGTCCTCCGCCGTGGGACGCGGACACCGAGGACATCACGGTGACCAGCAGGGCGATGCCGGCGGCTCCGGCGACCTGCTGCACGGTGCCGACCACGGCGGAGCCGTAGGAGTAGAACTGCGGCGCGACCGAGCCGAGGGATGCCGTGAACAGGGGCGTGAACGACAGCGCAAGGCCGATCGACAGCACCGTCTGCGCGACGATGAGCAGCACGAACGACGTGTCCGTCCCCACCGTGGAGTAGAACCACAGCGTGCCGCTGGTGATGACGGCGCCGGGCACGAGGAGGACCTGCGTGCCGAAGCGGTCGTAGAGCCGGCCGATGAGGGGCCCGGCCAGGCCCATCGCGAGCGACCCGGGGAGCACGGCCAGGCCGGTCTCGAGGGGGGTCTTGTCCAAGACGTTCTGCAGGTAGAGCGGCAGCAGCGTGATCGCCCCGAAGAACGCCAGCGACATCACCCCGAGCTGCGTGACCGAGAGGGAGAAGTTCAGCGAGCGGAAGACCCGCAGATCGAGCAGGGCCGTTCCGCCCTTCTGAAGCCGCAGCTGACGCAGCACGAAGAGCGTGAGGCCGGCGACGCCGACGACGAGCGAGACGACGAGGGTCACGGTCGACGCCGACTGGGCGGCGGCGGCATCGGCTCCGGCACCGTGTCCGCCGCCGATCTGGCTGAGGCCGAACACCAGTCCACCGAAGCCGAAGGCCGAGAGGATCACGGACAGGACATCGATGGGGGCCTTGCGGGTCTCGCCGAGGTTGTGGATCCACCGAGCGCCGACGAACAGCGCGACGAGGGCGATCGGGAGGACGATCCCGAAGATCCAGTGCCAGCCGAGCGACTGCAGCACCAGACCCGACATCGTGGGTCCGATCGCGGGGGCGAGGGCCATGACGATGCTGACGCGCCCCATCATGCGGCCGCGTTGCTGCGGCGGCACGATCGTCATGATCGTCGTCATCAGCAGCGGCAGCATGATCGCGGTGCCGGAGGCCTGGATGACGCGGGCGACGACGAGCAGCTCGAAACCGGGGGAGAGGAACGCCACGAGCGTTCCGGCCGAGAACAGTGTCATCGCGGCGACGAACACCTGGCGTGTGGTGAAGCGCTGCAGGAGGAAGCCCGTGATGGGGATGACGACGGCCATCGTCAGCATGAAAGCGGTGGTCAGCCACTGGGCGGCGACGGCGGTGATGCCCAGGTCGCGGATGAGGAACGGGATCGCCACGTTCATCGTGGTCTCGTTGAGGATCGCCACGAACGCCGCGATGAGCAGGAGCCAGATGACGCGGCTCTGTTCGGCGGTGACACCCGAGGCCGATGTGGGCGGGGCGGTGGAGGTTCCGGTGGTGGCGGCCAAGGCGGGGTCCAATCGGGGCAGGCGTCCAGGCGTCACGAAGGCGACGAGCTTCGGAGGTAACGGCGCGAAGCGGGCGCGTATTCCCGGCGAGCGGGAAACGGGTCGAGGCGGTCGGAGGCGACGACAGCGCGTGCCTGATCCTAGCGTGCCGTGATGTCCGGGCCCTGAGCGCCGCCGTGTCGGCGGCCGGACGTAGGCTGACCGGCATGAGCATGGGCGGCACGGGTGGCAGCATGTTCCGCGGCGTGTACGCGGAAACCCAACGGCAGCGCAACGCCGAGGCGCCGCGCGTTCCCGACCTGGGGCGGCGGGTCGCCTCACTCTTCCGCCCCTATCGGGCCCGCATCGCGGTCACGGTCGTGCTCGTCGTGGTGGGGGCGGCGGTCGCGGTGATCCCGCCGCTGCTGGTGCAGCGGATCTTCGACGACGCGCTCTTCCCCGTCGACGGTTCTCCGGTGGACCTGAGACTGCTGGCCGGTCTCGTGGCGGCGATGATCGGGCTCTTCCTGATCTCGGGCGGGCTGGGCGTCGCGCAGACGTGGTTCACGGCGACGGTCGGCAATCGGGTGACGGGCGATCTGCGTGTGCGCTTGTTCGACCACCTGCAGGCGATGGAGCTCGGCTTCTTCACTCGCACCAAGACCGGTGTCATCCAGTCGCGTCTGCAGAACGACGTCGGCGGGGTCTCGGGCGTGCTGACGAACACGGTCACCAGCATCCTCGGCAATTCGGTCACGGTGGTGGCCTCGCTCGTGGCGATGATCCTGATCGACTGGCGGCTGACCCTCATCGCGGTGGTCATCATGCCGATCCTCGTGCTCGTGCAGCGACGGGTCGGGCAGGTGCGCGCGCGTATCGCGGCGCAGACGCAGGAGTCCCTGTCCGAGCTGTCGGCCATCACGCAAGAGACGCTGAGCGTGTCCGGCATCCTGCTGTCGAAGTCGTTCAACCGTCAGCGCACGGAGTCCGCGCGATACGACGCCGAGAACGCCAACCAGGTGCGCCTGCAGGTGCGTCAGGCGATGAGCGGTCAGCGTTTCTTCGCGGTCGTGCAGGTCATCATGGCGAGCGTCCCGGCCATCATCTACCTCGTCGCGGGGCTGCTCGTCGGCAGCGGAGCAGGGACGCTCACGGCGGGCACGATCGTCGCGTTCACCACGGTGCAGGCGCGCTTGCTCATGCCGCTCATGGGGCTCATGCGCGTCGCCCTCGACGTGCAGACCTCGTCGGCGCTGTTCGCCCGCATCTTCGAATACCTCGACCTGAAGCCGGCGATCGCCGATGCGCCCGAGGCGATCCCCGTCTCGGCGGCGCCGGGTCCCGTGGGACGCGTGGAGTTCCGCGACGTCGTCTTCCGCTACCCCGACGCCCCCGACCATGCGCGTCCGACCCTCGGTGGGGTCTCGTTCGTCGTCGAGCCCGGTCAGCACGTCGCCTTCGTCGGGCCCTCGGGCGCGGGCAAGACGACGATCCTGTACCTCACCCCGCGCATGTACGAGGCCAGCGCCGGGGCGGTGCTGTTCTCGGGAACCGACGTGCGGGCCCTCGAGCGCGCATCGATCATCGACAACATCGGCATTGTCTCGCAAGAGACGTATCTGTTCCACGCGACGGTGCGCGAGAACCTCCGCTACGCCAAGCCCGAGGCGACGGATGCCGAGATCGAGGCGGCGTGCCGCGCGGCGAACATCCACCACGTCATCGCCGGTTTCGAGGACGGCTACGACACGATCGTCGGCGAGCGCGGCTACCGCCTGTCGGGTGGGGAGAAGCAGCGCATCGCGATCGCGCGGGTGCTCCTGAAGGACCCGCCCGTGCTGCTGCTCGACGAGGCCACCAGCGCGCTGGACACCGTCTCCGAGCGCATCGTGCAAGAGGCTCTCGAGACGGCGTCGCACGGTCGCACGACCCTGTCGATCGCGCATCGGCTGTCGACCGTCGTCGGAGCCGATCGCATCCATGTCGTCGATGCGGGCCGCATCGTCGAGTCCGGGACGCACGCCGAGCTCCTCGCCGCGGGCGGCCTGTACACGGGTCTGGCCGCGGAGCAGATGGCGGCGTCGTTCGTCCTCACCGAGGAGGAGCACGACCGCGCCGACCTCGAGCGGCCGGCGCTGGTCACGCGACGCGCGGACCAGTCGCCGACGTGACGGCCTCGGCCGCGTCGACGCGCGGCCGGTTCGCTACGCCGGCAGCGTCTCGAGGAACGCCTCGAGCGCGATGCGGTAGGTCGGGTCGGGGTGCGTCTCGGCGAGGCGCAGCAGCGGCGGCAGATCGAGGGTGCGGATGAGTCGCCCGCGTTCGGCCACGGCCGCGTCGGCTCCCGCCGCGCGCAGCAGGGCGATGCCCTCACCGAGCGCCTCGAGGTAGTCGCGCAGCACGTCCACCTCGCTCAGACGCTGCGTGATCGAACTCCGGTCGCGCCGCTCCCGCCACTCCACCACGACGTCGGGGACGACGTCGAAGGCGGTCGCGAGCGTGTACATCCGCTGCGCGACGACCTGATCCTCGTAGTAGCGACCCTCGGGGAAGCGCAGGTCGTGCGCGCGCCAGAACGCGGTCCGGCTGAGCTTGGACCACGCGACGATGTTCCCGGATGCCGCGGGGTGCTGCGCGAGCGTCGTCGCGCGCCGGGCGGGATCGGTGGCCGCCGTCACCCAGGGCTGGACGGCCCCGGCGGTGTAGCCCGGGCCGTCGGCATCCGGTCGCAGGCGCACGTAGGCGCCGACGACGAAGTCGCTGCCGGAGTCCTCCAGGGTCGCGGCGAGTCGTTCCAGGGCGTCCGGACGCATGCGGTCGTCGGCGTCGAGGAACGCGAGGAAGGGCGTCTCGACGAGCGAGAGCCCGGTGTTGCGGGCGGCCCCGAGTCCTCGCGGTTCGGGATGCCGGACGACGCGGAAGCGCGGGTCGGCCGCGGCGGCGTCGGCGAAGATCCCCCGGGTGCCGTCGACCGAGGCGTCATCGACGAGGACGGCGGTCCAGCGCGGGTGGGTCTGCGCCTCGAGCGAGCGCAGCGCCTCGAGCGCGAACTCCTCGACGTCGCGACCGGGGACGATCACGGTGATCGCGGGGGAAGTCACCCGCGCGATCTTACGGCGGCGACCGCCTCGGCGACGGCGGTTGCCACGACGTCGAGATTCCGCGTCAGCCCGTGCGGCAGCGTGAACCGCACGGCGGTGCGGGCGTCGTCCGCGTCGATGCCCAGGGCGAGCAGCACGTGCGACGCCTCGTCGCTGCCCGCCGCGCACGCCGACCCGCTCGACGAGACGATGCCGCGGCGTTCGAGTTCGAGCAGCACGGTCTCGCCGTTGATGCCGGGGAAAACGAAGCTCGCGGTCCCGGGAAGCCGCCGCGTCGGGTGGCCGGTCAGACGGGCGCCGGGAACGGCGTGCAGCACTCGGGCGATGAACGTGTCGCGCAGATCCGTGACACGTGCGGCCTCCGCAGCGCGTTCGGCCTCGGCGAGCGACAGTGCCGTGGCGATCGCGACGGCACCGGCCACGTCCGGCGTTCCGGAGCGGCGTCCGCGTTCCTGTCCGCCGCCGTGCAGCAGCGGTTCGAGCGGCAGGCGTCCACGGACGGCGAGGATTCCGGTGCCCTTCGGGGCGCCGATCTTGTGCCCCGCGATCGTGAGGGCGTCCGCGCCGAGCCCGGACAGCGGCAGCCACCCCGCGGCCTGGACGGCGTCGAGGTGCAGGGGGACGCCCCGCTCCCGTGCGACCGCGGCGAGGGTCGCGGCATCCTGAACCGTGCCGACTTCGTTGTTGGCGTATCCGATGCTGACGAGGGCCGTGTCGTCGCGGAGCGCCGCGGCGAGGTCGTCGGGGTCGAGGAGTCCCGTGCCATCGACGGGGGCGTGGGTCACGTCGACGCCGTGGAGCCGCGCGAGGTAGTCGGCAGAGGCGAGCACCGACTCATGCTCGATCGCCGTGGTCACCAGGTGCCGCTTGCCGCGGGGGAGGACACCGAGCACGAGCCCCTTGATCGCGGTGTTGTTCGACTCGGTGCCCCCCGAAGTGAACACGATGTCGCCGGGTCGCATCCCGAGGACGCCCGCGACGCGCGCGCGGGCGTCGTCGAGAGCGGATGCCGCGGCTTCGCCGACCTCGTGGTGGCTCGACGGGTTGCCGAACCAGCGGGTGAGGTACGGCGCCATCGCGTCGACGACCTCGGGGCGGACCGGGGTCGTCGCGGCGTTGTCGAGGTACAGGCTCACGTCGTGCGGATGCGGATGTCGAGACCGAGGTCGAGTGCCGGCGCGGAGTGGGTGAGCGCGCCGACGGAGATGACGTCGACGCCGGTCTCGGCGATCGCGCGCACGGTGTCGAGCGTCACTCCTCCCGAGGCCTCGACCACGGCGCTCCCGGCGATCTTCTCGACCCCGGCGCGCAGGTCGTCGAGCGAGAAGTTGTCGAGCATGATCGTGTCGACGCCCGCCGCGAGCACCGCGTCGATCTGGTCGAGACGGTCGACCTCGACCTCGACGTGGGTGGTGTGCGGCAGCCGCGCGATCGCGCTCTCGAGGGCTTGCGTCAGCGGCATCCCGCTGGCAGCGAGCACGGCGAGGTGGTTGTCCTTGGCCATGACCGCGTCCGAGAGGGAGAAGCGGTGGTTGTGCCCTCCGCCGTCGCGGACGGCTTGGCGCTCGATCGCGCGCAGCCCGGGAGTCGTCTTGCGGGTGTCGACGATGCGGGCGCCGGTGTGGGCCACCGCGGCGACGTAGCGGCTCGTCAGTGAGGCGATCCCCGACATGCGCTGCACGAAGTTCAAGCCGATGCGCTCTGCGGTGAGCACGCCGCGCGCGGGCCCGGACACCACGGCGAGGACTTCGCCCGGGACGAACTCCGCGCCGTCGGCGACGCGCACCTCGACCCCGATGGTGGGGTCGGTCAGCGTGAAGGCGGCCCGGAACACGTCACTCCCGCTGAACACGCCGATCTCTCGGGCCACGAGCTCGGCGCGGGCCGTCGCGCCGGCCGGGATGAGGGTCTCGCTCGTGAGGTCCCCCCACGGGGCGTCCTCTTCGAGGGCGGCGGTGACGACGCGGTCGATCGCGGCGCGGGTCAGCATGCGAAGGCCTCCTGGGTGGCAGGGACGGATACGGCGGTGGGCGACGAGGAGGCCTCGTCCGAGCGGAAGTGCGCGCCGACCGAGACGGTGCGCGCGAGCGCGGCCGCCACGACGTGCCGCGCCAGCAGGAGCAGGGCGTCGTCCTCGGCGCCGCGGGGGCGCGTGTCGGCGCTCCATGCGGCCAGGATGCCGGCGGCCCGGCGCAGACCGGCGTCGTCGCGGACGAGTCCGGCGTCGTCCCACATGAGCTGCTGCAGTGCCGGGCGCGAGAACGGCGGCGCGTCCGCCGCCGGGGCGACGGCGGCGAGCGGAACGGCGGCGGGGGCGTCGACGTTCGGCCATGCGGTGTCCGACGCGGCGGCTTCTCCCGCGCGGGCGCCGAACACGGCGCCCTCGAGGAGGGAGTTGGATGCCAGCCGGTTCGCGCCGTGCACGCCGGTGCGCGCGGTCTCGCCCACGGCGTAGAGACCGGGCATCGTGGTCCGCCCGTCGAGGTCGGTCACGACACCCCCCATGAAGTAGTGCGCGGCGGGGGTGACGGGGATCGGCTCCCGCGACCAGTCCAGGCCCCGCGCCCGCACGGCGGCGTCGATCGTGGGGAAGCGTTGAGCCAGGCGCGCGGCGCCGAGACCGGTCGCGTCCAGCCGGACGGGGCGGCCGCCCTGGGCCGCCATCGCGCGAGCATTGGCACGGGCCACGACGTCACGCGGGGCAAGTTCGCCGTCGGGGTGCGCGTCGAAGGCGAACCGGCGCCCCGCGTCGTCGACCAGCACGGCACCGTCCCCGCGCACCGCCTCGGAGACCAGGAACGCCTCGCCCACGGCGAGGGCGGTGGGGTGGAACTGCACGAATTCGAGATCCGCCACGGCGGCGCCGGCGCGCAGGGCCGCAGCGATCCCGTCGCCGGTGGCCGAGGCCGGATTGGTCGTGTGGGCGTAGAGCTGTCCGGCACCCCCGGTGGCCAGGATGACGGCGTCCGCGCGGAGGCGTCGGCGCACGCCGCCCGACTCGACGTCGATGCCGACGACTCGGCCGCCCTCGACGACGAGATCGCGCAGGACGGTGTGCTCGCGCACGTCGAGGGTCATCGCGCGCGCGGCCGCCCCCAGGGCCGACTGGATCGCCGCCCCCGTGGCATCCCCGCCGGCGTGCAGCACGCGGGGACGCGCGTGCGCCGCTTCGAGGCCCCGGGCGAAGTCGCCGTCGGCTCCGCGGTCGAAGGCGACGCCCCGCCGGACCAGCTCGGCGATGCGGGTGGGGCCTTCCGCGACGAGCGTCTCCACGGCGTCACGGTCGCCCAGGCCCGCGCCCGCGGTGATCGTGTCGGCGGCGTGCGAGGCGAGCGAGTCGTCCGCGCCGGTGACGGCGGCGATCCCGCCCTGCGCCCAGCGCGTGTTGGTGTCGGCCAGCGCGCCTTTGGTGACCACCGTGACCCGGCATCCGCGTTCGGCGGCGTGCAGGGCGGCGGTGAGCCCCGCGATGCCGCTGCCGACGACGATGACGTGGGTCATTTCACGGCGCCGTTCGGCTTCGCGGCCAACATGCGCTCGAGCGCCACGGTCGCGGGATCGGCGACGTCGGCGGGGACCGTGATGCGATTGACGACCTCGCCGGCGACGAGGGATTCCAGCACCCACGCGAGGTAGCCCGGGTGGATGCGGTACATCGTCGAGCACGGGCACACCACCGGGTCGAGGCAGAAGATCTTGTGCTGCGGGTACTGGGCGGCCAGGCGCTGGACCAGGTTGATCTCTGTGCCGATCGCGAAGGTCGTCGGCTCGGTCGCGGCAGCGATCGCCTTGCGGATGATGTCGGTGGACCCCGCCTCGTCGGCGGCATCCACGACGTCCATCGGGCACTCGGGGTGCACGATCACGCGCACGCCGGGGTGCTCGGACCGGGCCTTCTCGATCTGCTCGACGGTGAACCGGCGGTGCACCGAGCAGAAGCCGTGCCACAGGATGACGCGGCTGTCCTCGAGCGTCGTGGCATCGGAGCCGCCGAGGGCCTTCCGCGGGTTCCACATCGGCATCTGCTCCAGCGGCACGCCCATCGCTTTGGCGGTGTTGCGTCCGAGGTGCTGGTCGGGGAAGAACAGCACGCGGCGCCCGCGGGCGAAGGCCCACTCCAGCACCGTCCGCGCGTTGGACGAGGTGCAGACGATCCCGCCATGCCGACCGACGAAGCCCTTGATGGCGGCGCTGGAGTTCATGTACGTCACGGGGATCGCCGGCACGAGGCCCTCGGCATCCGGAGTGTCGAGGTCGCCGAAGACGTCGGCGAGCTGCTCCCAGCACTCTTCGACCTGGTCGATGTCGGCCATGTCGGCCATCGAGCATCCCGCGGCCAGGTTCGGGAGGATCACGGCCTGGTCGGGGTGCGACAGCAGGTCGGCGGTCTCGGCCATGAAGTGCACGCCGCAGAAGACGATCGCCTCGGCCTCGGGGTGCGCCTTGGCGGCGTTGGCGAGCTGGAACGAGTCGCCCACGTAGTCCGCGTGCCGGACGACTTCTTCCCGCTGATAGAAGTGCCCCAGCACGACGACGCGGTCGCCGAGGGTCGCCTTGGCCGCGCGGACGCGCGCGTCGAGCTCGTCGTCGGAGGCCTCGCGGTACTCACGCGGCAGCTCGCCCTGGCGGGGAGCGCCGGTGGGGATGACGTCGCCCATCGACGATCCCGGTCCATAGCCCGGACGCGTATCGAAGTCCCACGGGCCGACGGCGAGGTCGGTCGTGCACGTCGCGTCGGTCGTCGCACCCGAGACGATCGCCTGGATGACGTGGTCGACCGAGGGATCGATGTCGGCGCGGGGCTGCAGGGTGAGGGGTGTCGTGTTCATGGGCGGTCCGATCAGTGACGGGACGTGAGCGGGCCGCGGTCGGCGAGCTCCACGTCACGGTTGTAGCGGTACAGGCGGGCGGGGCGGTGGCTTCCGGTGCGGAAGCGCTCGGTCGGGATGACGGTGTCCGACGTGTCGATCTGGCGTCGGAAGTTCGCGGGGTCGAGCCGGCGGCCGATGATCGTCTCGGTGACCTCGCGCAGGTCGGCCAGAGTGAACTCGTCGGGCAGCAGACCGTGCGCGATGCGGCTGTAGCCGACCTTGTTGCGCAGGCGCCAGAGCGTGTATTCGACGATGTCGTTGTGGTCGAAGGCCAACGCGGGGAGGTTCGTCGCGTCGAACCACTCGACGTTCTCGGGCGCGTCGCCCTCGCGCGCATGAGCGGCGACCTGGGCGTCGACCTCGTCCGACCGCAGGAGCGCCCAGTAGACGATCGACACCACTCGCGTGGGGGAGCGGTCGACCGCCCCGAAGGCATACAGCTGCTCGAGGTAGCTGGGGGTGAGACCCGTGGTCTCTTCGAGGGTGCGCGAGGCAGCGGCATCCAGGCCCTCGGCCGGGTCGAGCCAGCCACCGGGGAGTGCCCACCGACCGTCGAAGGGATCTCGCGTCCGCCGCACGAGGGGGAGGGAGAGGACGGGTTCGTCGTGCGCGTCGCGCCGCACGCTGAAGATCACGGTCGAGACCGCGACGCGGACGTCGCTGTCGCGGGGTTCGGGCTGCCGGGTTCGTGTCATTGTGACCATATCTCCTCGACGATCTTAGTGTCACCGTGACCCGAAGGGCAAAACGGGAGTCTCCCAGCGGCGCGACGTACGCTTTCGGCACGACCCTGGAGGTAGGGATGCCGCTCGTCGACATCGTGCTGATCGTGCTTCTCGCACTCGCGCTCATCGTGGGCATCGCCCGCGGATTCCTCGCCACGATCGGCTTCTTCGCCGGCCTCGCGCTGGGCGGTGTCGCTGCGTTCTGGCTCATCCCGCTCGTGGGGCAGGGGGTCGCCGACCCCATGTGGCGCGGCGCCGCGATCGTCGCCGCGGGAGTGCTGCTGCTCATGCTCGGCGCGGCCCTCGGAACCGCCGTCGGCAATGCGCTCCGTCGAGGAGCCGACCGCATCAAACTCCGGGTGCCCGAGCGCATCCTGGGCGGGCTCGTGAACCTCGCCGCCGCCGCCCTCGCCCTGTCGTTCTTCGCCGGCACCCTGACCACGGCCGGCGTGCCGATCGTCTCGACCGCCCTGGCATCCTCGACGGTCGTCCGAACGATCGACCGGCTCACGCCCGACCCCGTGCGCGCCGCGCTGGGCGAACTCCGCGGAACCGTCTTCGCCGACGGCATCCCGCGACTGGGGCAGCTGATCCAGATCGGCCCGGTGCCCAGCGCCCCCACGATCGCGCTCGACGACCCCGCACTCACCCGTGCCGCGCAGTCCGTCGCCCGCATCAGCGGCACGGCCTACGCGTGCGGCATCACCGCCAGCGGATCGGGATTCGTCGTCGCCGACGACCGCGTCGTCACCAACGCGCACGTCGTCGCGGGCGTCGATGCGCCGCTGGTCGAACTGCCGGGTCGTGAGGCGAAAGAAGGGCGCGTGGTCTACTTCGACCCGGTCGACGATCTCGCCGTCATCGCGGTCGACGGACTGGATGCCGCCAGCCTGCCGGTCTCGTCGGCGCTCGCCGTGGGCTCGGCCGCCGTCGTGCAGGGCTACCCCTACGGCGGTCCGTTCACCTCGGGCGGCGCGCAGGTGCTCTCCACCGGGACGGTCCCGGTGCCCGACATCTACGGTGACCAGTCCGCGCCGCGCGAGATCTACGCGCTGGGCGCGACGGTGCGGCCGGGCAACTCCGGCGGACCGCTCCTGACCCCCGCGGGAGAAGTGGCCGGCGTGGTGTTCGCGCGATCCGAGACCGACGACGACGTCGGGTACGCCATGACCCCCACCGAGCTCGACCCCGTCCTCGCGCAGCTGGGGTCGCTGTCGGCGCCGGTGGGATCGGGGAGCTGCACGACGCGCTGATCGCGCGGGCGATCGGGTCTGATCGGTCCCCACCCGGCGGATGGCTGAGCGTCGCCGCCTCGGATACACTGGCGGCCACAAGTCCACACCGGCCCCATGATCGATGCGGGAGAGCTCCGGCGAACGCAGCCGGGCACCGAAGGAGCAAGCCTCCCCGCCAATCTCTCAGGTACGCGTACCGCGTCGATCGGGCCACTCTGGAAAGAGACCCGGGCACATCCGGCGGGTCCACCGACGGTGAAAGCCCGCGCGCGCATGCCGCCCGGGCGAAACTCTCAGGTCCATGACAGAGGGGGAGTTCTCAGGCGCCGACCGGCGTCTGACCGTCATCGCGAACGGCAGAACTCATGACCGACACCCCCGCTCCACCGCGCTCCTCGCCGCTGCACGATCGGCACGAGGCCCTCGGCGCCTCGTTCACCGACTTCGGCGGCTGGAACATGCCCGTCCGCTATTCGTCCGACCTTGCCGAGCATCGCGCCGTCCGCGAAGCCGCCGGGCTGTTCGACATCTCGCACATGGCCGAGTTCTGGGTGCACGACGGACGCGCCACCGATCTGCTGGACGTCGTCCTCGCCGGTCGCGCGTCGGCGATGCGCACGGGCAAGGCCAAGTACTCGCTCGTGCTCGCCGACGACGGCGGCATCGTCGACGATGTCATCGTCTACCGCACGGGCGAGCAGCACTACCTGGTCGTGGCGAACGCGGGCAACCGCGAAGCCGTGGCCGGCGCGTTCGCCCGTGTCCGCGAGAGCTGGCCGGCAGACGCGGGAGAGGCACCGACCGTGTGCGACGTCACCGACTCCGTCGCCCTCGTCGCCCTCCAGGGGCCGCGAGCCCGCGGCATCCTCGAGTCCGTCGGCGCCGTCGAGATCCTCGGCACGCCGCTCGAGGAACTCGGCTACTACGCCTTCACCGAGGGCACCTTCGACGGGGACTCGCTGTTCATCGCGCGCACCGGCTACACCGGCGAGGACGGCTACGAACTGCTCGTTCCCGTCGAACGCGCCGGCGACCTGTGGGACGCTCTGCTCGCGGCCGGCGCCCCGCACGGTCTCGTCCCGTGCGGCCTCGCGGCACGCGACACCCTGCGCCTCGAAGCCGGGATGCCGCTCTACGGACACGAGCTGACTCGCGAGATCGCGCCCGCGCAGGCCGGACTCGGCCGCGTCGTCGCGACCGACAAAGACGCCTTCGTCGGCAAGGACGCCCTGGCATCGCGTCCCGCGGACGCCCCCGTCCTCGTCGGCCTGGTGTCGGACGGCAAGCGCGCCGGCCGCGCCGGCTACGCCGTGCTCCGCCACGACGAGGTCGTCGGCGAGATCACCAGCGGCGCCCTCAGCCCCACCCTGGGTCACCCCGTGGCCATGGCGTACGTTTCGCCGACCGCGGCCGAACCCGGCACCCCCTTGACCATCGACGTACGCGGGACCCGCATCCCCGCGACCGTCACCGCCCTTCCCTTCTACCGGAGGAACGCATGACCGACCTGACCGCTCTCCGCTACACCTCCGAGCACGAGTGGATCGCCCTCGACGGCGACCTCGCCACGGTCGGCATCACCGACTTCGCCGCCGAGAAGCTCGGTGACGTCGTCTTCGTCGACCTCCCCGCGACCGAGTCCACCGTCGCCGGCGGCGACGTGTGCGGCGAGATCGAATCGACCAAGTCGGTCGGCGAGCTCTACGCGCCGCTGAGCGGCACCGTCGTCGAGATCAACGACGCCGTCGTCGACGACCCCTCACTCGTGAACGCCGACCCGTTCGGCGCGGGCTGGCTCGTCAAGATCCGCCTCGACGGCGACCTGCCCGGCGACCTCCTCGACCGCGCCGCGTACGAGGACCTCACCGCATGAGCCTGACCACCGCCGCCCCCCGGACGGATGCCACGGCGCCCGCCGCCTTCACTGATCGCCACATCGGCATCGGCGCCGGTGACCGCGCCCGCATGCTCGACGTCGTCGGGTACGACAGCGTCGAGCGGCTCGTCGAGACCGCCGTCCCGGCATCCATCCACGTCCGCCCCCGCGAGACGAGCGCGCTGCCCCCGGCGGCGACCGAAGCCGAAGCGCTCGCCGAACTGCGTGAGCTCGCCGCGGCCAACCGCTCGGCCCGCCCGATGATCGGCCTCGGCTACTACGACACCTTCACGCCGTCGGTGATCCAGCGGAACGTCCTCGAGAACCCCTCCTGGTACACCGCGTACACGCCGTACCAGCCCGAGATCTCGCAGGGGCGTCTGGAAGCGCTCATCAACTTCCAGACGATGGTCACCGACCTCACGGGCCTCGCCACCGCCAACGCGTCGATGCTCGACGAGTCCACCGCGGTCGTGGAGGGCATGCTCGTGGCCCGGCGCGCATCGAAGGCGAAGACCGACGTGTTCCTCGTCGACGCCGATGCGCTCCCGCAGACCAAGGCGCTGCTCGCCCACCGGGCCGCGGCCGTCGGTGTCCGCGTGCACGAGACCGATTTCACCGGCGAGGTGCCGGAGTGCTTCGGGGCGTTCGTGCAGTACCCCGGCGCCACGGGCCGCATCTGGGACTTCTCCGACGTCGCAGCCGCGGTCCACGCGCGCGGCGGTCTGGTGGTGGCCGCCGCGGACCTCCTCGCCCTGACCTTGCTGCGCTCGCCGGGCTCGCTCGGCGCCGACGTCGCCGTGGGCACGACGCAGCGCTTCGGCGTGCCCCTCGGCTTCGGCGGCCCGCACGCCGGGTACATGGCCGTGCGCGCCGGGCTCGAGCGCCAGCTCCCGGGTCGGCTCGTCGGGGTGTCGCTGGATGCCGCGGGGAACCCCGCCTACCGCCTGTCGCTGCAGACGCGCGAACAGCACATCCGCCGCGAGAAGGCCACGTCCAACATCTGTACCGCGCAAGTGCTGCTGGCCGTGATGGCCGCGATGTATGCCGTGTACCACGGGCCCGACGGGCTGCGGGCGATCGCGACGCGCGTCGCGCGGACCGCCGACTCCCTGGCATCCGCTCTCCGTTCCTTCGACCTGCACCTGTCCTCGGACGCGTTCTTCGACACGGTCCGGGTCCACGTGCCCGGCCGGGCGCAAGACGTCGTGGACCGTGCCCGCGCGCGCGGCTACCAGCTGCTGTGGGTCGACGACGCCACGGTGGGCGTGTCGGTCGACGAGACGACGACGGATGCCGACGTCGCCGAGATCGTGGCATCCTTCGGGCTGCCGACCGAGGAGCTTCCCGAGGGCGAGGCGCTCCGCGGGGTCGAGGGGCACCTGCACCGGGACGACGCGTATCTCACCCACCCCGTGTTCCACGCGCACCGCAGCGAGACGGCCATGATGCGGTACCTCAAGACGCTCGCCGACCGCGACTACGCGCTCGACCGGGGCATGATCCCGCTGGGCTCCTGCACCATGAAACTGAACGCGGCGACGGAGATGGCGGCGGTGTCGTGGCCGGAGTTCTCGCGGGTGCATCCGTTCGCGCCCGAAGCCGACGTGCACGGCTACCTCGCGATGATCGAGCAGCTCGAGCGGTGGCTCGCCGAGGTGACCGGATACGACGCCGTCTCGCTGCAGCCGAACGCCGGCTCCCAGGGCGAGCTCGCGGGCCTGCTCGCGATCCGCGGGTATCACCACGCGAACGGCGATACGGCGCGCACCGTGTGCCTCATCCCGTCCTCGGCGCACGGCACGAATGCGGCTTCGGCGATCCTCGCGGGCATGCGGGTCGTGGTGGTCGCGTGCGACGAGGCCGGCAACGTCGATCTCGGCGACCTGCGGGCCAAGATCGCTCAGCACGCCGACGAGCTGTCGGCCCTGATGATCACGTACCCCTCGACGCACGGGGTGTACGAGCACGACGTGCTCGAGATCACGCAGGCCGTCCACGACGCGGGCGGCCAGGTGTACGTCGACGGCGCGAACCTCAACGCGCTGCTGGGCTTCGCCCGCTTCGGCGATCTCGGCGGCGACGTGTCGCACCTGAACCTGCACAAGACGTTCGCGATCCCGCACGGCGGGGGAGGCCCCGGCGTGGGGCCCGTGGCCGCGAAGGCGCACCTCGCGCCCTACCTCCCGTCGCACCCGTTCTCGCAGCGCGCCGATCACGCCGGTGGCGTGTTCGACGGCGGCCCGGTGTCGGCCGCCCCGCACGGCTCCGCCGGCATCCTGCCGATCTCGTGGGCGTACGTGCGCATGATGGGCGCCGAGGGACTGCGGCAGGCCACCGCCGCCGCGGTGCTCTCGGCCAACTACATCGCCGCGCGCCTGCGCGAGCACTACCCGGTGCTGTACGCGGGCGAGGGCGGACTGGTCGCGCACGAGTGCATCCTCGACCTCCGCCCGCTCAAGGAGCAGACCGGGGTCACGGTCGACGACGTCGCGAAGCGGCTGATCGACTACGGCTTCCATGCCCCGACGATGTCGTTCCCGGTCGCCGGAACGCTCATGGTCGAACCGACCGAGAGCGAGGACCTCGCCGAGCTCGACCGGTTCGTGGATGCCATGATCGCGATCAAGAACGAGGCCCTCGCCGTCGCGGCGGGGGAGTGGCCCGCCGACGACAACCCGCTCGTGAACGCCCCGCACACCGCGGAGGCGGCCGTGGCGAACGAGTGGCCGCACGCGTATCCGCGCGAGACCGCGGTGTATCCGCAGCGTTCGCTCGTCCGCACCAAGTACTGGCCGCCCGTCCGCCGCATCGACCAGGCCTACGGCGACCGCAACCTGGTGTGCTCCTGCCCCCCGCCGGAGGCGTTCGCCTGACGCGGTGGGGCGGGGCGTGGGTCGCGTTTCGCGAGACTGCATCTGCCTGACAACTCCACTGCACGCTGCAGTGGAGTTGTCAGGCGGTTGCTGTTTTGCGGGGTGGAGTGGCGCTGGCGGGCGGGCAGTCTCGGCGGGTCCGCGGGCGGACGGCCGCCGGGGTCGAGGCCTGGCGACGGGTCAGGGCAGGGGCGTGGCGGACGGGAGGCCGGGGCGCAGCAGACGACGAAGGCCCGCGAGGCGGTTCAGATCGGGCGGACGGTCGGGGGAGAGGCCGGCCGACAGCAGGATGTCGCGAAGCGCGGACGGGTCCGCCAGGTCGTCCCAGGCCCAGTGGGCAACGGCGCGCGCCCCGCGACGGCGCAACCGGCGGTCTCGCTCCTCGCGCGCGCGGAGCGCGGCGACCGGGTCTCCGAACCTTCCGTCGTACTTCATATGACCGTCGGCCTCGCCCACCAGGCCGATGGCGGGCCACCACATGTCGGTCCGATCGCCGTCGTCGTCCCACGGTCCGATCCAATGCTGCAGCTCCGGCGTCGGGAACCCCCACCACTCGATCCCGGCGCGGCTCGTGGACTCCAGCGGCGATTCCGCGGCGGCATCGGCGCGCTCGAGTGCCCATCGAGCATGTCGGCGTCCCCGCGCCGAGCCGCGCTGTTCGTTGAGCGCGCCCAGTGCGGCCGCGGTCATCGTCGCGTCGCGGCGGAGCGTGGCATCCGCCAGGACGAGTCCCGCAGCCGGATGCCGGGTCCGGGCGATGTCGACGCACGTCTCGGCGGGTGAGGTGAGACGGATGCCGCCGATCTCGTCGATCACCCGGTCCGAATGAGCACTGGTGTGCACCCGGATGCCGCTCACTCGACGCGACGTCGCCGTGTCGTCCGCGAGTACGTGGACCGTCTCGATCGCCCCGAGCGTGGGGAGGCCCCACAGCAGCGCCGCGGACTCCAGACACAGCACGGCATCCGGGTCACGCAGCAGATGAGCGTGGACGCGGGCGAGATCGCGCTCCCAACGGGGGAGGGACTGCCAGTCGCCGGTCTCGGCGTAGACACCGCGCAGCACGGGGACGACCTCTCCTCGACGGATGCTGCGGGTGGAGTGCGTCAGCTCCGCCGCCCGTACGAGGGCGATCGGTGACGTACGCGGAATCGGGATCATGGTCCCAGGCTGTCGCACCTCGGCCGCCCGTGGCGTCCGTCCACAGGCGCCCCGCATCCTCGGCATCCTGGGGAGGAGGGGTCGCCGAGCGCGCCGCCCCATCGAGACTGCATCCGCCTGACATCTCCACTGCACGCTGCAGTGGACTTGTCAGGCAGTTGCTGTTTCGCGGATTCCGGCGGGGGTGCCGCCC
>NZ_VBUM01000149.1 GCF_005774735.1 Microbacterium sp. 5K110 | reverse complement strand
GGCTCCGGGCGTGTTCGGGGTGGTCGGCGGATCGATGGGCGAGGGGGCCGAGGAGATCATGCATCCACCCTGCTCCGTTCCCGCCGGGTCGGGGAGGGCCTACCGATCGTCGGCGACAGGGTGTATCCCCGGGAGGCGATGTTCGCCGAGAAGCTCGCTAACCGTCGCCGGGCGCCCGCGCAACCATCGTGACCTCTCGGCCCGCGGCCCCGTAGCGTGGTCGGTATCCGGTCGGGAGTCCGGGCTCCGGCCGCTCTCTCGGACCGGGGACGAGGAGGAGTTCCCCCGATGGCTCGTAATGTGCGACTGCTGCAGTGCTCACCCGACGATGTCTTCCGCGTCCTGGCCAACGGATGGCTGTATCCGCTGTGGGTGGTGGGTGCCTCGCGCATGCGCGACGTCTCCGAGGCGTGGCCGGCCGAGGGGGCGGAGCTTCATCACTCGTTCGGCTCTTGGCCCGCGCTCGTGAACGACACGACCGTGATGCGCGTGTGGGAGCCTCCGTACCGCGCGGTCCTCGAGCCGCACGGGGGTCCCATCGGCGTCGCGCGGGTCTCGATCGACGTCAAGGCGCGCGGTGAGGTGTGCGTCGTGCGTCTGCAGGAAGAGCCGGTGACGGGGCCGACGAAGCTGTTGCCCGACGTGGTGTTCGACGCGATCACCCGGTGGCGCAATGCCGAGACGCTCCACCGGCTGGCATACCTGGCCGAGGGTGGGGCTCCCGGAACCACCGGGGGCGCCGCGGCGATCGGCCGGTCCTCGACGGCGGAGCAGGAGCCGGTGCAGCGATGAGCGAGAGCTATGACGCCATCGTCGTGGGGTCGGGCCCGAACGGTCTGGCCGCCGCGGTGACCCTGGCGCGGTCCGGGCTGTCGGTCGCCCTGTACGAGCGTCAGACGACGCTCGGCGGCGCGGCATCCACCGGCGAGTTGACTCTCCCCGGATTCCGTCACGATCTGGGGTCGGCGGTGCATCCGCTCGCCCTGGAGTCGTGGTTCTTCCGCGAGTTCGGGCTGGAACGGCGCATCCCCTTCATCGTCCCCGAGGTCTCGTTCGCCCACCCGCTGGACGGCGCCCGCGCCGGCCTGGCCTTCCGCGACCTGGACCGCGCGGCCGAGGCGATCGGCCGTGACGGAGCGGCGTACACGCGACTCATGTCACCGCTCGTGTCGCATCTGCGGGGGGTCGCCGACTTCACCGGCAACGCGCTGCTGCGGGTACCCGGTGACCCTCTCGCGGCGGTGTTCTTCGGTCTCCGGGCCCTCGAGCAGGGTGGCCCCTGGTGGAACGCGCGATTCCGCGAGGACACGGCTCCGGCGATGATCACGGGCGTCTCGGCGCACTCGATCCTGGCGCAGCCGAGCCTGGCGGCCGGCGGCGCGGGACTGGTCCTGGCCACCTATGCGCACGGTCGCGGCTGGCCGATCCCCGTCGGGGGCAGCCAGTCGATCACCGATGCGATGGTCGCCGATCTGCGCGCGCACGGGGGTGTCGTGCACACGGGTGTCGACGTCGCCGACGTGCGGCAGCTGCCCCCCGCGCGTGCCGTCCTGCTGGACGTCACTCCGCGGGCCCTCGTCCGGCTGGTGGGTGACCGGATGCCGTGGGCGTACCGCCGTGCGATGGAGCGCTTCCGCTACGGCGGTGGGGTGGCCAAGATCGATTTCGCTTTGTCCGCCCCGGTGCCCTGGGCCGATCCCGATGTCGCCCGGACGGGGACGGTTCACATCGGCGGGACGCGCGCCGAGATCGCCGCGGCCGAGAATGCGGTGGTCCGCGGGGAGCTGCCGGACGCGCCGTACGTGCTGGCCTCGCAGCCGTCGCTGTTCGATCCGACCCGTGCGCCCGCGGGACGTCACGTGCTGTGGGCGTACACGCACGTCCCGGCGGGGAGCGCCGTCGACCGCGAAGCGGCCGTCGTCGCGCAGATCGAGCGCTTCGCTCCCGGGTTCCGCGACACGATCCTGGCTTCGTCGTCCCGTACGGCGGTCGACATCGCCGGGTGGAACCCCAACTTCCCAGGCGGAGACATCTCGGCGGGCGCACCGTCGCTGCCACAGCTGGTCGGTCGGCCCGTGTACAGCCCCGACCCGTGGCGGACACCGGTGCGGGGCGTGTACCTGTGTTCGTCGTCGACCAGCCCCGGCCCGGGTGTCCACGGGCTCGCCGGATGGCAGGCAGCGCTCAGCGCGCTGCGTCACGAGTTCGGGACCCGGGTGCGCCCCGACCTCGCTCCGCGGGACGATCAGCTCGCGCCCGGGTAGGGGGGGGCCGTGGCCCGCTGCCGGATCCGTCCGACAGCGGGGCGACTCAGTCGATCGGGCCGGCGGGGGACGCGTCGGTGTCGGCGGACTCGTCGGCGTCGTGCTGCGCCGCGGCACCCTCTTCGGGTGACTCCGAGCCGGCGCCGTTGCTGTCGGCGTCGGGGGCGTCGTCGTCCGGGCGGTCGGATGCGGTGTGGTCGGTCATGAGACTCCCGTCCTCGTGCGCCGGGGGATCGGCGACTCCGCTGACGCTGGCACATCCCGCCACCGGTGTCCAGGGCCTGGCGCGCCCGTACGGATCAGAGGGGGAGGATCCCGTAGCGCGCGGCGAACTCGGCGCGCCCGGCATCCTCGAGATCGTCCGCTTCGTCGCGGAGGTCGAGCGCTGCAGCGGGGCTCACAGGAAAGGCGCGAGAGCGCCGGCGGTGAGGGCGAACGCCATCGCCGCGCTCCCGGCCGCGGTCGCGAGAATCACGACGGCGCGCTCGGTGCGGCGCCGTTGGGCGGTGTTGACGGGATCGGTGGTGGAGCGCAGGGACGACTTCGCGGTCTCGAGCTCGTCGTAGCGTCCGATCGGCACGCCGTGCGCGTCGCGGGCGACGAAGCCGCCGGCCACGCGATCGACGCAGCCGAAGTACTCTCCGCCGCGGTGCGCGACCCAGAACCCGGAGTCGACCTTGGCCCACATCACCCGTGCGTGGGCGAGGGC
>NZ_VBUM01000148.1 GCF_005774735.1 Microbacterium sp. 5K110 | reverse complement strand
GTCCTGAGAGGCCGGATGCCGTCGGCCACCGGCCCCGAGCCGATCGGACCGCGCCTCACCCTCGCGGTCGTCGTCGCCGCGCTCACGGGCGGGGTCGGGGCGCTGGTCGCGCTCGTCTCGTCGGGCGCGATGGGGCCGGCGCGTCTCGCCGACACGGGACCGCAGCCGGGTCCCCTCGCCCTGGCGCTCGGCCTCGAGGTGCTCGTCGGCCTGGCGATCCTGCTGCTGAGCCCGCGCGTCGGTGGCCGGACGGCGCCCGTCTCCGAGGCGCGCGAGCACGTCCCGGCGTTCTCGTTCCCGACGCGCGAGCACGTGCCCTTCGATCGCGCCGAGCACGCGACCGGACCGACCCCCACGGCCCCCGGCCCGGGCGTCGGGATCGCGACCGACGTGTGGCCGAGTGCCTACCGGGATCCGGATGCCGCGGAGGCGGGGCCCGCGCCGGACGCCACCGGCACGGCGAGCGATGACGACGTCCGCGCGCGCATCCGGGCCGCGTGGGGCGACGCCGCGCCGGATCAGCGCTGACCTGTCGGCGCGCCGTCGGCGACGCAGTCACGTCCGGAGACGGGCCGATCCGCGCGCTCGAACGCACCTGCGTAGACTGGCCTCCGTGCTCGCGGTCGCCGTCCTCATCTCCGGCACCGGCTCCAATCTCCGCGCCCTGCTCGAGGCGGCCGCCGCCCCCGACTTTCCGGCGCGCGTGGTCGCGGTCGGTGCCGATCGCGAGGCCGACGGCTTCGCGCACGCCGAGCACTTCGGCATCCCGACCTTCCTCGTCCCGTTCGATGCCTTCGCGTCGCGCGCCGAGTGGGGAGCGGAACTGGGGGCGCAGTTGCGCGTGTGGCAGCCCGACCTCGTCGTGCTGAGCGGAATGATGCGCCTGCTCCCCGCCGACCTCGTCGCCGAGTGGGAGCCCCGCATCATCAACACCCACCCGGCGTACCTGCCCGAGTTCCCCGGCGCGCACGGGGTGCGCGACGCCCTGCGGTCCGGTGTCTCGCAGACCGGGGCGAGCGTCATCGTCGTGGACTCCGGCGTCGACACCGGTCCGATCCTCGCGCAGGAACGCATCCCCGTGCTCCCCGACGACGACGAGGCGGCACTGCACGAGCGCATCAAGCCCGTCGAACGGCGCCTGCTCATCGACGTGGTCCGTCGCATCGCCGAGGGCGACCTCGACCTCGCCGTCGCGGCATCCCGAATCCCCTGATCCCGCGGGCGTCCGCACGCCCGCGTCCTTGAACCCCGACACGAGACACAGGAGCCGCAGCCATGGCCGGACCCCGCCACGACCCCGCCGACTACCGTCCCCGTGACGTCGTCCCGATCCGCCGAGCGCTGGTGTCGGTCAGCGACAAGAACGGCCTGCTGCAGCTCGCCGAGGCCCTCGCCGGTGCGGGCGTCGAGATCGTCTCGACCGGCTCGACCGCGGCGACGATCCGTGACGCCGGCCACGACGTCACCGACGTCTCGACCGTGACCGGGTTCCCCGAATCGCTCGACGGGCGCGTGAAGACGCTCCACCCGAGCGTCCACGCGGGTCTCCTCGCCGATCTGCGTCTGGCCAGTCACGAAGCGCAGCTCGATGAGCTCGGCATCCTCCCCTTCGAGCTCGTGGTGGTGAACCTCTACCCGTTCGTGGAGACCGTGGCATCCGGGGCCGAGGGCGACGACGTCGTGGAGCAGATCGATATCGGCGGCCCCGCGATGGTCCGCGCGTCGGCGAAGAACCACGCGAACGTCGCCATCGTCGTCTCGCCCGAGTCCTACCCCGCGATCATCGACGCGGTGCAGCGCGACGGCGGCACCTCGCTCGTGCAGCGGCGCGAACTCGCCGCCCGCGCCTTCGCGCACACCGCGGCGTACGACACCGCAGTGTCGACGTGGTTCGCCGAGGGCACGCTCGGTGACGACATCGACCTGCCCGCGCACCTCACCATCCAGGCCGAGCGCCTGTCGACGCTGCGGTACGGCGAGAACTCGCACCAGCGCGCCGCGATCTATACCCGCGTCGGCGGTCACGGGATCGCGCAGGCGACGCAGCTGCAGGGCAAGGAGATGTCGTACAACAACTACGTCGACGCCGATGCCGCCCTGCGCGCGGCGTTCGACATGGTCAAGCCCGCCGTCGCGATCATCAAGCACGCCAACCCGTGCGGCATCGCCGTCGCCGCACCGAACGCCCTCGACCCGATCGCCTCGGCCCACCTGCGCGCGCACGAGTGCGACCCGGTGTCGGCGTTCGGCGGCGTGATCGCGGCGAACCGCACCGTGACGCTGAAGATGGCCGAGAACCTCCGCGATATCTTCACCGAGGTCATCATCGCGCCCGACTTCGAGCCCGAAGCGCTCGAAGTGTTCAAGCTCAAGAAGAACCTGCGCGTGCTGCAGCTGCCCGCCGACTGGCGGCAGGAGCCGATGGACGTGCGCCTGGTGTCGGGCGGGCTGCTGCTGCAGGATGCCGACCGGTTCCCCGACGACATCGAGTCGGTCGCGAAGAACTGGGAGCTCGTCTCGGGCGAGCGGCCCGCCGACGAGGACATGACGAACCTGATCTTCGCGTGGAAGGCCTGCCGCGCGGTGAAGTCGAACGCGATCGTCCTGGCGAAGGGCTCGGCGACGGTCGGTATCGGCATGGGCCAGGTGAACCGCGTCGACTCGTGTCGCCTGGCGGTCGAGCGCGCGGGCGACCGTGCCGCCGGCTCCATCGCGGCATCCGATGCTTTCTTCCCGTTCGCCGACGGGCCGCAGGTGCTCATCGACGCCGGCATCTCGGCGATCATCCAGCCCGGCGGGTCGGTGCGCGACGGCGAGGTCGTCGACGCCGCCCGCGCCGCCGGCGTGACAATGTTCTTCACCGGCGAGCGGCACTTCTTCCACTGAGCGCCCGCCGCCGCTACCGCCGTGCGTAGCTGCCGCCCGCTGTCGATAAACGCCCTGTCGAGCGAGACACACCCTGTTGCGTGGTGTCTCACTCGGC
>NZ_VBUM01000147.1 GCF_005774735.1 Microbacterium sp. 5K110 | reverse complement strand
GCCCCCGCCCGCGCGGCGACGCGGACTCAGCGCACGCCCCTCATCAGGGCGAGCACGGGCTTGGCCGCCAGGAGGAGGGCGATGCCGAGCACCACGGCGATCGCGCCGAGGATCGTGAAGTACGGCACCTCGTTGCGTGGGTCGTAGAAGCCGGCGAGCCATCCGGCGATCGAGGTGCCGAGCGCCACCGACAGGAAGTACAGCGCGACCATCTGCGTGTGGAATCGCGCGGGCGCGAGCTTGGTCGACACCGACAGGCCGGGCGGCGAGATGAACAGCTCGGCGATCGTGAAGACGAGCAGGATGCCGACGATCGCGATGAGCGGCGTCGCGTTCGCGGGCCCGTTGGCGAACGGCAGGAACAGCAGGAACGCGGCCCCCATCACGATCGCGCCGACACCGAACTTCACCGGCGCGCTGGGCTGGCGGGAGCCGAGTCGCGTCCAGATCGCGGCGAACACCCCCGAGAGGATGATGACGAAGATCGGGTTGATCGAGTTGACCCACGAGATAGGCATCTCCCAACCGAAGATGTCGCGGTTGAGACGTTCGTCCGAGTAGATCGTCAGCACCGTGAACTGCTGCTGGTAGAGCGACCAGAAGCCGACGTTGACCACGAACAGCGGGATGAATCCGATCACGCGGGAGCGTTCGGTGGTGGTGATGGCCGGCGACGAGACGATGACCGCGAAGTACGCGATCGAGGCGGCGACGACCACGAGGATGACGATGCCGGCGAGGTTGTCGGCGCGGATGACGCCCAGCAGTACGAGCACGGCGACCACGACGATCACGGCGGCCGCGGCGCCGATCACGAGCCCGCGGCGCGAGGCGGGCAGCGGGTTGGGCACCGCACGTGACGCGGCCGGCAGCGCCCGCCGACCGAACGAGTACTGCACCAGGCCCGCCGCCATGCCGACGGCGGCGGCGCCGAAGCCCCAGTGGAACCCGACCGAGGACTGCAGCGCGCCGGTCACGATCGGGCCGATGAACGCGCCGAGATTGATGCCGAGGTAGAACAGCGAGAATCCGGCGTCGCGGCGCGCGTCATCCGGTGCGTAGAGGGTCCCGACGACCGAGGTGGCGTTGGCCTTGAGGCCGCCTGATCCGATCGCGACGAGGACGAGGCCCACACCGAGGCCCCACATGCCCGGCAGGATCGCAAGCGCGATGTGCCCGGCCATGATCACGATCGCGCTGAAGAACAGCACGCGTTCGGAGCCGAGCAGGCGGTCGGCCACCCATGCCCCGAGGATCGTGGCGAGGTACACGGACCCGCCGTAGGCGCCGACGATCCCGGTCGCGACGGTCTGGTCGAGGCCGAGGCCGCCCTCGGCGACCGAGTGGTACATGTAGATGAGCAGGATCGCCTGCATGCCGTAGAAGCTGAAGCGCTCCCACATCTCCACGCCGAAGATGTGGGCGAGGGCCCACGGCTGCCCGAAGAAGCGGCGGTCGGTGCTGCTGTCGTCCACCGCGGTGTGGTCGCTCTGCTGAGACATGCGCTCCACGCTAGACCTACGAGGGATTTGGACAGGGGTGTTGCCGTGCGCGGCGTCGGGCGTTACACCGCCCGGATGCCCCACACGCTTCGCGACGCGGCGGCGCACGCGGTGGCCACCAGGATGACTGCCGCGCAGCCCAGCAGCACGGGGGTCGTGCCGACGGCGTGAGCGAGGGGGCCGACCGCGATCTCACCGAGCGGCACCGCGATGAAGGACCCCACCATGTCGTAGGAGTAGACGCGCGACAGTGCCTCGCGGGGCACGTGGGACTGCAGCGATTGGTCCCACGCGATCGCGAACACCTCCATCGCCAGCCCGCCGAGGGCGAACGCCCCCACGAGCACCGCGAGCGCGGGGGCCGCGGCCAGGGCGGCGACGGGCAGCGCGGCGACCGCCATGCCCGCCACGCCGATGCCGAGAGCGCGTCGGGGTCGCCAGCGCAAGGCGATCACGGCCCCGAGGGCGAACCCGGCGGTCTGCGCCGCGACGACGAGGCCCCACGCGCCGCGCCCGAGCGACTCGTCGGCCACGAGCGGACCGAGCACCACCGTCGCGCCCGTGAACGCCGCGTTGAGGACGGCGAACTGCAGCACGACGATCCAGATCCACCGTCGACGCGAGAACTCGCGCCAGCCTTCGCGCAGGTCGGACAGCACGGAGGTCCGCTCCGCCGCCGCCGGGACCGCGGGCAGCCGCAGGCGCGCGTACAGCAGGGCGGCGACGGCGAAGGCCGCGGCGTCGATCGCGAGCCCCCACCCCGGTCCGATGAGGGCGATGACGCCCGCTCCCGCGGATGCGCCCACGATGCTGCCGGCGTTCAGGCCGAGCCGCAGCAGCGCGTTCGCGGGGCGCAGCTGCGCCGCGGGTACCGTGTCGGGCACGAGAGCCGCCGCCGCCGGGAGGCTCACCGCGGCCACCGCACCGTTGACCACCCCGAGCACGACGAGGGCGGGGATGCCGGCGGTTCCGGTGAGGACGAGTGCGGCGATCGTGCCTTGGGTGGCGGCCGCGGCCAGCGACGTCCCGACGAGCAGGACGTTGCGGGGGAGACGGTCGGCGATGACGCCGCCGAAAAGCAGCACCGCGACGTTGGCGATCGAGCGTGCGGCGACGACCAGCCCCAGGTCGGCGGCGGACCCGGGCAGGTCCAGCACCGCGAACGCGAGGGCGATCGGGGCCACGGCGTTGCCCACGATCGCGGTCGTGCGCGCCGCGAGGAGCCAGCGGAAGGGGGTGGATGCCAGGGGCCCGGGCCCGTGTGGTCGCGTGGCACGCGCGTCGGCCGGGGGAGAGCCGCTCATCGATTCCGCCGAAGCGGGAACAGCGCGGCGGTCATCGAGACCGGGCGGGTGCCCGGCGTGCGCGGCGGCCGCGCGGCCGCATGCAGCAGCGCCGAGGCCTCACCGACGTGACGGACGACCCGGCGCCACACCTCGGGGTCCACCCACAGCTCGGCGTCGGTCGTCACCGCGGGACCCTCGGTGCGCTCGAGCGCGCGACGGCGCAGTTCTTCGA
>NZ_VBUM01000146.1 GCF_005774735.1 Microbacterium sp. 5K110 | reverse complement strand
AGCCAGGGCGGGAGCCGGGGCAGCGAGCCAGGGCGGGAGCCGGGGCGGGAGCCCCCGGGCGGCCCGGTCCGCGCGAGGCGGACCGGGCCGTCACGGTCAGAACGAGATCGAGGTGTCGATGAACTCGTTCGTGTACAGGTCGGCGGGGGTGTACCCGGCGGCCGGCGGGGTGCCGAGGTCGGTGTAGACCTTGCTGGCCTTGGTGAAGAAGTCCTCGAAGCGGGCGTCGTCGAAGTTGCCGTAGGTGGAGTCGGGGCCGTCGCCGACGAGGCCGAGCTCGACCTGCGTCTTGACCGAGTAGTCCGCCACGCCCTGCGTGTAGGCCCAGCCCGTGTCGTACTCCTCGACGAGCTTCAGGATGAGGTCGTTCGTCGCCTTGGGGTCCTGGTAGTACGCGACGCCGGCCTTCTGCAGGGCGGGGACGAGCTTGGTGAGGCAGGGGCTCAGCGTGTCGAAGTCCGCGGACTTCACCGACATCGACGACTGGTAGGTCTGCCATCCCGAGTCGTGGATGAGGGCGAACTTCACGGGCTTGCCCCAGGCCGAGACCTCGTTCTGGTAGACGAACGGCTCCGCCGAGGCGAAGCCCTGCTGCATGTCCTTGCCGCCGGCGGCGACGAAGTTGGACGGGGTGCCGTCGTACGAGCCGTCGAGGACCGCGGGGCTCGCGAGCCCGGCGCTCTTGAGGTACTCGATGTAGGCCGAGCCGTCGAAGTAGCGCCACACGCCGCCGTTGCCCTCGAGGGCGGGCTTGACGTCCTGGATGGTCTTCACGCCGGGGTACGTCGCGGGGTCCCACATGACCATGGTCGGGCTGATGTCGAGCGGCGCCATGACGGCCTTGGTGGGGGTGGTGCCCGAGAGCTGGATCGCCTCGTCGGTGCTGACGTAGCCGAGGGTGATCTTGTCGTCCTGGTACATCTGGGCCGAGACGGTCTGGAAGCCGATCGCGGGACCGCCGGCGCGGATCTCGAGGTTCACGCCGGTGTACTCGCCGTCCGACATGAGCGGGCCGGTGACCGCCTTGGTGTTGGCGTCGATCGTGTAGTCGTCCTTGATCATCTCGTACAGGTGGCCGTGCTCGGCCTCCGGGTTCCAGTCGGTCTGGACGACGATCGTCGCGGGGCAGTCGGCCGACAGGTCGACCGAGCCGATGGCGAGGTCGGAGCTGCTCGGCGCCGATTCCGCGGCGCTGCCGGCGCACGAGGTGAGCGTGAGGGCGATCGCGAACGCGCCGGTGACGGCGGTGCCGCGGACGAGGGTGCTGCGCTTCATGCTGTTTCGCTTTCTGTGACGGGTGGAGCTCTCGGGTGCGGAGGTGGTGCAGAAGGGGTCGGATGCCACGGCCGCGGGCACGCCCGAGGGCGCGATGCCGTGGCATCCGGTGTCTGGGTGTGGAACGGGGTGAGGGAGCGGGGCGGGCGTCAGCGGGCGGCTTCGTACCAGCGGCCGACGGCCACCTTGGACAGCCAGCCGAAGAAGGCGAAGATCGCCACGCCGAGGAGGCAGGCCGCGAGGATCGCGGCGAACAGCTCGGCGCTCTGCAGACGCGACTGGTAGTTGGAGATGAGCGAGCCGATGCCCGGCTCACCGCGGCGGAAGAAGTAGTCGCCGACGATCGCGCCGATGACCGAGAGTCCGGCCGAGGTGCGCATGCCGACGAAGATCGAGGGGAGCGCGGCGGGGAGGGTGAGCTTGGTCAGGACCGTCCACTTGTTGGCCTTCTGCAGGCGGAACAGTTCCCGCTGCGACTTGTCGACCGACTGCAGACCGAACAGGGTGTTCGAGACCATGGGGAACAGCGCGATCAGGACGCAGACGATGACGCGGGCGAGGAACTCGTAACCGAACCAGAAGCCCACGAGGGGCACGAGGGCGAGGATCGGGATGCACTGCAGGATCACCGCGTAGGCGTAGGTGCTGCGCTCGACCCAGCGCGCCAGCGACATCGCGATGGCCCAGCCGACGCCGATGACCATGGCGATCGCGAGGCCCGTGAGGGCGACGCCCGTGGTGCGGAACAGCGCGGTCCAGATGTCGACGCTGACCTGCGGGTCGAAGAAGCCCTTCGTGAACATCTCGTGCGGCATCGGAAGGAGGAAGCCCTTGCCCGTCGCCGTGAGGACGCCCGAGACGACGTACCAGGCGCCGACGAGGACGGCCAGGACCCCGAGCGGCGGTCCCGCGAGCAGCAGCGCGCGGGCGATGGGGCCGCGACCGCGGGGCGGAGCCTTCGGGGCCGCGTCGATCGGCGGGATGGGGGTGGATGCCGTGGGCTCGGACGTTTCGGAGACGACCGGCTCTGCAGAGGTGGTGCTCATGAGTGTCCTTCCCGGAGGGCGTGGGAGACCTCGCCGACGAGCTTGGCGAACTCGCCCGTGTAGCGGATCTCGGGGTCGCGAGGCATGTCGAAGGGGACCTCGAAGGTGTCGACGAGATGGCCGGGGCGACCCGACATCACGACGACCTTGGTGGAGAGGTAGACCGCTTCGGACACCGAGTGGGTGATGAAGAGGCCGCCGAACTTCTGCGCGACGAAGATCTTCAACAGCTCGTCGTTCAGGCGTTCGCGCGTGATCTCGTCGAGCGCACCGAACGGTTCGTCGAAGAGGAACAGCTCGGGGTCGAGCGTCAGCGAGCGGGCCAGCGACGCGCGCATCTTCATGCCGCCCGACATCTGCTTGGGCAGGTGCTTCTCGAAGCCCTTGAGTCCCACGAGGTCGATCGCCCACTGCGCCTTGGGCGTGCGCACCCGCTTGGGCTGCCAGTTCAGCTCGGCGAGCAGTTCGACGTTGGATTGCACGTCGCGCCAGGGCAGGAGCGTCGCGTCCTGGAAGACGTACCCGATGCGGTCGGTGTTGACCGTCGCCGTCCCCTCGCTGGCCGACTCGAGGCCGGAGGCGATGCGCAGCAGGGTCGACTTGCCGCAGCCCGAGGGGCCGACGACGCTGACGAACTCGCCGCGTTGCACGACGAGGTCGACGCCGGAGAGGGCGGTGGTGCCGTTGGGGAACGTCATGGCGACGTTCCGGAAATCCAGCAGCGGCGCGGAGGGGCCCGCGAGCGTGGCTGCCGGGGAGGGGGAGGCGAGGGTCACGGAACGCTCACTTTCCGGTCGAGACGAGGGTCGGGAGTGCCGGTGCGGATGCGTCGGCGGTCGGTGC
>NZ_VBUM01000145.1 GCF_005774735.1 Microbacterium sp. 5K110 | reverse complement strand
GCGCCGTCGTGGGGGTCGGCGTCGGCGTGGGTGCGGGGGCGCGGCCGGTCGAGACGAGAAGCCGCACCGTGGACCCGACGCGCGCGGACCCGCCGGCCGCGGGCGCCGAACCGATGACCGTGCCCGCGGGGCGGTCCGATACCGTCGCGACGTTCTCGGGCGCGAAACCCGCCGCGCGCACCGCCGCCTCGGCGTCGACCGCCGACCACCCGTCGACCGGGGGCACGGCGTTGGTTCCGGATGCCACGACGAGGCGCACGGTCGTGCCGCGCGGCACCGCGGATCCAGCGGCCGGGTCGGCGGAGATCACCGTGCCCGCCGCGAGCGAGGAGTCCTGGGTGGTCACCGCGCCCGCCACGAGCCCGGCGGCCTGGATCGCCGAGAGGGTCTGCTCGAGCGAACCCAGGTCGGGGACGACCGCGTCGTCGGGGACCGCGGCGGGGGGAACGGGAGTCGTGGGCGAGGCCTCCGGAGTGCTCGACGACGATGCCGTCGCGGTGGGCGCCGCTCCCGGTCCGGGGCGCCCCGCCGTGGCCATGAGGGGAACGGCCACCGCGACGAGCGCGAGGACCGCGATCACGACCGCCGCCGTCGCCCAGCCCGGGCCGTCGCCGCGGGAGCGTGGGGTGTCGACGGCGCCCGTCTCGGCCGCCGGGGCAGGGGCGAGGATCGGGGCGACGCTGGATACCGGGCGCAGCACGCGGGTCGCGTGCTCCGGCGCCAGCGCCGGAGCCGCGGCCTCCAGCGCGCGCCGCATTTCGGCCGCGTCGGCGAAGCGGTCGGCGGGGTCCTTGAGCATCGCCCGCACCAGGACGCGGTCCAGCGCCGGTGACACCCCGCGGGCGCGCACCGAGGCCACGGGCGGCGGCGCCGACAGCTGCGCACGCACCACGGCATCCCGGTCGCCGCCCTCGAAGGGCGCCCGTCCGGTGAGGGCGAAGTACAGGAGACCGCCCACTTGGTAGACGTCGCCGCGGACGCCGACCGGTTCGCCGCGCAACTGCTCGGGCGAGGCGTACTGCGCGTTTCCCACCACCCCGGCGGTCGCAGACGCCGAACTGCGCAGGACGTCGTCTCCGCGCGCGTCGCGGCCCGCGGCATCCGCCAGTCCGAAATCGAGCAGGGTCGTGCGCACGGGCTCGGCCCCCTCGAAACGCACGAGGACGTTGGCCGGGGAGACGTCGCGATGGACCAGGCCGACGGCGTGGGCCGCTTCCAGGGCGCTGAGGATCGTCACGCCGATGCCGCGGGCGGCCCCGGCACCGAGCGGACCGTGGGCGAGCACGTGCTCGGCGAGCGTCGTTCCCTCCAATCGTTCCTGGGCGATCCACGCGATCGTGACCGCACCGTCCTGGAAGGTGCCGACATCGACCACCTCGACGATCCCCGGGTGGGACACCGCGGCGGTGCGCCGGGCCTCGACGAGGAAGGCCTCGCGCAGAGCCTCACTCTCGGACAAGTGCGGATGCAGCAGCTTGATGGCCACCGGGCGATTCAGGAGCGTGTCCGTGGCCGCGAACACCGATGCCGTCCCACCCGAGCCGAGGAGTCCCTCGAGGCGGAACCGGCCGGCGATGAGGCCCGGACCCGTCGTCACGACGATCCCGCGCAGGACAGGACGAGGCTGGATGCCACGATCACGGGGTGTTCATCACGACGCGGGTGCGTCGCCCGGAAGCGGTACCGATGCTGACGCCCTGGGCGATCTCGGCCGTGCCGAGGGCGTGGCTGGCGGCCCGCCCGGCAGCTGCGGCCTCGCTCGCCGACTCGTACCAACGCGCCGCGGTGAGCACGGGACGATCGCCGCGGCGGATGACCCATCCGTGCGTCGTCGACTGCGGTCCCCGCACGGCGGTCACCGTCATCTCCTCCACCCGGGCCTGCTCGGCGACCACGGCGTCGAACGCCGCCCGCGGCGATGCGAAGACCCGGGCGCACCGAGCGAGCTCGCGGTTGTTCGTGGCCAGCAGGCGCCACACTCCGAACACGCCGAGCGGGGTGAGGGCGGCCTCGGGAGTGCTCTCGCCGAGGCTGCCGGCGGTCATCGACCACTCGGGCAGGAGGTGGGAGCGGAACAGCAACCACGCGCCGAGCCGCGGATCATGGATCGACCGGAAGGTGTCGAACACGATCCGCGCGCGCCGCACTGTGCGATCGGAGAGCTTCTCGCTCACGGATACCCCTGTCTGACGGCCGCAGAACTGAAGGGTCGGGCACCCGGACTGCAGTCCGTAGGCAAAAAGTGCCGTGGCACGGTATCCGTAGGTCCATCGGCGGATGAACGCCGGGTACACGGGCGCTCAACGCTCGGGGTTCACCCGCAGATCACCCCTGCGGGCGACGCCTCGCGCCGCGCACCTTCGGGCGTCTCACCAGGACGGTGGCGGCGGCGCTCAGAGCGTGCGGCGTCCTTCGAACGCGCGGCCGAGGGTGACTTCGTCGGCGTACTCGAGGTCGCCGCCGACGGGGAGACCGGATGCCAGGCGGGTGACGCGGATCTCGAGGGTGTGCAGCAGCCGGCTCAGGTACGTGGCCGTCGCCTCGCCCTCGAGGTTCGGGTTGGTGGCGAGGATGACCTCCTGCACCGTGCCGTCGGCGAGGCGCTGCATGAGCTGCGTGATGCGCAGGTCGTCGGGACCGATACCGGCGATGGGGCTGATCGCGCCACCGAGGACGTGGTACAGGCCGCGGAACTCTCGCGTGCGCTCGATCGCGGCGACGTCCTTGGCGTCTTCGACGACGCAGATGAGGGCCTCGTTACGACGCGGGTCGCGGCAGATCGAGCAGCGGTCCTGCTCGGAGACGTTGCCGCAGACCTCGCAGAACTTGACCTTCTCGCGGATCTCGCCGAGGAGCGTCGACAGTCGGGAGACGTCGAACGTCGGCGACTGGAGGATGTGGAAGGCGATGCGCTGCGCCGACTTGGGCCCGATGCCGGGCAGCCGACCGAATTCGTCGATGAGGTCTTGGACGATGCCGTCGTACATCAGTTGAACCTCGTCGGGGGCTCGTAGGGCTCGTCACGGACGTAGTTCGCCCCGAGCATCTGGCGCACGACCGCCTCGCCATAGCGCTGCACTCCCCCGCGCAGCGGAGCCATCCGCGGCACGACGACGGGAGGGACGGGACGATCGAGCTCGTCGTCGGCGGGCGGGATGACGTCGTCGTCGTCGACCTCGTCGGGCGCGGGGACGGAGGCGGCGACGTCGGCGGCGGGGAGAACGCTTCCCTCGAAGGGCGGCGGAGCGATACGGACGGCGGGTCGCCCCGTGGCATCCTCGGGCTCGTCGTCGACCGCGAGAACCGTGCCCGCGACGGCCGGCGCGGCGTGCGGTGCGGGGGG
>NZ_VBUM01000144.1 GCF_005774735.1 Microbacterium sp. 5K110 | reverse complement strand
CCGTGGCCCCGGTCGCCGCCCCCGCCTCTGCGCGCCGCGGCGCGGTGATGATCGCGCGCCTGGAGGGGATCAAACGCGTCGAGGACGCCGTCCGAGCGGTGCAGGACGCGGAGGTCCGCGTACCGGGTCTCACGCTCGACGTCTACGGCGACGGCCCCCGGCGCGGAGCCCTGGAGGCACTCGCCGGCGCGGACGGCGCGGTGAGATTCCACGGGTTCGACCCTTCGGCGCGAGCAGCACTCACTTCGGCATCCGTCCTGCTCCTGACCAGCCGCTCGGAGGCGTTCTCCCTCGTCGTGGCCGAGGCCATGGCGGCGGGGTGCCTGCCGATCGCCTACGACGTGCCCTACGGGCCCCGCGAACTCATCCGCGACGGTCGGACGGGCTGGCTGGTGGCACCGGGGGACGTCGCGGCCCTCAGCGAGGCGCTCGTGCGCGCCACCACCACCGACGAGCGCGTTCTCGCGCGGATGCGGCGGGATGCCGTGGATCGGGCGCGCACGCTCGATGAGCGGGCGGTGCGGGATCGGTGGGCGGCGGTCCTGCGTCGCGCGGCGCGTCGACACGCGGCGCGCCGACAGACGTGGCGTTTCCGCGAGATGGTGCGGCGGCGCCTACGGATCGGCTGACAACGGCCCTCTTCTCCGCGATCCGGCGTATCGTCGAAGACATCCAGCCCCGGCATCGCCGGTGCGGATGCCGCCCTCCGGGGCGCGCGACGCCCCGTCCGTCGAGCCACGCCCCCACGCGGCTCCGGACGGGGTTCGTCGTCTCAGCGATCCTCGCCGTAGGCCCAGATGCTGCGGACGTCGTCCTGCAGCTCCTCTTCGGCTGCGTCGTCGCTCACGGCGGCGTCGGCGGCCCGCTGCTCCTGCGCGCCCGCTTTCTTCTCCGCGGGGGCCGCCTCGGTGGCACCGTCCATCACGGGGCCGTCCTGCGTCTCATCGCGATCGTCCATGGGGTCCTCCTCGATCGATGTCGTCCTGGAATCCTCCGGGCACGGAACACGCGGGGACGAGGGGTTGCGCACGAGGGGCGCGCATGCTGCGTCGGGACGGCGTCTCGCCGTTCCCCGCCGACGGGGAGCCTCCGGCACGAACCGTGCCCTAGAATCGAGTACAGCAAGGGGAGTACTCCCACGCGACGTTCCCGTCAATACGGTCCACGCCATCGTGGCCCCGGGTCGTCGGCTCGCATCGCGAGTGGAAGAGACCTTGGTGTTTCGACGTACACCACATCCCTTGGAGGCCCGCGTGGGTGTCACCCCGCTTATCTGGCTCATCACGATCGCGGTCACGATCGCGTTCTTCGTGTTCGAGTTCTTCGCACACGTCCGCAAACCGCATGAACCCTCGATCGGCGAATCCGCCCGCTGGTCTGCGTTCTACATCGGTCTCGCCCTGCTGTTCGGCGTGGGCATCGGAGTGTTCTCCGGCTGGACCTACGGTGGCGAGTACTTCGCCGGCTACCTCACCGAGAAGGCCCTGTCGATCGACAACCTCTTCGTGTTCCTCCTGATCATGACCGGGTTCGCGGTGCCGAAGAAGTACCAGCAGAAGGTCCTGATGGTCGGCATCGTCATCGCGCTGATCATGCGCGGCGCGTTCATCGCGGTGGGTGCGGCCCTGATCGAGAACTTCTCGTGGATCTTCTACATCTTCGGTGCGCTGCTGCTGTTCCTCGCCTACCGCCAGGCCTTCGCCCACGGTGAGAGCGACCCGGCCAACGGCAAGTTCATGCGCTTGGTCCGTCGCGTCCTCCCCGTCAGCGAGGAGTACAACGCCGACAGGCTGACGGTGAAGAAGAACGGGAAGCGCTTCGTCACCCCCATGCTGCTGGTGATCGTCGCGATCGGCTTCATCGACCTCGTGTTCGCGGTCGACTCGATCCCGGCGATCTACGGTCTGACCAACGAGGCCTACATCGTCTTCACGGCCAACGCCTTCGCGCTGATGGGTCTGCGTCAGCTGTACTTCCTCATCGGCGGGCTGCTGGAGCGCCTCGTGTACCTGTCGCAGGGACTCGCCGTCATCCTCGCCTTCATCGGCGTCAAGCTCGTCTTCCACGCGCTGCACGTCAACGAGCTGCCCTTCATCAACGGCGGTGAGCCGTTGCTGTGGGTGCCCGAGATCCCGATCTGGTTCTCGCTGCTGTTCATCGCGGCGACCGTCGCCGTGGCCACCGTGGCGAGCCTGGCCAAGACGCGCCGGGATGCCGACAAGAAGCGACGCGACACGTTCGAGGGCGAGAAGGTCATCCACGCTCCCGAGGACTGAGTCATCGGCGACGGGCCCGCGGCGAGCGCTGCGGGCCCGTTGCCGTATCCGGTGACGGAGCGCAACCCCGCGGGCGGCGTCACCTCCCGCTCCTACCGTGACGACATGACTCGTTTCGGATACACCCTCATGACCGAGCAGAGCGGGCCCCGCGCGCTCGTGGACTACGCCGTCGGCGCCGAACACGCCGGCTACGACTTCCTCGTCTCGAGCGATCACTACTCCCCCTGGCTGACCTCGCAGGGACACGCGCCGTACGCCTGGACGGTGCTCGGCGCGGTGGCCCACGCGACGACCGATGTCGAGTTGATGACGTACGTCACGTGCCCGACGATCCGGTATCACCCCGCGGTGGTGGCGCAGAAGGCCGCGACGCTGCAGCTGCTCTCCGACGGGCGTTTCACTCTCGGTCTCGGTTCCGGAGAGAACCTCAACGAGCACGTCGTCGGCGACGGCTGGCCCGCGGTGCATGCCCGCCAGGACATGCTCGTCGAGGCGATCGAGATCATCCGGGCGCTGCACACCGGCGACCTCGTGACTTACGACGGCGAGTACTTCCGGGTCGACTCGGCGCGCGTGTGGGACGCGCCCGAGGGTGGCGTGCCCATCGGCGTCGCCGTGTCGGGCGATCACTCGATCGCCCGCTTCGCTCCCCTCGGCGACCACCTCATCACCACCGAGCCGGAGGCGGATCTGGTACGCGGATGGGATGAGCACCACGAGGGCCAGTCGCGCAAGATCGGTCAGATCCCGATCAGCTGGGACCCCGACAAGGATGCCGCGATCGCGCGCGCGCACGAGCAGTTCCGGTGGTTCGCCGGCGGCTGGGCGGTCAACTCCGACCTGCCGACGCCGGCGGGCTTCGCCGGTGCGTCACAGTTCGTGCGCCCCGAGGACGTCGCGGAGTCGATCGCGTGCGGCCCCGATCTCGACGAACTCGCCGAGAGCGTCCGGCCGTTCATCGACGCCGGCTTCACCGACATCGCCATCGTGCAGGTGGGCGACGCGCAGCAGCAGCGCTTCGTCGACGAGGTCGCCGCACCGCTGCTGGAAAAGCTCCGGGCCCTCTGACGGGGCATCGGCCGCGCGGTCGCGCGCTCCTCGAGCTCAGACCGCGTGGCCGGTTTCGCGCACCCACTGCTCGAGCCGCCAGGGGGGTACGCGGAACACGCGCGCCACATCGGGGATCGAGTGGTGCCCCTCGACGACGGAGGCCACCGCGAACTCCTGGAGCGAGCGAAAGTTCCGCCCCTCCAGCGCCCCGGTGCGCAGGTCGGCGAAGGTCCGGGGGACAACGCCCGGCCCCGCTCCGGGAGCGACGAACACGTAGGGCGACTCCCCTTGCATCCCGCGTTCGGCCGCGCGCTGATGAACGCGCGGGACTGCCGAGGGGACGTACGGGCGGCCGCCC
>NZ_VBUM01000143.1 GCF_005774735.1 Microbacterium sp. 5K110 | reverse complement strand
GCGTCGGAGGGCGCGGGTAGGCTGGGGGAGTGACCATGGAGATCGATCTCGGCCGTGCCAAGCGTGCCCGCCGCGCCTACACCTTCGACGACATCGCCGTCGTCCCCTCGCGGCGCACGCGCAACCCGGAAGACGTGTCGACGGCCTGGACCATCGACGCCTTCCCGTTCGAGATCCCGGTGCTCGGCGCCCCGATGGACTCGGTCGTCAGCCCGCGCACCGCGATCGAGCTCGGTCGACTGGGTGGGCTGGGCGTTCTCGACCTCGAGGGCCTGTGGACGCGGTACGACGACCCCGAGCCGCTCCTGGCCGAGATCGCGGGGCTGCCCGACTCCGAGGCGACGCGTCGCATGCAGGAGCTGTACTCCGAGTCGATCAAGCCCGAGCTGGTGCGCGATCGTCTCGCCGAGGTCCGCGCCGCCGGCGTCACGGTGGCCGGCGCCCTCACCCCGCAGCGCACCCACGACCTCTACGAGACGGTAGTTGCGGCCGGCGTCGACCTCTTCGTGATCCGCGGGACGACGGTCTCGGCGGAGCACGTCTCCAGCGTCGCCGAGCCCCTGAACCTCAAGAAGTTCATCTACGACCTCGACGTCCCCGTCATCGTCGGCGGTGCGTCGACGTACACGGCCGCGCTGCACCTCATGCGGACGGGCGCCGCGGGCGTCCTGGTCGGCTTCGGCGGTGGCGCCGCGTCCACGACTCGCGTGACCCTCGGCCTGCACGCGCCGATGGCCACCGCGGTCGCCGACGTCGCCGGAGCGCGACGCGATTACCTCGACGAGTCGGGCGGACGCTACGTCCACGTGATCGCCGACGGCGGCGTGGGCACCTCGGGCGACATCGTGAAGGCTCTGGCCATGGGCGCCGACGCGGTCATGCTCGGCGTCGCTCTTGCTCGCGCGACGGATGCCCCGGGTCGTGGGTTCCACTGGGGCCCCGAGGCCCACCACGCGAAGCTGCCCCGCGGACACCGCGTGGCCGTCGACCGCGTCGGCCCCCTCGAGCAGATCCTCTACGGCCCGGCCCCCGTGGCCGATGGCACCGCGAACCTCATCGGCGCGCTGAAGAAGTCGATGGCCACCACCGGGTACTCCGACCTCAAGGAGTTCCAGCGGGTCGAGGTCGTCGTCGCGCCCTACGGGCACTGATTCCGGTACCCGCGTGACCTCTCCCACCGTCATCGAGCAGGAGCCCCGAGAGGTGTTCCCGCCGACGTTGCGTGAGGTCATGCTGCGACCGCGCTGGCTCGCGCTGCTGGCCTTCTCGCTCGTCGTCGCGGGCGTGCTGGCGTGGCTGGGCCAATGGCAGCTCGGCCGCGCCGTCGACACGGCGCCCGCCGAACCGGGGCAGACCGAGATCGTTCAGCCCTTGGCCGACGTCGCCCAGCCGGGCGCGTACCTGCCCGAGCCGCTCGTCGGTCAGCGGGTCGAGGCGAGCGGGCGGTGGATCGCTCCCGATTTCCTCGTGGTCTCGTCCCGTTTCAACGACGACGTCGAGGGGTACTGGGTCACCGGGCAGCTCCGCCTCGACGGCACGGCCGTGCCCACCTCGATCGCCGTCGCGCTCGGGTGGACTCGCGATGCGTCGGCGGCCGAGCGGGCCGCCCAGACCCTGCGCGCGCAGGCCGAAGCCGACCCCGATGCCGTCGTCGCCGTGACCGGGCGTCTGATCTCCGACGAGGGCCCCGGCCGCCCGCCGGCCGGCGCCGACCCGCAGACCATGACGCGGATGTCGCCGGCGGCATTGCTCGGACGCTGGACCGACATCGACGGGGTGTCCGTGTACCGGCCCTACCTCACCTCGCAGACCGCTCTCGGGCCCCTCGACGCCATCGACTCCCCGGCCCCCGACGAGCGATCGCGGGTGAACTGGCTGAACATCTTCTACGCGGCCGAGTGGGCGGTCTTCGCCGGCTTCGCTCTCTACCTCTGGTACCGCCTCGCCCGCGACGCGTGGGAGAAAGAGGTCGAAGACCTCGAGGATGCCGAGGCGGATGCCGCCGGCGCGGCCCCGTCGACATCGGCGTAGAGCGCTCCACGGGTCCACATCGAGGTGGACGGCGGGTAACGCCATCGCGAACGACGTCAGAGGGCGGACGGTCGCCGAACCCAGCCGGAGATGACATTTCGCGCCCGACGTGAACGTTGCTCGAACGTCGTGCGAGAACACCGCCCACGACCAGATCGAACGATGAGCCACCGACACAATCGCTAGGGATCCGCTGACAGCGGGTCATCTCGCCTGCAGTTGCCGGCCTACCCGAGGCCGGCCATGTCGAAGGGGCTTCTGCGTGCTCAAATTCGCTCGTCCGACGGCCATGACCGCGGGGGCTGTCGCCCTCGCGATCGGTCTGTCCAGCTTCGGAGGCGGCGTCGCCGTCGCCGCCGGTGGAGGCCTCGCGCCGCCCGCCATCGACCCCGTGCTCGTGCACACCCCGACCGCGGTTCCCGATCGGGTGATCCTGACCCCGACCGAGACGCCGACGACGAGCCAATCCGTCACCTGGCGCACCTCGAAGGACGTGACGACGCCCCGCGTCGAATGGGCTCTGAGCGGCCCCAGCGTGGTCAGTGGTGCGCAGTCGATGGACGCCACCTCCACGCACCGGCTGGACACCACGCTCGGCTACGAGATCGCGCACCACTCGGCGACGATCTCGGGCCTCGAACCCGACACGACATACGTCTACCGCGTCGGTGACGGCCAGACCTGGAGCGAATGGCTCGAGTTCACCACCGCGAGCGCGAAGCCGGGCGACTTCAGCTTCCTGGTGCAGGGCGACGCGCAGAACGACAACAAGGCCTACACCTCGCGCACCTTCCGGGCCGCGTTCGAATCCCGGCCGTACGCCCGCCTCGTGGTGCACGCCGGAGATCTCATCGACACCGAGACGAGCGACGCGGAGTGGGGAGAGTGGCATGAAGCCGCCGCCTTCTCCAACCAGTACCTCAACGTCGTGGCATCCACCGGAAACCACGAGTACTACCCGGGACCCGACCTGGCGGCGCACTGGGGCGCGCAGTTCGAGTATCCGCTCAACGGCCCCGAGGGGGCGGAGACCCTGAAGGAGACGGTCTACTCCGTCGACTACCAGGGCGTGCGTTTCATCAGCCTCGACTCCACGCAGGCCATGGGTGCGCAGTCGCGTGCGGCGCAGACGGCGTGGCTCGAGTCGCGCCTGGCCGAGAACCCGAACCAGTGGACCGTCGTGACGTTCCACCACCCGATCTTCTCGGTCACGAGCGGACGCGACAACGCGGTGCTGCGCGACGCCTGGCTGCCGCTGTTCGAGAAGTACGACGTCGACCTCGTGGTGCAGGGTCACGACCACGCGTACGGGCGCGGCAACCTCCGCGCCAACGAGCAGAACCTGCCCGCGGGCGCGGACCCGGCGAAGAGCCACACCGGCCCCGCCTATCTCGTCAGCGTCGCCGGCCCGAAGATGTACGTGCCCGACCCCGCCGAGGCGAACAACTGGACCGCGAACGGTGCCAACCTCCGGGTGACGGGCCGCGACGTGCAGCTCTTCCAGACGGTCGACGTCACCGCCGACGGTCGCATGCACGTCGAAGCGCGCACGGTCGACGGCGCACTGTTCGACGCCTTCACGATCACGAAGGATGCCGGTGGCGCGAAGCTCGTGACCGATGACTCCACGGCGTGGGTCGGTGGACCCGGATCGACCCGTGACGGTGTCGACGGTCCGAGCGTCCCGACGCCGACCC
>NZ_VBUM01000142.1 GCF_005774735.1 Microbacterium sp. 5K110 | reverse complement strand
GGGTGCCGGGGCGGGGCGCTACGCGCTGAGGGCGATGAGCTTGGCGATCGTGTTGGCGTTGCGGGCGGTCGCGACGACACCGAGGTGTTTCTCGAACCAGCCCGCCTGCAGCTTCGAGCCGCCGATCCCCTCGGGGTAGCGCACGAAGACTTCGCGGCCATCGAGGACCGCCTCTTCGGGGATGCCGGCCGGCAGACGCACCGCGGCGACGGCGGGGACGGAGTCGAGGAACACCGTCTGGACCCACCGTCCCTCGGCCGCGTCGGCGAAGGGGTTGCGGGCGTGCGCGTCGGCGAGTTCGGCGTGAGAGCGCACCACGACGGGCAGATCGTGGCCGAAGGCCCCGAGCACGGCCGCCCGGACGACCCCGGTGACGGCCTCGGGGGAGCGTCCCGCGTCGTCGAGCACGATGTTCCCGGCCACCTGGAGCGTCTCGACCTCGCCGAGCCCCGCGGATGCCAGCACCTCGCGGAGAGCGGCCATCTTCAGCGCCGTGGGGCCACCCACGCCGCGGAGGAGTGCGATCGTCCGGGCCACGACGCAAATCTACGCCGGTGGACCCGCCGGTCGGGCGGAAAGGCGCCGGCACGTGGGGCCGCGGTGAAAGACCGCACCCCGCCCCGGTGGTCAGGGCGGGGCGGGGTGCGGCAAAGAGGGTGCGGTCAGGCCGCGGCGACGAGTTGCACGCGGTGCGCGCTCTCGTGCTCGTGCCAGGTGGCGGCGTCGAGCACCAGACCCGACGACATCGCGGCCTGGTCGGCGAGCTGACGGAGGTACCCGCCGGACAGGCGCTGGGCGTCCACGCTCGAGTACAGGAATCGCAGGGGGATGGACGGCTGGATCCACAGCGTGGTGCGGGCGTGCGAGGCCGCGGCATCCGTCCACGTGATGGTGAACGACTCGCTGCGACGCAGCTTGGTCGAGAAGACGACCTGAAGATACTGCAGCAGTCGATCGTCGATGTCCATCGGCTGCGGGTCGGAACCGTAGAAGAGCTTTCCCATGATGACTCCTGGCGTGTGTGAATGGCTCAAAGAACGAGGGGGAGGACGACCCCGACCGCGACCGAGACCGTCACGGCAGCCGCGACGACGACGGGCGTCGGCGCGGGCGTGAGCGGGCGACCGGCAGCCGGGATGAACGTGGATCTCCGCACCCGTGCGGTTCGGATCCCGGTGAAAAGACTGTGGGCCATCGCGGTTCCCCCTTCGTCCACGGTGCGCCGGGCTGTCAACCCCGGTGAAGATCAACCTACCATGTAATTAACTCAGTTAGTAAACACGGTTGAGGTTCACTGCGGTGAACAGTCACTGAACGTGATTGTCAGGTTCGGAACCTTAGGGGGTTAGGTATAGTGCTTCGGGGCATGAGCTACGTAGGGAGCGGTTCAATGACGGAGAAATCGGGTGATTCGTCGCCGTTGATGGCAGCGCTCGCCTTCTACGTCCGGGAACGAGACACGGCCGCCGCTCAGGCGCGCAAGCAGCTCGGTGTCAACGAGCTCGATGCCAAGGCCCTCGCCTACGTCGGGGCTCACCCCGGCGTTCGGCCATCGGAGTTGGCGGGGCACCTCGGTGTGACCTCGGCTGGGATCACGACGATGGTGGAACGGCTCGTGCGTCGCGGCATCCTGCGCCGAGAGTTCGACTCGGCGGATCGTCGAGTGAACCACATCCATCTGGTCGTGGACCTCGAAAAGGAGCCGTGGTCTCAGCTGGCCCGCTTCGACACGGCCTGCCGACAGATCATCGGCCACCTCGACCCACAGGTCGAGGCCAACCTCGCGGACTTCCTCACTCACACCACTGCAGCCGCGCGGGACCAAGCCCGACGCATCGACCCGCAGGCCGCCGACGAATCCGAGTCTTCGGTCGCGTAGCTAGTCCTGGGCGTGCGCGTTCAGGTGGGCCATGTGGTCGATCGACTTCGCCTGCAGGAAAGCGCAGAGAGCGGCGGTGTTCGCCAGTTCCTCGCACAGGTCGTACAGGGCCTCGGGTGAGAGTTCGGTCACCTCGGGCTGTGCCTCTATCGTGACCCGCCAGTCCGGTGCCCCGGTCTCCATGGGCTGGATGTACACCGAGGTCGTGGCGTTTCGCAGGGGGAAGATCACCAGGCCGCTGTCGCGACCGTCAACGGCTTCCTGATCAGCGACGTACGCGGTGCCGATCCGGCCGGGCTCTTTCGCGTCGAATTCATCCAGCCATACCTGCAACGTGTCTTTGCTGCGAAACGGCACCTTGCCTACCCCCACGGTTCACGGTGAAGGCGGGCTCCACCGCATGAATCGTACGACAGATTGGACTCGGTCCATCAGTTGCGACTTCGCGGCGAAGCGGTGTCGTCGCGGCGCCGCGAGCGCGCGTGGTCACGCGCTCTCGCGGCCGAGCGTCTCGAGGAGACGCAGCCAGACCTCGCTGACCGTCGGGTACGAGGGAACCGCGTGCCACAGTCGCTTGATCGGCACCTCGCCCACGACCGCGATCGTGGCCGAATGCAACAGTTCGGCGACGTCGGGGCCGACGAAGGTCGCGCCCACGAGCACTCCCCGGTCGAGGTCGACGATCGCGCGGGCGCGGCCCACGTAGGCGTCGGACTGCTCGCTGGCGCCCGCGACGTGCGCGAGGTCGTAGTCGAGCACCTTCACGTTCAGGCCACGCTCTTCTGCCCGCTTCGCCGTCGCTCCGACCGAGGCCACCTCGGGGTCGGTGAAGGTCACTTGCGGAACGGCGTCGTGGTCGGCGGTCGCGACGTGGGCTCCCCACGGGCTGTCGTCGACCTCGCCGCCCTGCGCTCGGGCGGCGATGACGTCGCCGGCGGCGCGCGCCTGGTACTTGCCCTGGTGTGTGAGGAGTGCACGATGGTTGACGTCGCCGACGGCGTAGAGCCAGTCGAACCCCCGCACGAGCAGGGTGTCGTCCACGTCGAGCCACGAGCCGGCATCGAGCCCGACGGTGTCGAGGCCGAGGTCGTCGGTGCGGGGAACGCGGCCCGTGGCGACGAGGACCTCGTCGGCGGTGACGGACGTGCCGTCGGACAGCTCGAGAACGCGGCGCCCGTCGTCGTCGCGGCGTGCGGCCGTGGCATCCACCCCCGTCTTGACCGTGACTCCCCGCTCGCGCAAGGAATCCGCGACGAGCTCGCCGGCGAACGGCTCGGTGCCGCCGAGCAGTCCCGAGCGCGCGATGATCGTGACCTCGGCGCCCAGGCTGGAGAAAGCGGTGGCCATCTCGGCCCCGACGACACCACCGCCGAGAATCGCGAGCGAGCGGGGGATCTGCTGCACCGCGGTGGCCTCGCGACTCGTCCACGGCGCGATGTCGGCCAGGCGCGGGATGCCGGGAAGAAGCGCGGCCGAGCCGGTGCACACCGCGACGGCATGCCGAGCGACGAGGTCGGTGGTCGTGCCGTCGTCGGCGGTGACGCGCACGGTCTTCTCGCCGGTGAGCCGACCGTGGCCGCGCACGAGGTCGATCCCGGCACCCTGCAGCCACTCGACCTGTCCGGAGTCGTTCCAGTCGCTTGTCATGGAGTCGCGGCGACGGAGCACGGCCGCGACGTCGAGGTCGCCGGTGATGGCCTGCTTCGCGCCGTCGATGTTGCGCGCGGCCTGCAGGGCGGCACCGCTGCGCAGCAGAGCCTTCGACGGCATGCACGCCCAGTACGAGCACTCGCCCCCGACCAGCTCGGACTCGATGATGACGGCCGTGAGTCCGGCTTGCACGGCACGGTCGGCGACGTTCTCGCCCACGGGGCCGGCGCCGATGACGATGAGGTCGTATTCGCGTTCGCTCATGTCCCTCACGCTAGCGAGGGGTGACGAC
>NZ_VBUM01000141.1 GCF_005774735.1 Microbacterium sp. 5K110 | reverse complement strand
AGCCCGGCCCGAGCGCGCCCCCGCGTCCGGGTGGAGCACGTCCCGGCAACAACCCCTTCGCTTCGGCGCAGGGCATGGGCCAGCGTCCCGCCGGCCCGCGTCCGGGTAACAACCCCTTCGCTTCGGCTCAGGGCATGGGCCAGCGCCCGACCCCCGGTAACATCCCGCGTCCCCAGGCTCCGCGTCCCGGCGTCCCGCGTCCCGGTGCCCCGCGCCCCGGTGGTGCCGGTCGTCCCGGTGGCGGCGGTCGTCCCGGTGCTCCGTTCCAGCAGCGTCCCGGCGGCCCCGGTCGTCCCGGCGGTGCCGGTGGCGGGTTCCAGCGCCCCGGTGGCGGTGCTCCCGGTGGCGGTTTCGCCGGTCGTCCCGGTGGTGGCGGCGGCCGTGGCCGCGGTCCCGGCGGTGGCACCGCGGGTGCCTTCGGTAAGGGCGGCGGCAAGTCCAAGCAGCGTAAGTCGCGTCGGGCGAAGCGGCAGGAATTCGAGATGCGGTCGGCGCCGGTCGTCGGCGGCGTCAACGTCTCGAAGGGCAACGGCGAGATCATCCGCCTGCGTCGCGGTGCCTCCATCGCCGACTTCGCGGACAAGCTCGAGGCGCTGCGCGGCTACACCGTGCAGCCCGGCACGCTCGTGACCATCCTGTTCAACCTGGGCGAGATGGCCACCGCGACCGAGTCGCTCGACGAGGCCACCTTCGAGGTCCTCGGCGCCGAACTCGGCTACAAGATCCAGATGGTCTCGCCCGAGGACGAAGACAAAGAGCTCCTCGAGGGCTTCGGTCTCGACCTCGACGCCGAGCTGGAGGCCGAGAGCGAGGACGACCTCGAGATCCGTCCTCCCGTGGTCACCGTCATGGGCCACGTCGACCACGGTAAGACGCGACTGCTCGACGCCATCCGCCAGACGAACGTCGTGGCGGGCGAGGCCGGTGGCATCACGCAGCACATCGGTGCGTACCAGATCTGGACCGAGCACGAGGGCATCGAGCGCGCGATCACCTTCATCGACACCCCGGGTCACGAGGCGTTCACCGCCATGCGTGCCCGTGGTGCGCAGGTGACCGACATCGCGATCCTCGTGGTCGCCGCCGACGACGGCATCATGCCCCAGACGGTGGAGGCCCTGAACCACGCCCAGGCGGCCAATGTGCCGATCGTGGTCGCGGTCAACAAGGTCGACAAGCCGGATGCCAACCCCGCCAAGGTGCGCCAGCAGCTCACCGAGTACGGTCTGGTCGCCGAGGAGTACGGCGGCGACGTCATGTTCGTCGACGTCTCGGCCCGCCAGGGCACGAACATCCAGGAGCTCCTGGACGCCGTGCTGCTGACGGCCGACGCCGGTCTCGACCTGACGGCCAACCCGAACAAGGCTGCCCGCGGTGTCGCGATCGAGGCGAAGCTCGACAAGGGTCGCGGTTCGGTCGCCACGGTGCTGATCCAGTCGGGAACGCTCCGCGTCGGCGATGCGATCGTGGCCGGTACGGCCTACGGCCGCGTCCGCGCGATGATGGACGAGAACGGCGACGCGGTCGACGAGGCCTACCCCTCGCGTCCCGTCCAGGTGCAGGGCCTCAACTCGGTCCCGCGTGCCGGCGACGTCTTCATCGTCACCGAGGAAGACCGCACCGCGCGCCAGATCGCCGAGAAGCGCGAAGCCGCCGAGCGCAACGCCCAGCTGGCCAAGGCCCGCAAGCGCATCTCGCTCGAGGACTTCACCCGTGCTCTCGAAGAGGGCAAGGTCGAGTCGCTCAACCTCATCATCAAGGGTGACGTGTCGGGTGCCGTCGAGGCGCTCGAGGAGTCGCTGCTCAAGATCGAGGTCGATGACAGCGTCCAGCTGCGCATCATCCACCGCGGTGTGGGTGCGATCACCGAGTCGGACATCAACCTGGCCACGATCGACAACGCGATCGTGATCGGCTTCAACGTCCGCCCCGACACCAAGGCCCGCGAGCGTGCCGCCCGCGAGGGTGTGGACGTCCGGTTCTACTCGGTCATCTACAACGCGATCGACGACGTCGAGCAGTCGCTCAAGGGCCTGCTCAAGCCGGAGTTCGAAGAGGTCCAGTCGGGTGTCGCCGAGATCCGCGAGGTGTTCCGCTCCTCGAAGTTCGGCAACATCGCCGGTGTCATCGTGCGGTCGGGAACGATCACGCGCAACGCCAAGGCCCGCGTCATCCGCGACGGTGTCGTGCTGGCCGACGGCCTGGCCATCGAGTCGCTGCGCCGCTTCAAGGACGACGTCACCGAGGTCCGCACGGACTTCGAGGCGGGTATCGGCCTGGGCAAGTTCAACGACATCCAGATCGGCGACGAGATCGAGACCACCGAAATGGTCGAGAAGCCTCGAGGCTGATCCGTCGAGCGGGGGTCGCGTCTTCGGGCGCGGCCCCCGCTCCGTCTTCCGGAGAAAGGGAACGAAAGTGGCAGGGGAACGACAGGCCCGAGTGGCGGACCGCATCCGCGTGGTTCTCGCGGAGCGTCTCGAGAAGGGGCTGCGCGACCCGCGGCTCGGTTTCGTGACGATCACCGACGTGCGCGTCACGGGTGATCTGCAGCACGCATCGGTGTTCTACACCGTCATGGGCGACGAGGCGCACCGCGCCGACACCGCCGCCGCGCTGAAGTCCGCGACCGGCATGCTGCGCAGCGAGGTGGGCAAGAACCTCAACACGCGCCTCACGCCGTCGCTGGAGTTCATCCTCGACGCCATCCCCGAGAACGCCGATCACATCTCGGCGCTGCTGCGCGAAGCGCGCGAGCGCGACGAGTCGGTGGCCGGTCTCGCCGCGGGCGCCGCATACGCCGGCGAGGCGGACCCGTACGTCAAGCCGCGCGAGTTCGACGAGGACGACGCCGATGAGGACGAAGACGACACCGACGACACCGACGAGGTGGACGCGCGCGCCTGACGTCCGCGATCGACACGGCCGGATGCCACCCCCTCGGGCGGCATCCGGCCGTTCGTCTTCCCGCGAGGGTCAGGGGTGCGCCGGTCTCCGTCGCGCGGGGGAGGCGCCGGCATCCGGTCCTTCCTAGGGTCGAGGTATGCACAGCTCGTCTCGCCCCGACTGGCCCGCCATCCTCGTCTTCGCCGTGACCTCGGTCGCGCTGTCGTGGCTGATCGCCCTGCCCGTGTGGCTGCGCGGCCAAGGCCTGGCCGACCCGTTCCTCGGTCTCACCGCCGCGGCGATGATGGTCACCCCGGGACTCGGGGTGCTGGCGGCGCTGGCGGTCCAGCGTCGGACCCTCGGTCGCCGCGGGGCACGGGCGGTGTTGCGCGAACTCGGCATGTGGCCGCTGCGACCGGCCGCGCGAACCGTGTGGACGTGCGTGGCGGTCATCTTCGCCGCGCCGATCCTCGTGGCCGTGGGACTCGCTGTCGTCGGGGTGCTCGGAGTCGCGAGCTTCGACATCGTGACCTTCTCGGGATTCCGGCAGCTGCTGGAGGCCTCGGTCCCCGCCGGCACGCCGCTGCCGCCGGTCGAACTGCTCGTCGGCGTGCAGCTCGCGATGATCCCGGTGGGCGCGGTCATCAACGCCCCGTTCGCGTTCGGCGAGGAGCTCGGCTGGCGCGGGTTCCTGCTCCCCGCGCTGCGCCCCCTCGGCGTCTGGCCGGCGCTGCTGATCTCGGGCGCGTTCTGGGGGTTCTGGCACAGCCCGCTGATCCTCCTCGGCTACAACTTCCTGGAGTCGAACGTGCTCGGTGTCGTGCTGATGATCGGTGCCTGCACCCTGTTCGGCATCCTGCTCGGATGGACGCGGCTGCGCACCGCGTCGGTCTGGCCGGCGGTGTTCGCCCACGGGGCGTTCAACGCCTCGGCGGGGCTGGGGACGCTCGTCGTCGCGACCGATTCGCCGACGCCGTCGCCGGTGGTCGCGGGACCCCTCGGGCTCATCGTGTGGGGCGTGTTCGCCGTCGTGATCGCGGTGCTCGCTCTGACCGGGCAGTTCCGCGCCGACCGGGTGAACGCCACGCTCGGCCCCGATCCGGTG
>NZ_VBUM01000140.1 GCF_005774735.1 Microbacterium sp. 5K110 | reverse complement strand
ACCCACCACGCGACCCCACCGCCGCAGCACCCCACCGCCGCTGCAGCCCGCGCCGCGTCAGCCGCCGCTCTCGTCAGCCCGCGCGCGGAGGCTGCAGCAGCATCCCGAACGTGCGGAGCGTGTCGCTGAGCCCCACCGACGCATCGAGCAGCCACTGGATCTGCAGGCCGTCGGAGGCGGCGATGAGCAGGGCGGCGAGATGATCGGCCGAGACGTCGTCGCGGATGCGCCCCTCGGCCTGTTGCGCGCGAAAGATCTCGCCGAGCTCGGCGCGCAGCCGCACGAACCGCGACGTGAAGTACTCCTTGCCGACGCCGCTGTCGACCTCGAGCGCCGCGGCGACGAGCGTGGAGTACAGCTGCACGAGGCCCGGCACCTCCACGTTGGCGGTCGCTGCGGCGATCATCCCCTCGACGCCCGGCTCGACGGGGTGAGCGGCTTCTTCCTCGGCGCGTTTCGCGGCCGCGTGGTCGTACACGGCGACGAGCAACTGTTCGCGGGAGTCGAAGTAGTGCAGGAGCGCCGCGTGCGAGACGCCGATGGACTCGGCGATGCGGCGCAGCGAGGTGCCGTCGGCGCCGCGCTGGCGGAAGACCTCGATCGCGCGGTCGAGGATCTCCTGCCGACGCTCGACACCGCGCCGGCGCTGTCCGGGCCGCCCGATCGTCGCGTCGTCAGCCATGTCCCCACCTTTCCTCACTCCATCGCGCTAGCGTAACCTCCACATGGAGGTTAGAGTATCGACACGGCCGACCGGCCCCTCCGACGACGACGTGCAGAAGGACCCCATGACCACGCCCACCTCCCGCCCCGTAGCCTCGGTGCAGCTGTACTCGCTGGCATCCGAGTTCTCGGCCGACATGTCCGGCTCGCTCGACAAGCTTGCGGCGCTCGGTCTGCGCAACGTCGAGGCGTTCGCGTTCGTCGATCGCCCCGCCGAGATCCGCGCAGCCCTGGATGCCAGCGGCCTGGCCTCCCCCACCGGCCACGCCCCGCTGCTCAGCGATGAGCTGTGGACCCCCGACGGCTCGATTCCCACGCCCGCGCCCGAGGTGGTGTTCGAAGCGGCCGCGACCATCGGCATCCAGACCGTCATCGACCCGTTCGTCTCGCCCGAGCGCTGGCTCACCGAGGACGGCGTCGCCGACATCGCCGAGCGCCTGAACCGCGCCGCCGACGTCGCCGCGACCTTCGGCCTCTCGGTCGGTTACCACAACCACGCGCAGGAGTTCGTGGCCGACTTCGGCGGCCAGACCGCCTACGAGCGTTTCGTGGCGCTCACCGACGAGCGCGTACAGCTCGAGCTCGACCTCTTCTGGGCGCTCACCGGTGGCCAGAACGTACCCGCACTCGTCGCGGCCCTCGGCGACCGGCTCACGGCCGTGCACGTCAAGGACGGTGTGGTTCCGGCATCCAACCCCTGGGGTCCGGACGCGGGCGAACTGTCCACCGCGAGCCTCGACCAGCGCCACGCCGGCACCGGCGAGGTTCCGCTCGCCGACGCGCTGCGCGCCGGCACGGGCATCAAATTTGCCGTGATCGAGTACGACCGCGCACCCGGCGACGTGTTCGCCGACATCGCCGCGAGCCTGGCGTTCCTCACCGAGGGCGGGTTCGTCCGATGAGCCGGCCCCTCGGAGTCGGCATCATCGGTGCCGGAGTCATCAGCCAGACCTACCTCGAGAACCTCACCTCGTTCCCCGATGTGAGTGTCGTCGCCGTCGGCGACCTGTTCCCCGACCGTGCCCGGGCCAAAGCCGACGAGCACGGCGTCGCCGTCGCAGGAACTCCCGACGAGGTGCTGTCGAACCCCGACGTCGACCTGGTCGTGAACCTCACGATCCCGCAGGTGCACGTCGAGGTGTCGTCGGCGGCGATCGCGGCGGGAAAGCACGTGTGGACCGAGAAGCCGATCGGCCTCGACCGTGACGCCACGCGTGCGCTCCTGGAGCAGGCGGATGCCGCGGGCGTGCGCATCGGCTCGGCCCCCGACACCCTGCTCGGCCCCGGTTTTCAGTCGGCCAAGCGCGCGATCCAGAAGGGCGTCATCGGCGAGCCGCTGTTCGTGCAGACGTCGTTCCAGACGCAGGGGCCCGACCTGTGGCATCCGGACCCCGCGTTCCTCTTCGCGCGCGGCGCCGGTCCGCTGCTCGACATGGGGCCGTACTATTTCTCGGCGCTCGTGAGCCTGCTCGGTCCGATCGCCGGGGTCACCGCACGCGGCTCGCGGCCGCGGACCGAGCGCACGATCCACACCGGACCGCGCGCGGGCGAGACGTTCCCGGTGGAGGTGCCCTCGACCGTGCAGGTGCTCACGTCGTTCGCGGCCGGCCAGCACGGCACGCACCTGCTGAGTTTCGACTCGGCGCTCGAGCGCCACGGCGTGGTCGAGATCCACGGTTCCGAGGGCACGATGGTGCTCCCCGATCCGAACCGCTTCGAGGGACGCATCGCATACGTGAAGCCGCTCGGCGTCTTCCGCGACGGCATGAAGACCGAGCAGGAGTGGATCGAGGTGCCGAACGAGGGCACCGTCGTCGGCCGCGGCCTCGGCGTGCTCGACATGGCCCGCGCTATCGCCGCGGACCGCCCGCACATCGCCACCGGAGAGCTGGGCTTCCACGTCCTCGACGTGATGCTGTCGGCTGAAGAATCGGCCGCGACGGGCCAGACGCTCGAGATCGGCAGCACCGTCGCGCCTGTGCCGCTGCTGCCCGAGGGCTTCGACCCCTTCGCGTCGACGCTGTAGCCCGTTCGGCCTCCCGCCCCGTGGTGTCGTGTGGATGCCACGGGGCGGGGGTGTTTTCGGGGAGCGCTGCGGGTGGTTGCATGGGCGGGGCATTGCGGGCGGATGCCGCGGCGCCGGGCGAGCGGAGGAGATCCGGCGCACGGAGGACGATCCGCGCGGCATCCATCCTCCGCTCCCCGAATGCCCTCCCGTCGCGCGGTGCCCGGCAGGTGCAGGCAGTGGTGTTGCCGGAACCCGGATGCCGCGGCGCCGGGCGAGCGGAGGAGATCCGGCGCACGGAGGGCGATCGGCGCGGCATCCATCCTCCGATCCCCGAATGCCCTCCCGTCGCGCGGTGTCCGGCAGGTGCGGTGGGGGATGCCGTCGGGCGGGCGGACGCTGGGCGGAGGACGGGTTCGGGGGATCGGCGCACGCGTGGGCCTTCGCGCGGACGGGCACACCGGGAGTCGCGATCAGGGCGGGCGCGGGCCCGAACCCGGACGGCGTGCGTGCGTGACTCGGCGGGTGGAGCTCGAGCGGTGCCGTCCGGAAGACGTCGAGGCGCTGACGGCGTTCCTCGAGGCGGTCGACCTCACGCTCAGCGGCCTGGACGCACCGAGCGTGCGACTGTGGGTGGAGCGCGATGAGACCGGTGCGATCGTCGGCAGCACCGGCTACGAGCTCAGCGCCGACGGTTGCCACGCGTTGATCCGCAGCGTCGCGGTGCGTCCGACGCACCGTTCCCGCGGGAGCGGCAGTGCCCTCGCGACCTTCGCGCTGACGCGAGCCGCCGAGGAAGGAGCGCGCACGGCCTGGCTCTTCAGCCGCCGATCCGGGCCGTTCTGGCAGAACCTGGGGTTCGAACCCGCCGATCGCAACGAACTGGCCGCGGCACTGGCGGATACGCATCAGGTGCGGCTGTTCCAGCAAACCGGGCAACTGAAGCGCGAGATCGCGTGGTCGAGGCCGCTCGGAGGGCGCACCGGCGCGTGAATGGGCGGGACCGTGAGTCTTCGAGACTTCACCCGCAGCGCTTCCTCCTACGGAAATCGCAGGTCGCTGGTTGATTCTTAGCGCCCCGCTATCGGCGGATCCCTCCTCCCCAGCGGGTGATGCGGCGGATCTCTCCCCATTTCGGCTCGTGGGCCGGGTTCAATGTCGGAGGTCGTGGTTAGCATGCATGCATGTCTTTCGATCGCCCTCCGACACCACCCGATGACGGGGCTTCGGCCCTCTCCTCGGTGCTGGTCGAGGTGCGCGGAATGGATGCCGAACTCGCCTCCGCCGAAGCCCGACG
>NZ_VBUM01000013.1 GCF_005774735.1 Microbacterium sp. 5K110 | reverse complement strand
CGCGTGTACTTCGGTGCGTCGGGTGCGGACCGCCAAGGTGACGTCGTGCGAGTTCGCGAGGTCTGAGGCGACTTCCACCCCGGCGTTGCCACCGCCGACGATAAGTACCTGACCCGGCGGGATCTGCTCGGGCGTTTGGTAGGCGCTGGTGTGCATCCGAGCCCCTTCCACGTCGGCATCCGCGGCCCATTCCGGTAATCGGGGACGCGCTGCGGCACCGGTGGCGCACACGATGTTGCGGGTCTGCACCTCCCCAACGGTGGTGCTCAAGCGCAGCGTTGGGCCGTTGTTATGGGGGGTCACGGCGAGGGCGCGGACTCCCCAGACGGGTTTTACGCCAAGCTCTGCTTCGTATTCGTGGAGGTAGCTCTCGATGTCTCTCGGCGTGGGGTGCCGGTAAGGATCACCTTCCAGTGGTCGGCGCGGGAAGCTAGAGTGCTCGGCGCTGCTGAGCAACCGCATAAAAGGCCGACGTGCGCTCCACGCGCGTCGAGCCCGCGGGGAGCGATCGATGAGGACGAAGTCGCGTTGCGGCTCCATGCCGCGAGCGATCAGTGCTGCTGCGGTTGCCAGTCCAGCCTGCCCCGCGCCCACGATGATGACTCGTCGGTGTGACAGGCCCGCCATTAGGGGGTGTCATCCAAGCGGGTGGTGATGGCTTCTTCGAGGTCGTTCCATCGTTCGATGACGAGGGGTTCGCCGTCGACGAAGAACGTGGGGGTGCGGTTCACGCCGAGGGCACGTCCGTCGTCGAGGTCGGATCGGACACGCTCGAGAGTGATGGGGTCGGCGACCGCTTCGTCGTAGGCCGCCATGTCCAAGCCCAACTCGGTCGCGTACGAGCGAAATAGTTCCGCTTGGCTTTGCTGAGACTCACCCCATTGGGCCTGCGTCTCGAAGAGGCGTTTGTACATTTCTTCGAAGCGTCCCTGGCGTGCTGCGGCTTCCGCGGCGACCGCTGAGTTCTCGGAGTTGATGTGGCCGGGAAGAGGGAAGTAGCGGACGACGTAGTTGATCTGTCCCTCGTACTTCACACGGAGCTCTTCGACGATGGGGTAGTAGGCGCCGCAGGCTTCGCACTCGAAGTCGAGGAACTCCACGATGGTGATGGCGTCGTCGCCTGAGTCGTCAAGGACGTGGGAGTCGTCTCGTACGACCGCTATCGACCCGCCTCCCCTTTCTTCGGCGGCGACGCGGGTGTTGTTCTGATTAACGAGGACGTAGATGACAGCCCCCGCGACGACGGCGACGGCGGTGGCGGCGGTGATGACCGTCGCCTTCCAGTTGATTTTCATGGGTACTCCAGTACTTGGTGGCACGAGAAGGACCCGGGTTTACCCGGGATGAGTGTCGCCGCGGGGGCGACGTGCCGATGTCAGGTTCTGGAAATCCCGAGTTGCGCAATTGTGAGGGCGTGGCCTCCACTTCTGATGACCACCGCGTGGATGAGAGACGGCGGGAGGGCACGCAAGAGTGTGAGCCCGACACGTCCGCGGCGTACCAGGAGATGAATGACGAGGTACAGCACAAATCCGCAGACGACACCTAGAACGCACAGCGCCATTCCGGGTGACGCGTCGTACGCGCTCGCCTGGACAGCTGACGTAACGACGGATGCGGCCGGTTCTTGCGACGCAGCGTCAGAGGCGGTCGCGACTACACCGCTCGCCGGGCCGTTGTCGCTGTGGCTGAGCGCCACGAATCCAAGCAGCATGAGTGCCCCGAGGGCGATGATGGTAATGAATCGCGTTATCGTGCCGTGCTCGTTCTCTCGCGCGGAGCGCGGTGAGCGAGCGTCATCAGACATCGGTAGCCAGTGTACGTAGCGGTTCTGGGCGAATCGCTGGGAAAGGCTGGCGACGACGCTGGGGTGCGATCGGGACGCCACCGCACCCGTTCGAGCGATTCGACGCCGTTCGCGATCAAGCGTGGCGGACATCCCCGGGTTCCGAATCTTGCAGATCGACTGTCTCAATCTGGAAGGTGGAATGCAACACGGACACTTTGAAGTGCTGGGCCACACAGGCTCTGACGTCCTTGAGGACTGCAGCCGCGTGTCCATCCGTGAAACATTCGTCTTCGACGACGACATGCGCGCTGATCGTCGGTAGGCCGGTAGCGACCGTCGAGGCGTGCAGATCATGGACGTCTACGACGTGGTCGAGTTCGAGAATGTGTGATCGCACATCGTCCAGATCCAAACCGTCGGGGGTGAACTCCATCAACACCCGTGACGTTTCGCGCAGCAGCTTGAACGCACGCGGCACGATGAGTGTGGCGATGAAAAGTCCAGCGATGGCGTCAGCTTGAAGGAAACCCGTGGTCCAGATGAGAACGGCCGCAACAATGACCCCGAGCGACCCCAGCGCGTCGTTCAGCACTTCCAGAAACGCCGCCCGCATGTTGAAATTTGCTCCGCGGCTGGAGGAGAGCACGAAGATAGCGATGATGTTCGCGACTAGCCCAATCACTCCGAACACCAGCAGTTCGGTAGCTGGCACCTCAGGGGGCTCGAAGAGCCTGCGTACTCCCTCGATGGCGGCGTAACCCCCGACCGCCATCAATAGAGCCGCTTGGCCAAAGGCGGCGATGACTTCGATACGACGGAACCCCCAGGTGCGTTGCGCATCAGCGGGGCGCCGCATCAGCGTCGCGGCGATAAGCGCAACAAGAAGTCCGGATGCGTCAGTGAGCGCGTGGGCTGTGTCCGTAAGGAGGGCGAGACTCCCAGTGAAGAAGGATCCAACCGCTTGCGTTACGGCGATGGCCGCGGTGATTCCGAAAGCGATCCATAGACGCGCGCGGTGGTCGGTCGGTTGCCCGGCTATGCCGGTAGACGGTGCGTGCGTGTGACCGGCGCCCATCAGGCTGCGTCCGTTCCGAGGGCGAAGTCTTCGCCAGGCTCATGGAGGTGGGCGCATAACGTGGCGCGCGTGCCGGTGTCTTTCAACAGGAGTTCGGCGGCGTTGATGAGGGTCGCAGTCGCGCCAGGTTGCGCAAGGTCAAACCACGAAGCGCGCCCCTCCGAACGAACAGTGACTAGCCGGCAGTCCCGCAGGAAGCTGAGGTGCTTGCTTACGGTTGATTGCGCCAATCCGAGATGCTGAACGAGATCCCTGACGCGATGCTCACCAGAAGCCAGATGCTGGAGAACCGCCAATCGCGTAGGGTCCCCAAGCGCGTCGAATAGATGTGCATACACGGCGGTCGCGTGAGGGTCGAGCAGACCACTCTCGGGTTTCATCGTCACAGGGCGATGATATCGCCAGCTGCCGTCACGATCGCTTCTGAGACGTAATTAGGAATGATGCTCACCCTCGGTGGGACGTCGCGGGACACACCGCCACCCAGAGGCCGCTTCCTGGAATGGAAGCTCCTTGACCCCGCCGATTGGGCCGCCACTAAGGTGCGCCCACTCCGCGAAGCAGTCACCGCATGCATCCGCCGCGAGATCCTCGACTCAGAGCTGGGGGTCGGTGCAGAACCGATCGGTTTCGCACCACCCCCAGGGCAATCGACGAGGTGCCGAAATGTCGCGGATCGGCGCTGTGAGCTTTGGCGCTCCTCCGCGGCGTTCTGTGATCGCTTTATGTCGGCTGATTGGAGAGAGAAGTGTCCTGCGATGAAGGAAGTCGCTTCTACGGCGGGTTGACCGCGGCCGCCGTCCAAAGGCTTACGCCTCTGGCGATGGAGCGCGCCACGTCTTCACTCCGGTGACGTCGAGTGCAGCGCTTTGATCAGCGCCGCCTTATTGAGGCGGTAGTACTGGGGATTTTCTGCGCCTTGGCGCGCTCACGCAGCTCGGCCAGTGTCGACTCAGTGGGCATGTTCGAGGTCGACATGCGCGACGGCAGCGGCTACCGCAGCTTCTGGATCCACTCCGGCGTCCCGTTACAGTTCCTGTTCTTCGCCACCCAGTACCCACCCATCAACCGGGCCTGGGTGGAGGCGATGTTGACCGCGGCGAGCGGACCCCACGGCCTCACCCTGCTGCCGGAACCACCGGCCGAACAGCCTCCGCCTGCCTGAACATCGCCTCAACGCGGCTTGGCGTTCCAGCGGGGCTCGCCGGAACGGCGGGGACCTCATTGCACGGGTGCGGGGAGGACCGTCAGGTCTCGGAGCCCCCCTGACGACATGCTGCCTGGCCCGGGACCACTGGTTACTGTGACAGTTCGCGGTCGAGCCGGTCCAGGAGCACTTCGAGGGACACTTCGAATTCTTCTTGGCTGCGGTCCTGACTGAGCAGGGGACGCAGCCGCACCACTTCATCGGCGTTGTCCAGCGAGATGCTGCCGTCGTGTTGCGGGATGCTCGCGTCCCCTTCGTCCAGCGGTTCCTCCACCGGGCCCGTCTGAGCCCCACGGACCGCGGATTCCAGAAGGAGTTGTCCGAGCAGGAAGCTGCTGAAGGACCGGTAGGCGCCGACGGCCTGCGCGTCGGTGAACCCTTGGCCGATCAGGGCGGTCAGGAACGTGTTGACGACCTCGACGCTGCGCAGCGGAGGGCGCAGGCAGGGCGCCGCCGGGTGCCGGGTGGCCACCAGGGGGAAGGCCATGGGGTGGTCCATCGCGATCCGGCGGACCTCGTGGGCAACGGTCTGCAAGAAGGCCTGCCAATGCGCCCCGGTCTCTTTCTCGAGCGCGGATGTCAGGTCGCTCATCAGCAGCGCGACCACCGCCTCAAGGAGGTCCTCCTTGCCATGCACGTGCCGATACAGCGACATCGCTTCGGTATCCAGTCGGTGCGCCAGGGTCCGCATCGACAAGCCCTGCGCGCCCGATTCGTCGATCATCTCCAGCGCGTTCTTCACGATCAGCTCGCGGCTGAGTCCTTTGGGCGACGATCCCGCCGCGCTTTTACTCACAAAGCACCTCCATGTCAATCCTCGCCTCACGGTCGCCGCAGGCCGCTTACGGTGTACGCAGGGCGCGGACCCTCCGGAACCCGGCCAGCCGGAACTAGGTGCGAAGAGACGTTCGCACCTAGTTCACACGCATCACAAATGAATCACAACGTCAGCGACGCGCGGTCCTTCCCGGCGTCGTGATCCTCGACAAGGCAGCGTCCGCGTCATCTCGCATGGGCCGCGGAACGAGAAGTGAGAAGAGCTCATGTCAGATAACCGCACGAACGACTCTTACGACCGGCGGGACACGACGTCCCCGTCCGCGACTGCCGCTCATGCGGTCGGTGGCGGGGGCAGCACCCGTGAGGAGGTGCTGGAGAGGGAAAAGGAACAGTTCGGGGGGATGAAGTTCGGTTCCGCGTTCTTCGGCTGGCTGACCGCCACCGGCACCGCCGTCCTCCTCACCGCGCTGCTGGCTGCGACCGGCACCGCCGTCGGATTGGGCAACCAGGTCGACCCGGGCGAGGCCGCCGATGCCGCAGCGGAGAACGCGGCCACGATCGGCATCATCGGCGGGATCGTGATTGCCCTGATCCTGCTGATCGCGTATTTCTGCGGCGGATATGTCGCCGGGCGGATGGCACGTTTCGACGGCGTCAAGCAGGGAATCGCGGTGTGGCTGTGGGCCATCATCATCGCCGTGGTGCTGGCGATCATCACCGCCGTCGCCGGTGCCCAGTTCAACGTGCTCGGCAACCTGAACAGCTTCCCCCGCATCCCCATCGGCGAGGGCGATCTCACCGCGGGCAGCATCATCACCGCCATCGTCGCGGCGCTGATCGCGCTCGGCGGTGCGATCCTCGGCGGCCTCGCCGGGATGCGCTACCACCGCCGTGTCGATAGGGCCGGCCTCGGCCGCTGACCCACCACACCCTGAGCTCCCGGGCGCCCGTATCGGGAAGAAAGAAGAGAACCATCACCATGATTGACACCACCAACATCAACGACCTGATCGGCGCCGACGTGTACGGCTCCGACGACGAGAAGATCGGCTCGGTCGGCCAGGTATATGTCGACGCCGAAGCACAGACCCCGACGTGGGTCACCATCAAGACCGGCCTGTTCGGCACCTCGGAAACCTTCGCCCCGCTGGACGACGCGTCTTTCGATGGTTACCAGGTCCGTGTCGCATACCCGAAAGATACGGTCAAGGACGCCCCGCGAATTGACAGCGACGGGGAGATCAGCCGCGAAGAAGAAGACGCGCTATACACCTACTACGGCAACGGCACCGCCGCCCCTGACGCGGCACTGTATGACCAGGACATCGACCGGGGCAACGCCGCTCCCCGTGACACGGAGGGCTACGACACCTCCGGTCCCACCACCGGCGATGCGATGACCCGGTCTGAGGAGCAGCTGCACGTCGGAACAGAGAAGGTCGAGACCGGCCGAGCCCGGCTGCGCAAGCACATCGTCACCGAGCAGGTCACCAAGACCGTCCCGGTCAGCCACGAAGAGATCACCGTCACCCGCGAACCCATCACCGACGCCAACCTCGGCGACGCGATGGCCGGCGGGGAGCTCACCTCGGAGGAGCACGAAGTGGTCCTCACCGGGGAGCGAGTCGTCACCAGCAAGGAAACCGTCCCGGTCGAGCGCGTCAGACTCGGCACCGAGACGGTCACCGACCAGCAGCAGGTCACCGAAGACGTGTCTCACGAAGAGATCGAGCTGATCGACCCCGACGCGGACAGCACCCCTTCGAAGTAGACCCCCCCTGTCGTGCCGGTCAGTTCAGAGCGGGCTCCTGGCCGGCACGACTTCACCCACCCCTGACCCCGCCGCAACAATCGCAATTCCGTTGACACCCTCGAGCCCACTCGGTGTGCGTCACCAATCCCTCTGAAAGAGAGTCACCACTATGAATATCCCTGTCATCCTGCAGGACGCGTTGGCCGCGGTCATCACGTTCGTCCCGCTCGCCCTGTTGTTCCTGCTGATCCTGATCGTCGGCCTCATCGTCGCGAAGCTCATCTCCAAGGGGCTGGAGAAGCTCCTCGAAAAGGTCGGCTTCGACCGTCTTGTCGAACGCGGCGGAATCAAGAAGGCACTGGCCAAGTCGAAACTGGACGCGTCCGACATCGTCGGGAAGATCGTCTACTACACGCTCGTGCTGTTCGTGCTGCAGTTCGCGTTCGGTGTGTTCGGACCCAACCCGGTCAGCGACCTGCTGGAAGGCATCATCGGGTTCCTGCCGAAGATCATCGTCGCGATCATCATCATCGTGATCGCCGCCGCCATCGCCGCCGGCGCGAAGGGGCTCATCCAGAACACCCTGGGCGGGCTGTCGTACGGGAAGATCCTCGCCAACATCGTCGCGATCTTCATCCTGTTCCTCGGTGTCACCGCCGCGCTGAACCAGATCGAGGTCGCCACGACCGTCACCACCCCGATCCTCATCGCCGTGCTCGCGATCATCGCCGGTGTGATCATCGTCGGCGCCGGTGGTGGACTGATCAAGCCCATGCAGCAGCGTTGGGAAGCGATGCTGACCAAGGCCGAAGAAGAGGCGCCGAAGATCCAGCAGGAAGCCAAGAACGCGCCCAGCGTTACGGAGCAGGCCAAGCAGGCGAAGGACCAGGTCCAGAACGCCACCCGCACCCAGCCGCAGCGTCCCACGCTGCCGCCCCGGGTCTGATCGCCCCGGAACACCGCGTGGTGCTGGTCCCGCTCCCTGGCGGGGCCAGCACCACCCCTCTCTGACAGGAAACCACCCATGCACAAGCTGATCCGCTTACTTCCGATCCTTCTTCCCCTGGCGCTGAAGCTGTTCCGATCGCGGCCGGGTGGTCGCCAGGCCGGCCCGCCCGCACCGCGGCGATGACCCCGACCGACGATCCGGAACTGGTGCGACACGAGGAACACCTTCACGTCAGCACCGAAACAGTCCCCGTCGAGGCGATCCGAATCGAGAAGGTCATCGTCACCGAAACGCGCACGTTCACCGCAGACGTGCGCCGCGAGGAACTCCGCATCACCCGCGCACCCATCACCGGCCAGAACAGTCGGAGCTCGGTATCGTCGAACGCACCGACGCTACCGATCGTGATCGTCTTGCGCGAAGAACAGCTGACCGTCACCACCCGCATCGTTCCGGTCGAGAAGATCACCGTGAACGTCGCCAACGTCATTAGCGAACAGCACGTCAGCGAACCCATCCGACATGAACACGTCGACGTCGTCGAACACCGCCTTCCATGACCGCGGCGTGGGCTAGTGCCGCCGGCCATCAGTCGTCAGCTCCGCCCGGAGACCCGCGGAATCACCATGTCCGGGTGAGGTTCTACGAAGGTTGCAGGCAAGCATGGAACACCACCGGCTGGCACGGACGAGCGCGGGAGGCGAAATGAGTGCGCGCATCTACCAGGTCATGGTTCGTGGCCGGATGAGCCCCGCGCTGACGGACTCGTTCACTGCGTTTGAGATCGACACCGACACGGACGGACTGACACGACTGATTGGCGACGTGCCCGACCAGTCGCACCTCCTGGGGCTGCTTACCGCCTTGAACGACCTCCACATCGAGATCGTCTCCGTCAACCCCGTAGCCCGCTGACACCAAGACCTGCGCTGACAAACACCACCGCCCGCCGGACCCCATCGGTGTCTCGAATATGTACAGCTTTTCAAGACATCGGCCCCCACCTTTCGCCCCGGTCGGCGTCAGCGTGATTCCGCGGCGCGAGTCGTCTCGGAAAGTTGTCTTGCCGTGATCTGTCTTACCCCGCTGCGTTGCTGGGTTTATTGAGGCACACTGGCGGTATGAGGCTTTTGGGATACACGCGAGTGAGCACGTCCAGTCAGGATGCGCAGCTGCAGCTCGACGCGCTCGTCTTAGCCGGCGTGCAAAAGCGCGACGTGTTCGCGGACGTCACGTCGGGAAGTCGGGCGGCGATCGAACGCCCCGGGATGAAGAAGCTTCTCGAGCATGCTGCCGAGGGCGACACGGTGGTCGTCTGGCGGGTTGACCGTCTCGGCCGTTCTCTGATCGACGTGCTGAACACGGTGAACCTGTTGCGCGGGCGGGGCGTGCACGTCCGATCCATCTCGGACGGGATCGACCCTGCGACATCGACCGGGCGGTTGATGTTGAACATGCTGGCCACCCTCGCGGAGTACGAGCGCGAACTGATCGTCGAGCGAGTCACCGCCGGGATAGCGGCCGCCCGACAAAACGGGACACGGTTCGGCCGCCCCGTGTCCGACCCCGCGGTGATTGCGGACAAACTTCAGCTGGCAAGGGAGGCGCGGGCGAAGGGACGCACCGCTGAGGACGCTGCCCGCCTGGTCGGGTGGAGCCGCGCCACTCTCTACCGTCACCAGCAAGCGGACGCTGCGCGCGGAAGCGCCGCGATGTAGGTGAGGCGTGGACGCCGAGGAGCGGTGGCGGGTGCTTCGACTTCATGTCGAAGACCAGGTTCCACTCGCGGCCCTCGCCCGCGACACCGGAATCAGCGCCCGCACACTGCAACGCTGGCACCGCCGCTACCTGGACGGCGGGATCTCCGGACTGGACCTGCAGCCCCGCATCGACGCAGGAACCCGGCGCACAGCTCCCGAGACCGTCGCGTTCATCGAACGGCTCGCGCTGACCAGACCACGGCCGAGCCTCGCGACGCTTCATCGGCTGACCGTTGCGGAAGCGACCCGGGAAGGTAGGCCGGTCCCCAGTTACGCGACGGTGCGAGAAGTCGTGCGCGGGCTTGATCCTGCGCTTGTGACGCTGGCGCTGGAGGGGCCGGCGTCGTACCGCGACCGGCACGAACTTGTCCTTCGCCGTCGTGCTGACCGGCCGAACCAAACCTGGCAGTCCGATCACACCGAGCTAGACATCCTCATCGTCGGCTCCGACGGGAAGCCGGATCGACCATGGCTGACGACGGTAATGGACGACTACTCTCGTGCGATCTGCGGATACACCGTCTTCACCGGGGCACCCTCGGCGCTGAACACGGCACTCGCGCTCCGTCAAGCGATCTGGCGAAAGACCGACCCGGCATGGGCCATGTGCGGTCTCCCCGACATCCTGCACGTCGACCACGGCTCTGACTTCACCAGCCACCATCTTGAGCGCACCGCGATCGCGTTGCACATCCGCATCATTCACTCGATCGTTGGCCGCCCTCAGGGTCGAGGCAAGATCGAACGATTCTTCGGCACGATCAACACCGAACTCCTCGCCACACTCCCCGGCCACCTCGGACCAGGCAGCCGCACCCCTACACCGTCGATGGATCTACCCGCGTTGGATCAAGCGATTGGGGCGTTCATCACCGTCTACAACGACCGACCGCACTCCGAGCTTGGAGTTTCGCCGAGGGACGCATGGGTCGCCGACGGCTGGCTTCCGCGGATGCCCGACAGTCTCGAGTACCTCGACACACTCCTCCTTACTGTGCCGAAGAACCGGATCGTGCAAAGAGACGGGATCCACTTCCAAGGCCAGCGCTACCTCGCTCCCACCCTCGCCCCGTTCGTGGGACACCCGATCACGATCCGGTACGACCCGCGCGACATCTCCGAGATCCGCGTCTACGACCACGACACCTTCATCTGCGTCGCCATCGACGAAGCCCACCCGAACCTCAGACTGAGTCTCCGCGACGTCGAAACCGCCCGACGAGCACGCCGACGCGAACTGCGCAAGATCATCAACGAGCGCATCCCGACTACCGCCGCCCGACCTGAACTCCGCCGCGCACCTCAGCCGGCGCGGCGGAACAGGCTGCGCACCTATGAAGAGGACGAGTGATGGGCCAGGCATTCATCGTGACCAAGGAGCACCGACGCTTCATCGAGTTCGCGAATGCCGTCCGGAAAGAGCGAACCATCGGCATCTGCCACGGCGACGCTGGCGTGGGAAAGACCCAATCCGCCCGTAGATACGCCAACTGGGACACTCTCGAGCCGTACATCGATGAGTGGGGACCGCGCAGCGATGCGGACGATGCGTTTTACGCTCTGGCCAACCGGTCCCGCACTGTCTTCTACACGCCAGAAGTTCTGCCTCGACCAAAGGAACTCGTCCGCGAGATCGGTCATTGGCAGATCAAGGTGGACATCTGCGTGGAGGAACACCAACGCACGATCGGTAACGTCACCGGCCAGCGCTCACACAAGAATTCCTTCGTCGAGCTGCTCATCATCGACGAAGCCGAACGGCTCACCCCGATGGCCCTTGAACTGCTCCGGGACCAGCACGACCGCACCCACCTCGCCATCATCCTGGTCGGCATGCCCGGCATCGACCAACGCTTCAGGCACTACCCGCAGCTGTACAGCCGGCTCGGGTTCTCCCACCACTATCGAGCGCTGGGACGCGACGAACTGCTCTTCGTCCTCGACAGACACTGGAAACGAATCGGACGCACCCTCGACCCTGAAGACTTCACCGACGCCCAGGCCATCGCCGCCATCGAACGAATCACGCGTGGCAACTTCCGGCTTCTCGAGCGCCTCTTCCCCCAGATCGCCCGGATACTCAAGATCAATCAACTCGAAGCCATCACCGACGACGTCGTCGAAGCCGCCGCAAGCATCCTCGTCATCGGCGACTAGACGACACCGAGCAATCAAAATCCGCCGCCACCAAGACCTGAACTCCACAAAGCTGTTGCCGGAAGAACGTGACTGCGTCGTATAGGGGTGCTTATTCGGTACACTCCACCCATGCGTATCGGGTATGCACGGGTATCGACGATCGAGCAGGATGCCGAGCGGCAGGTTGCTCGGCTGCTCGAACTCGGCGTCGCCGAAGACCGGATCTACAAAGATGTCGGCTTCAGCGGCGCAAAGGTGACGCGCACGGGGCTCGACAACGCTCTGGCGGCCGTGCGGGAGGGCGACACGTTCGTCGTACCGGCTCTGGATCGTCTGGCGCGGAACACCGAGGGAGCCCTTGAGGTAATCCGTCGGCTGACGGAGTCCGGGGTGATCTTCCAGAACGGCACGACGCCCTATGACCCGAAGGACCCGATGGCAAAGCTGTTCTTCACGATCCTCGCAGCGGTCGCCGAGGCGGAGGGCGGATGGATCAGCATTCGCACGCGGGAGGCGATGGCCAGGCCCAAGGTGCGGGCGAAGCTGAAGGGCCGGCGCCCGAAGCTGACGGAGCGCCAGGACGCAAGTGTCGCCCAGCACATGGCCGCAGGGGATCTCGCGGTGGCCGAGATCGCGCACATGTTCAACACGTCACGCACCGGCGCCTATCGAGCTGTCGAGCGGCACAACAAGCGCCAGACACCGAAAGCGGGGGAGTGACCGTCCCCGACCTGTGCATGTCAGTAACCTGACATAAGATCCATTATCGGCTTTTCCTCTGTCACCTGCAGGATGTGCTCTCAGTTCCCGATTTTGGGCAGAGCTCTCCCTAGGGAGTGGCGTTTGGGCGAAAAATCGGTTCCTGCGACTACTTCCGCTTGGCGCGCTCCAGCTTCCGAGCGCGCTTGTTCACGCGGTCGGACAGCAGGGGTAGCGCTTTGCAGACGAAGAGGGTCACGGCAGTGACCGTCGCAGGCACCGAGATGTAGACGACAAAGTCCATCTCGCCACCTCCCTCCGGAGTGCCCGGCACGTAGCCGGAGCAGCCCACAAGGTGATGATCCCGGTGGGCATGAAAAAAGCCGGTCCCATGCGGGGCCGGCGTGAACGCTCCAAAAACAAAACCCGGTCTAGGACCGGGTTTTTGGGCGCGCTTCTCTAAGAAGCGAAACTTTACGGGAAAAGAAGGTGCCCGTCAATCCACAAGATCGGATTGGATGGGCCTTCACTGACCATCGGTTTCACCGATCGTCTGCCCTGAACGCGCGCGCTTGAAGAGCTGTGCGTGCGCTCCGGTACGAGGAAGAAGCCGCCGGCCGCTTGGGGCGAACCCGGGTCAGCACCGAAGGGTTATGAGGCGCGCGGTCGGAAGCCACGCAGACCCTCTATTTTCGTGGCCGCCTTTTTGTGGTACTCTTTTCTTGTGTCAGTTGAGTGGCGTAAGAGCGCAGCAAAGCATGGGATCTCGCGCGATGACGCCCTCTGGGCGATGACCCACGCCGAGGTCACAGCTGAGCTGGAAGGGCGTCCCGGGGAGAGCGTGGTTCTCTACATCGGTCACCCTCACGCCCAGACGGATCGATACCTGGAAGTGATCGCCGCGCACCAGCCGCCGCGCACAATCGTCATCTTTCACGTCATGGAACTCAGTGACTTGTACCGGCACCTGTTGAACGAAGGGAACTCGAATGACTGACTACGACGACCTCGCAGCTCGCGCCGAAGCGGGGCAGCTGCAGGTGAAGGCGGGCACCGTCCGCCGCGGACCCGCTGCTGCACAGGAAGCTCAGCAGCTGCTACTGGCCGCAACAGGTGCAGACAACCTCAATGACGCCGTGACAATCGCGCGGGGCCGCCCCCGGCTGGACGGGAGTGGAACAGTCGCCGTGACCTGGAAGGTCCGAGCCACAGAAAGTCTCGACCGCGAAGTGCGAACCGTGGCCAAGGCTCGAGGCGTGACCGTGTCTCAACTCGTACGCGAAGCTGTCGCGAATTACGTGCATCCCACCGAAGCGAACGCACCTGCGCTCCGACCCTGAGACGCATACGTCCCGTCATGACGAACACACCGTCCCCGCTCCGACGCCGCGCCGCGCAGCGGACCGAGGCGGAGCGATTCTGAGCATACGTGGTCAAGGGACCGGAGGCGGATGACTGTTGGCTCTGGACGGGCGCGATCGCCGACGACGGCTACGGCCGGTTCTGGACCGCCGGCGCTGACGGCCGGCAGAAGATCATCCGTCCCCAGCGGTACGCGTACACGGCCATCGTCGGCCGAGATCTCACACCCGATGTGCTGATTCTGCATCGGTGCGACGTACCCCTATGCGTGCATGCCGACCTCGACAGCGAGCGGTCTCACCTCCGGCCAGGGGACACCAGCGAGAACATGCAAGATCGTGCGCGTCGCGGCCGCCATCCGCGGCCGAGCGCGGCGCTGCGCTTTCGCGACCTGCCCCGCGCCGAGCGAGCTCGCCGCTCGAGGGACCTGCGTGACGCCGTTCTCGAGCGGGGATGGGATGCTGCCGCGATCCACGGAGTCCTCAGCGGCGTCAACGCCGAACATCCGACTCTCTTCTGACGAGCCGGAGCAGACCGCCCGCGAACCTAACGCCCACGCAGGGCCGATGAGGATCCACGCGTCCTCCTCATCGGTGCTGACGGCCCGGCGACGCGGCGAATTTTCGATTGAGGAATCCGGACGTGCCGATCGGTTGCCGAGCGAGCACCTTGACGGCGAGGTCGTTCGGGGTCCCCATCGCGGCGCTGTTCCGGTACACAGCCGGGATGCTCGCGAGTGGTTCGAGTTCGTACAGGTATCGCGGGATGTTCCGGCGACCTGCCATCGACTGAGCCCGCGCCTCTTTGCGCGTGGGCCGTGCAGGGAAGAAGTACACGAGGCGGGCGCGTCGGCGGCGCTTTCCCTCCCCTAGAAGCTGCAGGTGGCGACACCGGCTGACTTCGAGGACGACCGTCTCCCCGACCTCCCACAGCGCCCCGCTGATGTGAAATATCGAGTCCACCTGCACGTCGGAAACGAGTCGGTACGGGTACGACAGCCGGAACAGCCATCCCGCTCCGTCGCCTATGACCCGACTCACGTGTCGCTCACGTCCTGAATCCAGACACCACGGCGCAGGGTCCGCTTTCGTCGTTGCGGCCGATCGAACGGAAGGCGAACGCCGGAGTGCGCTGTCCCTGGCCGGCGCCGTCGCTTGACAAATTCCGCGCACCCTCGAAGAATCCTCAGTGAGATTCCAGCACACGCCCTGGCGGCGAGAGCACCTCGGGTCGGCCGCAAGGCTCGACTCCTGTGGCTCGAAAAGGGAATGCAACGCATTTACCGACGCCACCGAGGAGACGTGTCATGACTCATTCGTCCGCTGCAGCATCCGGATCTTCGCCTTACCCGCCCGTCGGCGAGCGGGAGTCGCTCCGCCCCGCCGGGGTGGCGCTGGCGGGGCTCTCGACGGTGTTCCTGTTCGAGATGCTCGACAATTCGATCCTGAACGTCGCGCTCCCCACCATCGGCCGGGAGCTGCACGCCTCCACGACCGTATTGCAGTGGGTCACCGGGGCCTACGCCGTCGTGTTCGGCGGGCTCATGCTGTTCTTCGGTGCGCTCGCCGATCGGGCGGGGCGGCGCCGCGTCATGCTCATCGGGCTCGCGCTGCTCGGGCTCGCCAGCCTCGCCACGGCCTTCGTGACCACGGCCGAAGAGCTGATCGCGGTGCGGGCGGTGATGGGTGTCGCCGCCGCGATGACCACGCCCGGATCCCTCGCTCTCGCCTTCCGGTTGTTCCGCTCCGACGACGCGCGCGTGCGCGCCACGACCCTCATCTCCACCGTCGGTCTGGTCGGACTGGCGATCGGGCCGGCCGTGGGGGGTCTCGTGCTGTCGTGGGCTCCCTGGCAGGTGCTCCTTCTCGTCAACGTCCCGATCGCACTCCTGGCGGGAATCGGCATCCGCGTCGGTATCCCCGCCGACGATCCCGCCGACCTCCACCGGGCCCCGCTCGATGTCGCGGGCGCGTTGACCGGGACCGTCGCGGTGGTCCTGCTGCTCGCCGCGCCGACGATGTTCGTCCAGGACGGCGTTGGTGCGCCGCTGCCGTGGGTGCTCCTCGCGGCGGCGGCCGGCGCGGTCGTGCTCTTCGTGGTGCGTGCCCGCAGGGTCGCCCACCCGATTCTCGATCTGCGTCTCGTGACGTTGCCGCTCGTGTCCAGCGGGCTCCTCTACAAGGCCGCCACCGGTCTCGCGACCGCCGGTCTCGGTTTCTCGGTCACCCTGCAGCTGCAGTCCGACTGGGGGTGGTCGCCGTTCTGGGCGGCGATCGGGATGCTCCCGCAGGTGGTCGTCCTTCTCGCGGGCGGGCTGTTCGTCGGGCCCCTCGTCCGCCGGCTCGGTCTCGATCGCGTCGCCTGGCTCAGTGCGGGAGCGGTCGTGGTCGGCTTGGGGATCTTCGCCGCTTTCGGGCGCGGGGGGTACCCGTGGGTCGCGGCGGCGCTCGTCCTCGTGGCGTTCGGCATCCGTCTGAACGGCGTCGTCGCCGGGACCAACGTCATGAAGGGGATGCCGAGCAATCGCACCACCATCGGCGCCGCCCTCGTGGACACCGCCACCGAGGTCGCGACCGGCGTCGGTGTCGCCGTCACCGGCACCGTCCTGGCCGTCATGTTCACCGGGAGTGTCACGGCCGGCGGCTGGACGCCCGCGCAGGACGCCCAGTTCGAAGCGGCGACCACGACCGGTGGCCTCGTCTTGGCCTTCGTCGCTGCGGGCCTGGTCGTGTGGGGGTACCGGCGATCCCGGGCCACCGATTCCTCCGACGCGACGCCGGCGCACGTCTCGGCGTGAGGGACGGGCGAGCCGGCCCGACGCGGTCGCCCGGCTCGGCCGGTGTCGGCAACACGACCCGCTCCTCCTCACGCACTTCCCAGGAGGTGCTCCCTAAACTGTCTCCGACCTGCGCTTCGTCGCGGTCGTGACGGGCCACCGGTGGCATCCGTCCTCCCGAAAGGACCCGAGTGAGCAAGACCACGACCCCGCGCGGCCGCAGGACCGTCGCGCGTCACGGACGCCTGCGATCGGTCGGACCGCTGGGCCAGCTGTTCCGCGGACTCGCCGTCGCCGTGGCCGTGCTGCTGGTGTCCGGTGCTGCCGTGACCGCGTACGCCGTGTACGACCTGTCGTCGAGCTTCACCGCCGACGCCGTCGAGCTGAAGAACCAGCCGGCCGTTCCGCCGGACCTCGGCGAGCTCAAGGGCGGTGTGAATCTGCTCATGGTCGGCACCGACGAGTGCGAGCCCGACTTCGCGCAGTACTTCGGCGACCGCTGCAGCGGACCCGACGCCGAGGGCAACCTCAACGACGTCAACATGCTCGTCCACATCTCCGACGCGCCCCGTCGGGTCACGGTGGTCTCGTTCCCGCGCGACCTGATGGTCCCGATCCCGTCGTGCACCGACGCGAACGGCAACGAGACCTCGGCGATGTCGAAGCAGCAGATCAACAGCGCGTTCATGTACGGCGGACTGTCGTGCGTGGTCGAGACGGTCTCCGAGCTCAGCGGCCAGGAGATCCCCTTCGCCGCGAAGGTCAGCTTCGGCGGTGTCATCAACATCACGGATGCCATCGGTGGCGTCGACGTCTGCATCGCCAACGGCATCAAGGACTCCTACACCGGCATCGACTGGCCCGCCGGCATGCGCACCATCAAGGGTCTGGACGCGCTCCAGTTCCTCCGCACCCGGCACGGTGTCGGCGACGGCGGCGACCTCGGGCGCATCTCGAACCAGCAGCAGTACATGTCGCGCCTGGCCACGAAGCTCAAGAGCGAAGAGGTGCTGTCGAACCCGGCGACGCTGTACAAGCTCGCCTCGACCGCCCTGCGCAACGTCGACCCGTCGACGTCGCTCACGAACCCCCTGACGCTCGTGCAGATCGCGATGGCCGTCAAGGACGTACCGTTCAACGAGATCGTGTTCGTGCAGTACCCCACGTACACCGACCCGTCCGACCCGAACCGCGTCGTCCCCGATCGAGAGGCGGCCGACGCCCTGTGGTCGGCGCTCGCCGCGAACCAGCCGATCCAGCTGTCGGGCGACCTCAGCGGTGGCGACGGCGTCGTCGTCGACGAGAACGCGACGCCCGCTCCCACCGCGCCCGAGACGCCGGCCCCCACCGAGAGTGCAGCGCCGACCCCGGAGCCCTCGTCGAGCGCGATCACGCTCCCGTCCGAGATCGCCGGTCAGACCGCCGCACAGGCGACCTGCTCGAACGGAAACGTCCGCTGACGCGCGGGGCGTGGCATCCCGATCCCGGATTCGGATGCCACGCCCCGAGCGGTTACTATGGACCGGTGTGCTCGCGCTCCGGCGTCGATCACCTGGAGACGTCGCATAGTCAGGCCTAGTGCACCACCCTGCTAAGGTGGAGTCCCCGTAAGGGGACCGAGGGTTCAAATCCCTCCGTCTCCGCCAAGAATCCCCCGGTAAATCGGGGGATTTTTTTGTGGATCGCGCGCTCGACGACACGGGTTGACGGGCAGCTGACGTGAGTCCAGGGCGCGTGTCAGGATTCGGAGGAAGCGAGTTCGTCGAGGTGGCGCGCGAGTGTCGTGAGCATCTGACCCGATCCGTGCGGATCTCCGCTCCACAGGCCCTGCATGGCGATTCCGTCGAGTAACGCTCGCAACCTCTGCGCCTCGTATTCAGGGTCGCGCCCGGCGTCGAGTTCGCCGACTGCCGCAAGGATCTCGATCGCGATTCGACACGCTCTGCTTACCGCTGCGTTGAGTCTGACGGCGGCCGGGCGAAGACTGCCATCGCTGAGGGAGAGCACGCCGAGTTGCACTTGCGCGATCAGCTCCGAGCGGCGCTCATCGTCCAGGGGAAGCAGCTGCGCGAGCAGCGCATCCGCCAGCGCGCGACCGGTGAGGTCGAGCGAAGTGATCCTGCTCGTCGCTCGTTCTTCGATGAGTTCAAGGCTGTACTCCCGAAGGGCGTGCTGGGAAGGAAATGCTCTCCGCAGCGAAGCGGCTGCGATGCCCGCCTCGGCTGCCACGCCACGCACCGACAAGCCGGTGAGTCCATCGCGTCCGAGGACGCGCAGAGCCGCCGCCGCGATCTCGGCGGTACGTGCCTCTGCATCGATTCTCCGCGGCATGGATTAGGCGGACGGGGCTCTCTGTGCCACGCCGGTGGGTCTCCGGGGCCAGACGGTGTAGCTGAGCGCCCAGACGAGATCGATGGCGAAGATGATCCCGAGTATGCCGAAGTACCCCGAGAGTGCCGCGGTGCGCTCGGGGGCGTTCACGACGAGGATGATCGCTCCGAGGATCGCCGCGGCGATGACGACCGCGAGACCGGTGAGTAGCACGTCCCGCCAACACTTGACGGTGTAGCGAGCCCCGGCGAGACGCTCCGGTGCGGGGCCACCGGCAAAGCGACGCTGGAAGCGCGCGTCAGCCCACGCGACCATTCGCTTGCCGTACGCGACGGAGACGCCGATATAGATCGCGGCCAGGCCGTGCTGCCAGGACGCTGTCCCGCCACCGAGCAGGTCGACGGCGACCAGTGCAAGAAGGACGACATCGATCACGGGGGCGAGAACGAGGAGCGCTGCGCCGAGGCGAGGGCGGTGCAGGAGGTACCGTGACGCGAGCCCCGCGAGAATCGCCACCCAGAATGCGATCTCGCACACCACGATCGCGGCCAGAATCATGCCCCCTCCTCACCCATTCCGTTCGTCTTGTTAGTACGAGCGTACTCAAACGTCCTTGCGTATTCTTCTCGCCGGGCGCGAAACATGATCTTCTCGCCCGGAAAACTGATTGACATCCGGTCGGAACCAACCCGAAACGGGCTGCTCTCGATACTGAGGGCATGAGCCCCGCTGACACGGTATCCACCCGCGTGAACATCGCCCTGCTCGGTGTCCGCAGCGACGCCCCGGTTCGTCGCACCGGCGGCGCCGGCCCGAGCGACGACGGACATTTCGTCATCGGTGGGGAGGGCGCCGCCATTCCCCTGAACCCGGACAGCCCGTACGTCATCCGCTCCGGGCGGTTGACCCTCGGCGGCGCCGACCTGGGCCTCGACGTCCAGCCGGTGCGGAGGCCGAAGTTCTACGACCTCGAGACCGCCGACGGCACCGCCTACGAGAAGATCGCCAAGCTGCACGGCCGGGACATCCTGGCCACGACCGTCGTTCAGACCTGCGTTCGCTACGACGAGAGCGAGCGGTGCCGGTTCTGCGCGATCCAGTCCTCGCTCGAATCCGGCGCGACCATCGCGGTGAAGACGCCGGCGATGCTCGCCGAGGTCGCCGAAGCCGCGGTGCGCTTGGACGGCGTGCGCCAGATGGTGATGACCACCGGCACCTCGAACGGCTGGGACCGTGGGGCCAAGCACCTCGCGCGCTGCGTCGCGGCGGTCAAGGCCGTCGTTCCCGAGCTGGAGATCCAGGTGCAGTGCGAGCCGCCGTCCGACCTACGGGCGATCACTGACCTGTACGACGCGGGTGCCCGCTCGATCGGCATCCATGTCGAATCGATGGATGACGAGGTGCGGCGCCGCTGGATGCCGGGCAAATCGACCGTGTCGATGGACGAGTACCGCGCAGCCTGGCGTGAGGCCGTGCGCGTGTTCGGGTACAACCAGGTCTCGACCTACCTGCTGGTCGGGATGGGTGAGGACCCCGACGAACTCGTCGCCGGGGCGCGCGAGCTGATCGAGATGGGCGTCTACCCGTTCGTGGTTCCGTTCCGCCCGCTCAAGGGCACGCTCGCCACCGACGTCGACAAGGTCCCCGCGCCGGATCGGCGCGTGCTGCACGACGTGACCACGCGGGTGGCCGAGCTCCTCACCGCCGCCGGGATGCGCGGCGAGGATCAGAAAGCCGGGTGCGCCGCGTGCGGTGCCTGCGGCGTGCTGAAGACCGCGGGAGCCTGAGATGCTCGACGTCACAGTGCTCAGCGGCACACGCACCGCGGTGCCCACGACGTGGTCGATCGTGCGGGCGGACGCCGCGCAGGCCGCCGCCTACCGCCGCATCCGCCGTGACGTCTTCGTCGACGAGCAGGAGCTGTTCCGCGGAGACGATCGCGACGCCGTCGACGACGACAGCCGGACGATCGTGCTCGTCGCGGTCGGATCCGACGGCACGGTGCTCGGCGGGGTGCGCCTCTCTCCCGCCGTCGCCGGGCGCGACATCGGTTGGTGGACCGGCAGCCGCCTGGCCGTCGCGCGCGGCGCGCGTCGCGCCGGCGGGATCGGCCCCGCTCTCGTGCGCGAGGCGTGCGCGACAGCCCTGGCCATCGGGGTCTTGCGATTCGAGGCGACCGTGCAGCGCGCGAACGTCGACCTCTTCCGCCGGCTGGGCTGGATCGAGTGGGGGACGCAGATCGTCGCCGGGGTGGACCACGCGCGGATGCGGTGGCCCATCGACCGGATCGCCGCCCTCGTCGCCGCGACGAAGACCCCGCTCGGCGACACCATCGGCATGTTCGCCGCTGACGGTCCGTCAGCGCTCGGCGGCGCCGGCTTCATCGGCGACGACGGCGCCCCGGTGCCCGGCACGGAGGTCATCGCCGCGTGCGACGCGATCCTGCCCGCCCTGCTCATGCGCGACCCCGAGTGGGCGGGGTGGTGCGGCGTGCTGGTCAACGTCAACGACCTCACCGCGATGGGAGCCCTGCCTTCGGGTCTGCTCAACGCCGTCGCCGCTCCCACCGCCTCGTTCGCGCGGCGCGTGCTGAACGGACTCCGCAGCGCGGCGATCGCATGGGACGTGCCCGTCCTCGGCGGTCACACGCAGATGGGTTCGGCCGCGCCGGCCCTGACCGTGACCGCGCTGGGACGGACCGCGCATCCCGTCCCCGGCGGGGGCGGCCGCCCCGGTCACGAGCTCTCCCTGACCGCCGATCTCCGCGGTCGTTGGCGCCGCGGGTTCGAGGGCCGCCAGTGGGATTCGACCTCCACCAGCGCCGGGACGGAGCTGCGCGCGATGGCCCGTTCGGTGCACGACGCACGTCCCGAAGCGGCGAAGGACGTGAGCATGGCCGGCATCGTGGGCACGGCGGCGATGCTCGCCGAGGCCTCCGGTGTCGGGGCGACGATCGACGTCGCCGGCATCCCCGTGCCCGACGGCGCGGCGATGGGCGACTGGCTGACGTGCTTCCCCGGATTCGGGATGCTGACCGCCGACGCGCCCGGCCGGAGCCGCATGCACGCCGGCCCGGCTCACACGGCCGCGATCGGTCGGCTCGACAGCAGGGCAGGCGTCCGCCTGCGCTGGCCCGACGGGGTCGAGACCGACGCCGTCGGCTCTACGGCGACCGGGCTCGGGCCCACCGCCGCCACGATCTCAGGCGCTCGCGCCTGACCACGGAGCGCCCGCACCCCGGGGCGTCCCACCGCCGTTCCGGCACCACCCCGAACCACCGAAACGACAGGAGAACACCATGAGCACCGCACACTTCGACGACGAGATCGCCGCGAACATCGAGAAGTCGCTGAACGAGATCCCGCACCCCTCGCTCCCCAAGGGCAGCAACCTGTACGGCTCCACCAAGGTGTTCCCCGACTACCAGGCGGAGAACGGAGAGGCGTACTTCACGCTGGTGCACGGCATCCCGCACGAGTCGTCGGTGAGCTTCGTCGCCGTTCTGCAGGCCACGCGCGCGCTGCGCAAGGGCTTCGAGTCCGCGATCTACTTCTACGGCCCGGGCACCCTCGCCGCGATGGCCACGCGCGGGTTCCCGACGACGGGCGACTCAGGCTTCCCGGGCGAGCTGAACATGAACGGCTCGATCGAGACGTTCATCAAGGAGGGCGGCACGGTCTTCGCCTGCCGCTTCGGCATGGCCCTGCACGGACTGCGCGAAGAGGACCTCATCGAGGGCGTCATCCCGTGCCACCCGCTGGACGTGCAGGACGCCCTCATCCATTACGCGCGGAAGGGCGCGATCATCAACTCGACCTACAACCTGTGAGGCCCGCCATGCCGGTCACCGTTGCCGCCGTTGCGGCGAATTTCACACGCGATCTCGATCAGAACTATGCGCTCATCGCCGATCTCGTCGCGCAGGCGCGCGACGCCGGGGTGCAGCTGCTCGCCCTCCCCGAGGCGGCGATCGGCGGGTACCTCTCGTCGCTCGGCAACCACGGCGACACCGTGAAGACCACGAGCCGCTCCCTCCCACCCGCGATCCGCCTGGACGGACCGGAGCTCCGGCGCGTGCAGGGGATCGCGGGCGACATGATCGTCGTCGTCGGATTCTGCGAGCTCGACGACGACGGCGAGACGCGGTACAACGCCGCTGCCTGCCTCGACGGCTCGACGATCTACGGGTCGTACCGCAAGGTGCACCAGCCGCTCGGCGAGAATATGTCGTACTCAGCGGGCGACCACTACGCCGCCTTCGATACCCCCATCGGGCGCGTGGGGCTGCAGATCTGCTACGACAAGGCGTTCCCGGAGGCGGCGCGCTCCCTGGCGCTGGACGGGGCCGAGATCATCGTGAGCATCTCGGCGTGGCCGGCGGCGCGCACCGCGACCGCCGAGAACCTCCAGGAGGATCGCTGGACGTACCGGCACAACCTCTTCGACATGTCACGGGCCCTCGACAACCAGGTGTTCTGGATCGCGTCGAACCAGGCCGGGACCTTCGGTTCGCTCCGCTACGTCGCGAACGCCAAGGTCGTCGACCCCGGCGGCAACGTGCTCGCAACGACGCTGCTCGAGGCGGGCCTCGCCGTGGCGGAGATCGACATCGCGGGGACGTTCCAGGCGATGCGCGGCGGAATGTTCCACCTGCGCGACCGCCGGCCCGACGCGTACGCGCCCGATCTCGTCACCGCTCGGGGGGTGCTCGTCGATGCCTGAGATGCGTTTCGCGGTGCGCTGGCCCGACGGGTCGGAGACCGACCACTACTCTCCGAGCCTGGTCATGCACGACCACCTCGCCGTCGGGGAGACCTACGCCGTCGACGACTTCCTCGCTCGCACGACCAGGGCGCTGGGCGAGGCGAGCGAGCGCGTGCGTGCCCGCTACGGGTTCGCGTGCACGTCGGCGATGGCCGAGGAGGCGGCGATCACCGAGGCGGCGAAGAACCGGGGCGACGGGGCGGTGCTGGTGCTGCGGATGGAGCCGCCGCTGGCGAGTTCGGGGGCGGCCTCGTGATCCCCGTCACCCTGAGCCCGGGGGATTCCTTCGACACCGTCATCGTCGGCGGCGGCCAGGCCGGCCTCTCGGTCAGCAAACACCTCGTCGAGCGCGGCATCCGGCACGTCGTGATCGAGCGGGACACCGTCGCGCACGAGTGGCGCGACGGCCGGTGGGACAACTTCACCCTGGTGACGCCCAATTGGCACTGCACGCTGCCGGGCTTCCCGTACGACGGGGACGAACCCGACGGCTTCATGAAGCGCGACGAGGTCTACGCCTGGGTGCGGCGCTTCGCCGACTCGTTCGACGCGCCCGTGGCCGAGGGGGTCGCGGTCACCGCGGTGCGACGGGAGGCCTCGGGGCGCTTCACGGTGGAGACCTCCCGCGGCGTCCTCACCGCGACCACCGTCGTCGCGGCGGTCGGCGGCTACCACGACCCCGTGGTGCCGGCTTGGGCGGAGGCCATCCCCGCGCACGTGCACCAGGTGCACTCGCACGAGTACCGGAACGCCGCGGCGCTGCCCCCGGGCCCCGTGCTCGTGGTCGGCACCGGTCAGTCGGGCACCCAGATCGCGGAGGACCTGCACCTCGAGGGCCGCGACGTGCATCTGGCGGTGGGTCGAGCGCCGCGCGTGGCGCGGTTCTACCGGGGCCGGGACTGCATGACGTGGCTGGCCGACATGGGCGTCTACGACGTGCCCGTCAGCACGGTGGGTCTGGCCAAGCGCGAATCGACCAACCACTACGTCACGGGCCGCGACGGGGGTCGCGACATCGACCTGCGCGCGTTCGCGGCGGCGGGCATGCGGCTGCACGGGCGTGCGCTCGGGGCCGATGGCGACGGCATCCGTTTCGGTGACAACCTCGCCGCCGATCTCGACCACGCCGACTCGGTCGCCGAATCGATCAAGAACGACATCGACGCGTACATCGCGAGGGAAGGGATCGACGCACCCGTCGAGGAGAGATACCGGCCCGTGTGGCTTCCGGCGGGGGGCGAGGATGCCGTGGCGTTCGACGACATCCGGACCATCGTGTGGGCCATCGGCTTCCGCGCCGACTGGTCGTGGGTCGGGGTCGACGTCTTCGACGTCGAGGGACACCCCGCGCACGTGCGCGGGACGACGACCGAGCCCGGCTTCGCGTTCATCGGACTGCCGTGGATGCACACGTGGGGCTCGGGGCGATTCCTCGCCGTGGCCGACGACGCGGAGCACGTCGCCGCCACGGTCGCCGCCCACGTCGGCGAGCAGTCGCTCGCTCGGTTGGCGGGGTGACCGGCCTACGCTGGACGGCATGTCCAGCCTGACGATGGGTGCGGTCGCGGCGCACTTCGGTCGCGACGTGGGCCGCACCCTCGTCAAGCTCCCCGGCATCCTCGAACACGCCCGCGCGGCGGGTGTCGAACTGCTCGTCCTGCCCGACGCCACGATCGGCGGGTATCTCCTCGACCTGCACCACCCGGCCGACAGTGCCGACGGCATCCCGCCGGCCATCGACCTCGAGGGGCCGGAGGTGCAGACGATCGCGGATGCCGCGGGTGACATGGTCGTCTGCTTCGGTATCGCCGAGCGTGCGCGCGACGATGCCGGTGAGCACCGGTACAACACCGCCGTGTGCGTGAGCGGCGGCGAGGTGCTCGGCACGCATCGCAAGGTGCACCTCCCGCTCGGCGAGTCCGAGGCCTATCGGGCGGGCGACGGGTTCGCGGCGTTCGACACCCCCAAGGGACGCGTCGGCATGCTCATCGACTTCGACAAGACGTTCCCCGAGAGTGCACGGTCGCTCGCGCTGGACGGCGCCGACATCCTCGCGTGCCTCAATGCGTGGCCCGCGAGCGTGACCGACCGCTCCGATCGCATGCGCAACGACCGGCAGGCGCACCTGTTCGACCTCTACGACTGCGCGCGGGCGGCCGAGAACCAGGTCTTCGTCGTGTCGGCGAACCAGACGGGCGTGCTCGGCGGCCTGCGCTTCCTCGGTCAGGCGAAGGTCGTCGATCCCGCCGGCGAGATCATCGCGAAGACCTGGGCCAAGGGTGGGCTGGCCGTCGCGACGGCCGACGTCTCGGCCGACGTCGCGCGTGCCCGGCGATCGCTGAACCACCTGAGCCAACGACGGCCCTCGGCCTACCGCGGGAGCTGAGCGTGCGCATCGAGCTGATCACCTACTCGACGAAGCCGCGCGGCGGCGTCGTGCACACGCTCTCGCTCGCCGAAGCGCTCGCCCGCCGCGGTCATGACGTCACCGTCTGGACGCTCGGTCGCGGCGGCGACCAGGCGTTCTTCCGCCCCGTCGACCCCGCCGTGCGCGTCCGGGTCGTGCCCTTCGCGCCGCGAGACGACGAGAGCGTGGGCGACCGGATCGAGCGTTCGATCGTCACGATGCGCGCGGAGTTCGCGGCACCGGCCGGCGCCGTCGTGCACGCCCAGGACTGCATCTCCGCCAACGCCGTGGGTCCCGCCATCCGCACCATCCACCATCTCGACGCCTTCGAGACGCCGCGGCTGATCGAGTGCCACGAGCGCGCCGTCGTCGAGCCGATCGCCCGCATCTGCGTGTCGCGAGCCGTCGCCGCCGAGGTACGCGAGAAGTACGGACTCGGCGTCACCGTCATCTCGAACGGCGTGGATGCCACCCGCTTCGCGGCCGCCGCGTCGCCCGGCGCAGCGGCGCTCCGCGACCGGTGGCGCGAGCGGCTCGGTCGCTACGTGCTGGCCGTGGGCGGCATCGAACCGCGGAAGGGGAGCATCGACCTGCTCGAAGCCTTCGCACGGGTGCGGGACCGGCATCCGGATACGTCACTCGTCTTCTGCGGGGGCGAGACGCTGTTCGACTACCGGGACTACCGCGCGCGGTTCGATGACCGCGCCGAGGAACTCGGCATCCGTCCCGTCGTGCTCGGCGCCCTCGCGCACGAGGAGGTGCCGCCGCTGGTCGCCGCCGCCGGGGTGATGGCGTTCGTCTCGACCAAGGAGGGGTTCGGGCTCGCCGCGATGGAGGCGCTCGCCGCGGGGACCCCGGTCGTGGCGCGCGACCTTCCGGTGCTGCGCGAGGTCTTCCGCGACGCCGTCCGATTCGCCGACGGAACCGACCCGATCGCCGCGGAGTTGTCGGCGGCGCTGGAGGGCGATCACGTCCCGGCGGAGGCCGGCGTCGCGCTGGCGCGCTCGTATTCGTGGGATGCCGCGGCGGAGCGCCACGAGCGTTTCTACGGTGCCGTCCTGCGAAACGGGGGTGATGGCGGTGCGCCGATCGATCTCGCGGATCTTCGCTGACGCGGCGGCCGACGATCCCTCGCGCGTCCTGCTCGTCGACGCCGACGGGGAGGTGACGGCCGCGGCGCTGGATGCGGCGGCGAGTCGTCTGTCGGCGACGCTGCGCGCGAGTGGGGTGGGTCGCGATGACCTCGTGGCGATCTCGCTCCCGAACGACCGCTCGTTCGTCGTTGCGGCCGTCGCCGTCTGGCGGGCGGGCGCCACCCCGTTGCCGATCGCGCCGCACCGGTCGGACGAAGAGCGCGCTGCGCTCGTGCGTGCCGCCGGGCCGACGGCGTTCGTCGGTGACGGTGCGGTCGACGCCTCGGTCTCGACGGTGCCGTCGGCCCGGGTCGCCGCCGCCTGGGTGGGGGCGCCGGTGCCGCCGACGGAAGACGTGTGGGCTGCGCACTGGAAGGCCGTGCCGTCGTCGGGAAGCACGGGCGAGCCCAAGATCGTGCTGGCCGCCGGACCCGCGCTCTTCGATCCGACCCGCCCGGTGGCCGATTTCCTCCCGCGTGAGGCGGTGCAGCTGGTGTCGGGGCCGCTGTGGCATTCCGCGGTCTTCACCTACGCGATGCGGGGCCTCATGACCGGGCACCGCCTCATCGTGCTGCCCCGTTTCGAGGAGCGCGCCTGGCTCGAGGCCGTCGCGCGTCACGGTGTGACGTGGGCGCTGCTGGTGCCCACGATGATGCACCGGCTGCTGCGGGAGCCCGCCCACGCCACCGCGGACGTCTCGAGCCTCGAGACCATCGTCCACATGGGCGCGCCGTGCCCCGTGGTGCTCAAGACCCGGTTCCTCGAATGGCTCGGTCCGCAGCGGGTCATCGAGGTGTATGCCGGCAGCGAGTCCAACGGCCTGACGATGATCGGCGGCGAGGAATGGCTGCGCCACCCCGGCAGCGTCGGCAGGCCGATCGGCGGGACCGAGGTGCAGATCCGGCGCGTGGACGGGACTCGCGCCGTTGTGGGCGAGGTCGGCGAAGTGTGGATGCGGCGCGGCGCCGACCCCGCGTACCGCTACCTGAACGCCCCGAGTCGCCGAGACGCCGAGGGCTGGGACACCCTGCGCGACCTGGGCACACTCGATGCCGACGGCAGGCTCTTCCTGCGGGACAGGGTCGACGACGTCATCGTGTGCGGGGGAGTGCGCATTCCTCCCGCCAAGGTGGAGGCGGTCCTCGAGAGCCACCCGTCCGTCCGCAGCGCTCTCGCGTTCGGGCTTCCCGACGGGCGAGGAGGCGAGCTCGTCGCCGCGGTCGTCGACGTCGCTGAGTCCTCGGTGGACGCGGAAGAGCTGGACCGCTGGGCGGAGGAGGAGTTCGACCCGGCCCACCGGCCGGTGCGGATCCACGTCGTTCGGGAACCTCTGCGCAACGACGCGGGGAAAGCCAGCCGGGGCGCGTGGGCGCGGAGGCTGCGCGAGGCGTGAGGGTGACGTCCGTGAGGCATCCGGTGCTACACCGCCCGCGGCGGCGCCGTCGACTCCCGCACGACGAGCTCGGCCGAGAGCTGCACACGGCGGTTGGCGATCGTCTCGCCGCGCGACATGGCCAGGGCCAGGCGCGCGGCTTCGGATGCCATGCCGGCGAGTGGCTGATGGACGGTGGTGAGCTGCGGGTTGACCCAGCGGCACAGGTCGACGTCGTCGAAGCCGACGACGGAGAGATCCTCGGGCACGCTCAGACCTCGCTCGCGCGCGGCCAGGTAGATGCCGTAGGCCTGCTCGTCGGAGCCGCTGATGATCGCGGTCGGACGGTCGGGGGCGTCGAGCAGTTCCCCACCGAACCGGATGCCGCCCGAGGTGAGCGAGTCACCGATGCGCACCAGTGACGGATCGGGGACGATGCCCCGGCGTCCGAGCGCCGACATGTAGCCATCGAGCCGGTCCTGATGACACTCGAGGTTCAGGGGACCGGTCACGAACCCGATGCGCGTGTGTCCGAGATCGAGCAAGTGGTCGGTGGCATCCCGTGCCCCGGACCAGTCGGCGGCAGACACCGTGACGAACGACTCGGTGTCGGTGCCCACGGGGTCGACCAGCACGACGGGCACGTTCAGCCGGGCGAGCTCGTCGCGCCCGACCGGGTCGATCTCGGTGACGACGATGACGATCCCGTCGGTGCCGCGTCCGGCGACGCGCTGCAGCCACTCGGGGGAGCCGGCCGGTGAGCCGTCGGTGGCGGTGACGACGAGATCGGCCCCCGCGCGGGCCGCCTCGGCCTGCGCCCCGCGCAAGAGCTCGGTGGCCCACTGCGTCTCGAGGCTCACGATCACGAAATCGAGCAGAGAAGTTTCGCGACGGGCTTTGCGTCGTTCGTAACCGCGCTCCTCGAGCAGCTTCTCGATCTCTTCGCGCTTGGGGGCGGAGATGCCCGGGCGCCCGTTGAGGACGCGCGAGACGGTCGGCACCGAGACCCCGGCGACATGGGCGATCTCCGCCAACGTGGCGGTGCGCTGCGACATGTGGTCCCTCTTCCCATCCGAGGCCCCCCGGGGCTCTTGACCGCGATGCGGCAATGGATCTACTATAACCATCACGCAAGTTGTGCAACAAGTTGCTTCCAGCGTCGGTAAAACTTGCGATGCAAAACGTGCACCACGCGACGATCGCTGGTGCACCTGCCCTGCAGCACAAGAGGAGAGAAGTCCATGTCAAAGAAGACATCCCCGTGGCGCCGTGTCGGCGCGACGGCTGTCGCAGGAATCGCCCTGCTGTCGCTCGTCGCCTGTTCGGGCGGCGGTTCGGGCGGCGGGAGCGACTCGGGTTCGGCGACCGAGGGAGATCTGGTGTGGTGGGGGTGGACGCCGGACAAGCCCGTGGCCGATCAGCTGATCGCGGCGTTCAACGAGGAGTACCCCGACATCAAGGTCGAGTTCGTCTCGAAGCCGATCGACAACTACGACTCGGTCATGGGACCCGCCATCACCTCGGCGGACGGCCCTGACATCTTCAACGTCGCTCCCGGTTCGGCCAACGGCGGCGTCGAGACCTTCCAGGCCGGTGCGATCGACCTCGGTCCCGTGGTCGAGGAGTCGCTCGGCGCGGATTGGCGCGAGAAGCTGTCGGCATCCGGAGTCGAGGGACTCGTGGTCGACGACAAGGTCGTCGGGCTCTCGGCGGGTTCGGTGTACTCGGGCAGCATCTGGATCAACAAGGACATGTTCGACGCTCAGGGGCTGACGCCCCCGACGACGCTGGACGAGTGGAAGAAGGTCTGCGCGACGTTCCAGGCCGCGGGCCAGGGCTGCTTCGTCCAGGGCGCGGGACAGTGGGCGTTCGACATGGACACCTTCGAGGCGATCATGGAGAACGTCGAGCCCGGTGCGTACATCGAGGCCTCGCTCGGCCAGCGGTCCTACACCGACCCGGCGTTCACCGAGGGCATGGAGATCTGGAAGTCGCTCTTCGACGACGGGATCATGCAGGAAGGCGCCGTCGGGCTCCAGCAGTACCCTGACGCCAGCAACGCCTTCATGTCGGGCCAGTACGCGATGGTCATGATGGGCACCTGGTACACGCAGTACACCGTGCGCGACACGATGATCGGCGCGATGGAGGCCGCGGGCGTGTCCAACCCCGAACCCTTCACGATGATCCCGATCCAGTTCCCCGACGTGGCCGGCACCGGCAACACCGGCAACATGTTCGGTGACGCCGACTACGGTCTCGCCATCAGCGCCCAGTCCGACCAGCAGGCCGCGGCCAAGACCTTCGTCACGTGGCTGACCACGACCGAAGCCGGTCAGCAGACGGTCGCCAACACGCTCAACGACATCCCGTCGCTGCTCGGCATCCAGCCCCAGTGGGACCAGATCGACCTGGTCACCCCCGCGGTCCAGCTCGAGGCGCTCCAGAAGTACACCGACGTCGCGGCCTCGTCGTCGCAGCCGCGGTTCGCCACGGTCTCGGCCGACTTGAACAGCGCCTTCCGGGACGCTCTCATCGGCGTCGCCACGGGTGACGTCACCATCGACGCCGCACTGGCCGGCCTGCAGTCCGTCGTGGACTCGCAGAAGTAACCAGTGCTGCCACCCCTCCGTGGGCGGGACGTCTCCCGCCCACGGAGGGGACCCCTGCCCGACTCAAGGAAGAGCACATGAGCACCCTCACAGAAACCCTCGTCACCGCGGGTCGGTCGCGACGCGACGCGAGACGCGGCCCGCGCAGCGGGCGGAAGTCCCCCTACCCCGGCGGTCTTCCCTGGATCCTCCCGGCTCTCGCCCTGGTCGTCGGGATGATCTACTTCTCGATCGGCTACACCGGATACGTCTCCACGCTGGACTGGAACGGCTTCATCCTCAGCCCGTCGGAGTCCGTCGGAGGCGACAACTACGTCGCGATGTTCGGCGACACCGTCTTCTGGCAGGCCATCTGGCACACCGCGATCTTCTTCGTGGTCACCTTCACCGCGCAGACCGTCATCGGCTTCGTGTTCGCGGCGATCATGCACTCGCGCATCCACCTGGCGCCCGTGTACAAGGTCATCATCTTCGTCCCCACCGTCCTCGCACCCGCGACGATGGCCCCCGTCTTCCGCCTGATCTTCGACGCGAACGGGTCGTTCAACGGCATCCTCTCGGCGATCGGCCTCGGCTCGCTCACCCAGCCCTGGCTGGCCGGCAACGTCACCGCGATGGCGGTCGTCATGCTCGTCACGATCTGGCAATGGACGGGTCTGACCTTCATCCTCTTCTACGCCGCGATGAGCCAGATCGAGCCCGAGATCCTCGAGGCCGCGCGGGTCGACGGGGCCGGCAACATCCGCACGCTCTGGTCGATCGTCTGGCCGATGTGCCGCGGCACCGCCGTCGCCCTCGCCGTGCTCGGCGTGATCGGCGCGCTGAAGACGTTCGACGTGCCGTACCTGGTGACCAAGGCCGGGCCCAACCACGCCACGGAGTTCCTCGGCACCTACATCTTCCAGACCATGGTCCAGGAGAAGCACTTCGGTTACGCCGCGGCGATCTCGATCGCCCTGCTCGTGCTGGCGGTCGGCGGCGGTCTGCTGATGAACCGGATCAACCGACAGTCCGAAGGAGCCTGATCCATGTTCGACATCCGCTCCCGATCCTCGCGCTGGGGCCTGCAGCTCCTCGCGACACTGATCGTGCTGCCGTATCTGTTCCCGCTCATCGCGATGGTGCAGGGGTCGCTCGCCGGCCAGGGCTTCGGCAACTACGCCAAGGTCTTCGCCACCGGCATCGTCCACGTCTACTTCCTGAACAGCATCATCATCGCCGCCTCGACGATCGTTCTCGTCTACGTGTGCACGATGCTCGCCGCGTTCGGCTTCGCGAAGCTGCGGATCGCCGGCAAGGAGATCTGGTTCTGGCTCCTTCTCGTCGCGCTGACGATGCCCGAGGCGGTCCTTCTGACGCCGCTGTTCGTCACCGCATCAAAGTTCGACATGTACAACGAGCTCATCGCCGTGATCCTGCCGCTCGCGGCCCTGCAGGTGCCCTTCACGGTGCTCCTCGCGCGCAGCTTCTTCAATGGCATCCCGACCGAGCTGATGGAGGCGGGCCGCATCGACGGCGCGAACATCGTGCGGGTGTTCTGGCACATCGTTCTCCCCCTCACCCGCCCGATCGCCGGCGCCATCGTCGTGCTGACACTCATCAACAGCTGGAACGCGTACCTGCTGCCCCTGCTGATGCTGAACGACCCGAACAAGCAGGTGGTGACGTTGCTTCCGACCTTCTTCATGAGCCAGTACACCAACGACCAGACGGGCGTCCTGGCGGCGGCGGTCATCACGGCCGTGCCGGTGATCGCGGCCTACCTGCTCCTCCAGCGCTCCTTCGAGCGTGGCCTCGCGGCGGGAGCGCTCAAGTGACGCGCGGGCTGCTCGCGGGGCAGTTCGCCGTGGTCACGGCCGGGACGTCCGGGATCGGTCGCGCCATCGTCGAACGCTTCGTGGCCGAGGGGGCCGACGTCCTCACGACCGGGCTCACCCCGGCGCGCATCGCCGAGGCGCGCGAGGCGTGGGGAGACCGTGTCCGGGTGCTGCAGGCCGACGCCAGCAGCCTCGACGGCCTCGACGAGCTCGCGGCGGCGGCGCGGGAGCGCAGCGGCGGCGTCGACGTCCTGGTCGCCAACGCCGGGCGCGACGTCGCGTCGACCCCGATCGCCGAGACGGATGCCACGACTTTCGACCACGTCAGCGACCTCAACTTCCGAGGGACGTTCTTCACGGCCCAGCGGTTCTCGCCCCTGCTGAACGACCACGCGCGCATCGTGCTGGTGTCCTCGATCGCGGGCACCAACGGCGGTCCCGGCCACGCCGTCTACAACGCGACCAAGGCGGCGGTCCGTTCGCTCGCCCGCACGCTGACGGCGGAGCTGGGGGAGCGCGGCATCCGGGCCAACTCGGTGAGCCCCGGGCCGACCGCGACCGCGGGCTTCGATCAGTTCACCGGAGGCTCCGAGGCCGTGGCGGCCGCGGTGGCCGAGATGGTGCCGCTCCGGCGGATCGGGCGTCCGGACGAGGTCGCCGCGGCCGTGGCGTTCCTCGCCAGCGCCGAATCGAGCTTCGTGGCCGGTGTCGACCTCGTCGTCGACGGCGGCATGAGCCAGGTCTGACCCTTCCCCCGTTCCCATTTCGTTCTCTCGTTCATCCCCCAAGAAGAAGGACTTCTTTTGAGCACTCCCCTGAAATTTGCCGTCATCGGCACCGGCTGGCGGTCCGATTTCCACATCCGCATGGCCGCCACCTCTCCCGAGCGCCTGGAGGCCGTCGGCGTCCTGGCCCGCAGCGATGAGGCCGCCGAGCGCATGGCTCAGCGGTGGGGGATCCCCGTCGTCCGCACGATCGACGAGATCCTCGCGCTCGAGCCGGACTTCGTGATCGCCTCCGTCTCGTGGCCGTCGATGCCCGGTGTCGTGACCGAGCTCGTCGAGCGCGGCGCCAAGGTCCTGGCCGAGACCCCGCCGGCTCCGACGGCGGACGGGCTGCGCGAGCTGTGGGCGGCGGTCGGTGCCTCCGGTCGAGTGCAGGTCGCCGAGCAGTACATGCTCATGCCGGGTCACGCGGCGCGGCTCGAGGTCGTGCGGTCGGGCGCCATCGGCCAGCCGACCGCGGTCGAGGTCGCCTCGACGCACCTGTACCACGCGACGTCGATCATGCGCGCCTACCTCGGTGCGGGCATGGAGGATGCCGTCGTCTCGGCGCGCACGTTCACGGCCCCGCTGGCCGACCCCCTCACGTTCGACGGCTGGGTCGAGAACCCGCAGCCGCAGCCGCGCACGACGACGATCGGCACGATCGACTTCGGCGACGGCCGGATGGGGCTGTACGACTTCGTCGACAACCAGTGGTGGAATCCGCTGCTGGCCCGGCGCCTCGTGGTCCGCGGATCGCTCGGCGAGATCGTCGACGACTCCGTCACCCGTCTGTCGAGCGAGGGCGTGCTGACCTCGCCCATCACGTACCGCCGCACCGGGGTCGACATGAACCTCGAGGGCAACGAGGTCGTCTCGGCCGCGTTCGAGGGGCGCATCGTCTACCGGAACCCCTGGGTCGGCACGCGCCTGTCGGAGGACGACATCGCGGTCGCGTCGTTCCTCGAGCTCACCGGGCGCTGGGCGCGCGGCGAAGCCGAGGGCCCCTACTCCCTGGCGGACGCCTGCCAGGACCATCTGCTCGGGCTCGCCATCGAAGAGTCCGCTCGTAACCGCGCCGACGTGCGCGTCACCAAGGAGGTGTGGGCCTGATGCCCCTCATCACGATCGAAGTTTCCGAGACCGTCCCCGTCGCCACGCGCCTGGCGTATGCCGAGGCCGTGCACCAGGGTCTCGCCGAAGGCCTGGGCATGGACATCGAGGACCGTTTCCAGGTGATCCACCCGCTGCCCGCGGATCACATCATCGCCGACCCCCACTACCTCGGCGGCGAGCGTCGGGACGTCCTCTACGTTCGCATCCTCATGGTCAGCATGTACGACGACGAGACCAAGGCTCGGGCGTTCCGCGCTGTCGCGCGCCGCTTGGAGGCGGAGGGTGTGCGGCCCGACGACGTCTTCATCGCGGTGACCGAGAACACGATTCCCGACTGGTACCCGGGCGCGCGCGGGGAGTCCACGCCCGATGCCTGATCTCTCGCAGCGCCGCGTCGGTGGACGCGTGCGTCTCGTCGACCCGTCCGGGCGTCCCCTTGCGGGCGCCCGGGCGCGGGTCGAGCAGACCGCGCACGCCTTCGGGTTCGGCAACATCGGTTTCGACTTCCTCGAGTGGATCGGAGGCGCGCCCGATCTCGAGGGTGCGCGCGAACTCGAGCACTTCGGGGGAGCGCTCTCGCCGGACCCCGAACGCCTGGCCGCCGACTACCTCGATCTCTTCAACGCGGTCACCCTGCCCTTCTACTGGCGCGGGTACGAGCCCCAGCGGGGGCAGACCGACGAGGTCCGCCTGAAGCGCACCGCCGAGTGGTTCGCCGCGCGCGACGTCCAGATCAAGGGCCACCCCCTCGTCTGGCACACGCTCACGCCGTCGTGGCTGCTCGACCTGAGCGACACCGAGGTCGAGGACGTCCTACGCGACCGCGTCCGCACGACCGTGGCGAACTTCGCCGGGGTGATCGACCTGTGGGATGCCATCAACGAAGCGGTGATCCTCCCGGTGTTCACCGCCGAAGAGAACGCCGTCACGCGCTTGGCACAGTCCAAGGGGCGCGTCGAGATGGTGAAGCTCGCGTTCGAGTCCGCCCGCGAGGCGAACCCCGACGCCCGCCTCGTGCTCAACGACTTCGACCTGTCGGCGGACTACGAGCGCCTCATCGCGGACTGCCTGGATGCCGGCATCCAGATCGATGCGCTCGGGGTGCAGACCCACATGCATCAGGGGTTCCGCGGCGAGGAGCAGATCGCGCAGATCCTGGAGCGCTTCGCCGCGTTCGGGCTGCCGCTGCAGATGACCGAGACCACGCTGCTCTCGGGGGACATCATGCCTCCCGAGATCGTCGACCTCAACGACTACATCGTCGACGAGTGGCCGAGCACCCCCGAGGGGGAGGCGCGGCAGGCCGACGAGATCGTGCGCCACTACCGCACGGTCCTCGCGAACCCGGCGGTCGAGTCGCTCACCTATTGGGGCATCACCGACCACGGTTCCTGGCTCGGCGCTCCCGCCGGAATCCTCCGCGCCGACGGCAGCCGCAAGCCGGCCTACGACGCGCTGCACGCGCTCATCCGCGGCGAGTGGTGGATGGGGTCGACCGACCTCACCGCCGACGCCGACGGGATCGTCGCCGTCGACGGGTTCGCGGGCCGGTACCGCGTCGACAGCGGCGCGGCATCCGCTGTCGTCGAGGTGTCGGACTCCACGCCGATCGAGATCGTGGTGGACCCCGATGCCCGGTGAGGCAGCAGAAACAGGCGTCGGCGGCGGGGTGAGCGACGTCGTCGCCCTCGCCGCCGGCGCGGCCCCGGCCGTCCGCGCCGCGAGCCGCGAGGTCCGGGCCGGGTGGCTGCGCGCCATCGCGGGGGCTCTGGATGCCGATGCGGACGCGCTCGTCGAGATCGCCGACCGCGAGACGCACCTGGGCGCTGAGCGCCTGCGCGGCGAGGTGGCCCGCACCACCGGGCAGCTGCGCCTGTTCGCCGGTGTGCTCGAGGAGGGTTCGTACCTCGAGGCGATCGTCGACGCCGCCGACCCCGCCGCGGTTCCGCCGCGTCCGGAGTTGCGCCGCTTCTTGAGGCCGCTCGGGACGGTCGCCGTCTTCTCGGCGTCGAACTTCCCGTTCGCGTTCTCGGTCGCCGGCGGCGACACCGCCGCGGCCCTCGCGGCGGGATGCCCCGTCGTGGTGAAGGGGCACTCCGGCCACCCGGAGCTGTCGCGGGCGACCGCGCGGATCGTGACCGACGCGCTCGCCGCGGCCGGTGCGCCGGCGGGAGCTTTCGGTCTCGTCGAGGGTCGCCAGGCGGGCCTGGATCTCGTGCGGGCACCGGTCGTCCGGGCCGCGGCCTTCACCGGGTCGCTCGCGGGGGCACAGGGGTTGATGGACGAGATCGCCCGGCGCTCCGACCCGATCCCGTTCTTCGGCGAGCTCGGGAGCACGAACCCGGTCGTCGTCACCCCCGGCGCCGTCGCGGCTCGTGGCGACGCGATCATCGACGGGCTCGTCGCGTCCTTCACCCTCGGCGGGGGACAGTTCTGCACGAAGCCGGGACTGGTGTTCGTACCCCGCGGGGTCGCGGACGACCCGCGCCTGCGCGCGCGCGTCGCGGAGCGCCCCGAGTTCACCCTGCTCACCGATCGCATCGCGGCGGCGTTCGCGCCCGGTGTGGATCGTCTGCGTGAGGAGGGAGCGGCGCGCGTCGTCGCGGGCGAGACCTCCGGGGCGTCCGGGCCCGTGCACGCGGTGATCGTCGCGACCGACGTCGCCACGTTCGTGGAGCGCTCCGACGCGCTCCTGGAGGAGTGCTTCGGCCCCGTCACGGTGCTCGTGGAGTACGACGAGATCGCCGAGGTCGTCGCGGCTCTCGCCCTCGTGGGTGGGTCGCTCACGGGCACGCTCCACGCGCAGCCGGGCGAGGCGATCGATGCGGTCGTCGCGGCCCTGGAAGAGCGCGTGGGTCGCGTCGTCTTCGACGGCTGGCCCACGGGCGTCGCCGTCACCTGGAGTCAGCACCACGGGGGTCCCTGGCCGGCGACGACGAACACGTCCACCTCGGTGGGAGCCACCTCGATCCGTCGGTTCCTGCGCCCCGTCGCCTACCAGCAGGCGCCGTCCGAGACTCTCCCCGCCGATCTGCGCGACGAGGCTTTGGCGGGCATCCCGCACCGTCGCGACGGCGAGCTCGTGCTGCCGTCCCCGAACAGAGGAACCACCCCATGACCGACCACGCACCCGAGGGCGGCAGGCGCAGCGCCGAGTTCTACGGCGGCGACGACCGCAACGCCTACCTCCACCGCGCGTGGATGCGCCGCGGGGTGCCGGATCACGCCTTCGACGGGCGTCCGAACATCGCGATCGCCAACACCGCGTCGGAGCTCACGCCGTGCAATGCGCACCTCGACGAGGTCGCGCAGAGCGTCAAGAACGGTGTGTACGAGGCCGGCGGCATCCCCTACAACCTGCCGATGGTCTCGATCGGCGAGACGACCGTCCGCACCACCGCGATGCTGTGGCGCAACATGGCCGCGATGGCGGCGGAAGAACTCCTCCGCGCGAACCCGGTGGATGCCGTGGTGCTGCTCGGCGGGTGCGACAAGACCATCCCCGCCCTGCTCATGGCCGCCGCGTCCGTCGGCATCCCGGCCATCGTCGTGCCCGGCGGGCCGATGCTCAACGGCACGTTCCACGGAAAGCCCCTCGGGTGCGGAACCGACGTGTGGAAGCTCAGCGAAGAGGTGCGCGCGGGAGGTCTCGCGAGCGACGTCTTCCGCTCGACGGAGTCGTCGATGATCCGCAGCCGCGGGCACTGCAACACGATGGGCACCGCCTCGACGATGGCGTTCATGGCCGAGGCCCTGGGCATGACGCTGCCCGGGATCGCCGGCATCCCGGCCCCCGACAGCCGCCTGCTGGAGTACTCGCACGCGACCGGCCGCCGCATCGTCGAGCTCGCGCGCGAGGGCCTGACCCCCGCGGATGTCATGACGAAGGCGTCGTTCCACAACGCGATCGTCGCGCTCGCCGCGATCGGTGGATCGACCAACGCCGTCGTGCACCTGCTCGCGATCGCCGGTCGCGTGGGCGTCGACCTCACGCTCGACGACTTCGACGCGATCGGCGAGGGCGTACCGCTGCTGGTGAACCTCCAGCCCGCGGGCGCCTACCTCATGGAAGACCTCTTCCGCGCCGGCGGCTACCTCGCGGTCCTCCGGGAGGTGCGCGACCGCCTCGATCCCACGGCGATCACCGTCGCCGGTCGTCCGCTCGTCGACGAGCTCGACGCGCACGAGGTCTGGGACCGCACCGTGATCCGCACGGCGGAGGAACCGCTGCTGCCGGATGCCGGAATCGTGGTGCTGCGCGGAAACCTCGCGCCGTCGGGAGCGATCATCAAGCCCGCCGCGGCCACTCCGGCGCTGCTGAAGCATCGCGGGCCGGCCGTCGTGTTCGACTCCGTCGAGGACATGCGGGCCCGCATCGACGACCCCGACCTCGTCGTCGACGAGGACTCCGTGCTCGTGCTGCGCGGGTGCGGGCCACGGGGATACCCCGGGATGCCCGAGGTGGCGAACATGCCCCTTCCGCGGAAGCTCCTCGAGCGCGGGGTGCGCGACATGGTCCGCATCTGCGACGGCCGCATGAGCGGCACCGCGTACGGCACCGTCGTGCTGCACGTGGCCCCCGAAGCCGCCGCCGGCGGCCCCCTCGCCCTCGTGCGCGCCGGTGACCTGATCGAACTCGACGTGGCGGGCCGGAGCCTGCGGATGCTGGTCTCCGACGAGGAGTTGCGCACCCGCGAGCCGGCGTCATCGGCGACCGCGGCGTACGCCGCGCCCCGGCGTGGCTGGGAGCAGCTCTACGTCGACCACGTCCAGCAGGCCGACACCGGCGCCGACCTCGACTTCCTCGTCGGGGCGACCGGGCCGGCCGTGATGCGCGAGTCCCACTGACCATGAAGGAGCCCCGATGTCGTCCCTGATCCACGCCGCCGTGCTGCGAGAGCCCGGCGAACCCCCGCGGATCGAGCAGATCGAACTCGCCGACCCCGGTCCGGAGGAGATCCTCGTCGAGATCGAGGCGGCGGGCGTCTGCCACTCCGACCTCCACTACCTCCGGGGAGAGCTGCGCTGCCCGCTCCCCGTCGTGCCGGGGCACGAGGGCGCCGGCCGCGTGCGGGCGGTCGGCGAGCGCACGAGCGGCGCGATCCGCGTCGGTGACCGGGTGGCCCTGCTGTGGCGGCCCAACTGCGGGCGGTGCCGCCAGTGCATGGTCGGCGCCCCCATCATGTGCGAGATGGGTGCGGTCCAGGCCCAATCCGGTGGCCTGCTCGACGGCACCACGCGCATGAGCGACACCGACGGGCCCGTGCACCACCTGCTCGGGGCGTCGAGCTTCGCCGAGCGGGTCGTCGTCCACGAGCGCAGCGTCGTGCCCGTGCCCGACGACATCCCGGCCGAGATCGCCGCGATCGCGGGGTGCGCCGTGATCACCGGTGTCGGGGTCGCACGCAACGTCATCGGGCGGTGCCTGGGCGACCCGGTCGTCGTGATCGGGGCGGGCGGTGTGGGGCTCGCGGCCATCATGGGCGCGAAGCTCTCCGGCGCCTACCCCCTCATCGCCGTCGACGTCGACGCGGACAAGCTCGAGCTCGCCCGCCGTCTCGGGGCGACGCACACCGTGCTCGCGGGGGAGGGCGACCCGGTCGATGACGTGCTCGCGATCGCGCCCGGCGGGGTGGCGTGGGCCATCGAGGCCGTCGGCCGCCCGCAGACCCTCACCACCGCGGTGCGGATGCTCCGGCCGCTCGGCACCGCGGTCGCGGTCGGGCTCGGCGCCGTCGGGCAGACGTTCGACGTGCCGATCAACGAGCTGGTGCAGCGGCAGAAGAAGATCGTCGGGTCGCTGTACGGCTCCTCGGTTCCGGCGCTGGATCTCCCCGCGATCTTCGAGCTGTACCGTGCGGGGCTCCTTCCCCTCGACGAGCTCATCGGCACCCGCTACCCGCTCGACGGGGTGAACGAGGCGTTCGCCGCGCTCGCTGCGGGTGCGGTCGGGCGCGCGGTGATCCTGCCGGGCGGTGTTCCGGCATGACGTACGCGAGCTACCCGAGCCTGGCGGGACGTGTCGCCGTCGTGAGTGGCGGCGCGACCGGTCTCGGCGAGGAGATCGTTCGCCAGCTCGTCGCGCAGGGCGCCCGTGTCGGGTTCGTCGACATCGACGTTCCCGCGGCGGAGGCGCTCGCCGCCGAGCTCGGCGAGGCCGCCCGATTCCTCCAGTGCGACGTGCGCGACATCCCCGCGCTGGAGGACGCGATCGCGCGGTTCGCCGCCGAACTGGGTCCCGTGCAGATCCTCGTCAACAACGCCGCGCACGACCTGCGGCACACGATCGACGAGCTCGACGCGGCGTACTGGGACGACCGGCAGGCGGTGAACCTCCGGCACCACTTCTTCGCCGCGCGGGCCGTCGCCCCGCTGATGCGGGCGGCGGGCGGCGGCTCGATCATCAACATGGGGTCGATCAGCGCGCACATCGATCTGCAAGACCTGGTCGGCTACATCACGGCCAAAGCCGGCATCGAGGGACTCACGCGTACGCTCGCTCGCGAGCTCGGCCCGGATCGCATCCGCGTGAACTGCGTCATCCCGGGCTGGGTCATGACGTCGCGGCAGGTGCGGGACTGGGTGACTCCCGAGGCGGAGGAGCACATCCGGCGCAGCCAGAGCCTGGAGGACAAGGTGTACCCGGCCGACGTGGCACGCATGGTGCTGTGGCTGGCCGCCGACGATTCGGCGATGTGCACGGCGCAGAAGTGGGTGGTCGACGGTGGGTGGCTCTGACCTGACACGTCCGGTTGAGGTCCGCTGGATCGGTGATCCCGCGGTCGACCACGGCGAGGGCGCCTTCTGGGATGCCACGACGGGCACGCTGCGCCACGTCGACATGCTCGCCGGTGACCTCATCACGGTCGCCGAAGAGGTGGCATCCGTCGATCGCACGCACGTCGCGGACGTGCTGAGCGTGATCCGGCGTCGTCGGGGCGGCGGGTTCGTCGCTGCGGTGGAGCGCGGTTTCGCGCTGCTCGACGACGACCTCGCCGTCGTCCAGCGGATCCCGGTGTTCGACGACCCCGGGGTGCGCATGAACGAGGGCGCGTGCGACGCCGCAGGGCGCTTTTTCTGCGGCTCGATGGCCTACGACATGCGTCCGGGCGGCGGTCGGCTCTACCGCCTCGACCCCGACCTGAGCGTCCACGTCGTCCTCGAGGGGGTGTCAATCCCGAACGGACTGGTGTGGACGGATGCCGGGACCACGGCGCTCCACGCCGACACGCTCTCGCGCGAGATCCGGGCCTACGACTACGACCTCGATCGCGGCACGTTCGGCGCCTCGCGGGTGTTCGTGCGGATGGAGGACGACGCTCCGGGGTCTCCCGACGGCATGGCCCTCGACGAGGAGGGCGGCCTGTGGGTGGCCATGTGGGGCGGCGGTGCCGTGCACCGCTACGACCCCGAGGGGCGACTCGACCAGGTGCTGCCGCTCCCGGTGACGAACCCGACGTCGTGCGCGTTCGGTGGGGGCGATGACCCGGTCCTGTACGTCACGACCTCGCGTCAGGGGATCGCCGCGGGGGCGGAGCCGCTCGCGGGCCGGGTCGCGGCGGTTCCGTCGAGCGTGCGCGGGGCGCCGGTCTTCGCGTTCGGCGGCTGACGACGGCGCGGCCGGACGGAGCACCATGCCTGCTGTCCGGTTCGGTGTACGGACGGTGACGCTACGCCCGCCGCACCTCGAGGGCGCTGATTCCCGGCATCCCGACCCACGAGCGCCCATCCGCGGCGTCGACCAGGGTGAGCAGCACGGCGTCGCACGCGCGACAGCGGGCGACCAGGCCCATCGCGGTGGCGTAGACGGCGGTCGCGGCGACGGCGCCCAGCGACCCGCAGGCCCGACAGCGGACGAGGGAGTCGGTGGCATCCCACCCGAGCAGGTCGGCCAGGCGGCCGGCGAGCGCGTTGCCGTCGAGAACGTCCATCACGAGCCTCCGAATCGCTCGGTGCGGATGTCGCCGGGGCGGTGCCCGGCATCCAGGAGCCAGCGCGAGACGGCCTCGACGAACGGGGTCGGACCGCACACGTACACGCGGGGCGCGCGTTCGGCCCCGACGACCGCGTCGCGGAGGCGATCCGCGGTGAGGCGCCCCGGTGGCACCGTTGCCCCCGGAGGAGCGGTGCGGGTGTAGACGGGGTCGTACCGGAGGGTTCCGGATGCCGCGAGGGCGGCGAGCTCGTCGGCGAAGAACACGTCCTGCGGCGTGCGCACCGAATACAACAGCCGGAATTCGCTCGCGTCGCCGCTGTCGGCGTGCGCCTGCGCCATCGCGAACAGGGGCACGACGCCCGAGCCGCCGGCGATCAGCTGTACCGGGCGGGGGTCGGGTGTCGGTGTCCAGACGAAGAACGCCCCGAGGGGGCCGTGCACCTCGATCTCGTCGCCGGACCGCAGGTCGTGCACGAGGAAGGGCGATACTTCGCCCTCGGGCACCTCGTCCACGGCGAGCGTGACGCGCGTGCCCTCGCCCGCCGAGGCGATCGAGTACGACCGCGAGGCCTGGTAGCCGTCGGGCGCGGTCAGGCGCAGGTCGAGGTGTGCTCCGGCGTCGTTGCCCGGCCACGTCGGGATGTCGAGCTCGATGCGGCGCGCGGTCGGCGTCTCGGGGCGCACGTCGGCGACCGTCGCGGTGTGCCAGGCGGTCGGGCGGCGCGTCACCAGTACCGTTCCTCCTGCCACGGGTCGCCGTGCAGGTGGTAGCCGTTCTGCTCCCAGAAGCCGGGATCGTCGTCGGGCATGGTCACGAGGCCCCGCACCCACTTGGCGCTCTTCCAGAAGTACAAGTGCGGGACGAGCAGGCGCGCGGGACCGCCGTGCTCGGGGGTGAGCGGCTCGCCGTCGGCCTCGAACGCGATCCAGCTCTTGCCGTCGAGCAGGTCTTCCAGCGGGACGTTCGTGGTGTAGCCACCGTACGAGTGCGCCATGACGAAGTCGTGCGCGGTCTCGACCTCGTCGAAGATGCGGTCGAGCGACACCCCGCGCCACGGCATGTCGAGCTTGGTCCAGTGCGTGACGCAGTGGATGTCGACGGTGATGTCCTCCATGCCGAGAGCCTGCAACTGCGCCGTGTTCCACCGGTGGTCGCCGTTCTCGGTGCGGACGACGAACTCCCAGGCGTCGGCCTCGATCTCAGGCGTCGGACCGGCCGAGAGCATCGGCCAGTCTCCGACGAGGGTCTGTCCGGGAGGGAGGCGCGGATCGCGCTCGGCGCGGCGACCCGAGAAGCCTCGAGTGATGAACGACATGGATGCCTCTTTCCTCCCGGAGCCCGACGAGTTTCACCCTAGCCAGGTCGGTGGAGAGGCGACAGGGACGATTGTCGAGGCGCGCACGCGCGGTGTGCTCAGCTCGTCGAGGTCCCCTCGGTGGGTCGCGCGTCGGCGGCGGCCGCGAGCACGGTGTCGACGAGGGACGCCGTCTCCTCTCCGCCCACGGCGATCGGGAGCAGGAGATCCCCCGCGGTGGTCAGCAGCACCCCCGCCGGTCGATTGCCCGGGATGCCGAGGGCGACGGCGAACTCCCCGGACGGGTCGACGTGGAGTCCGTCGGCGTCGTCGAGTGCCGAACCGTCGCCGACCGGCACGATCAGCCGCACGTCCACGAGCGTCTCGAGTAGGTCGCGGTCCCACGTCATCCGGTCGATGAGGTTCTCGCACGAGCTGCACCCCCGGCGGACGAACAACAGCAACTGCGCGCGCCCCCGCAAGGCGCGCTGCCGGGGCACGACGACGCCACCGTCCGGAGTGATCAGGGCGGCGTCGGGCACGGCGTCGACCGCAGCCGAGCGCCGTCCCGCGGGGCGCAGAGACGCCCCGATCACCGCGAGTGCGAGAGCGGCCACGGCGAGCGCCGCGCTCGCGACCGGCTGCGCGGCCGCCTGCGCGGCGACGGGCCAAGCGGCGGGCATCGTGAAAGCTCCGACCGCGACGATCGCGCTCACGATGACGAGCGCTGTGTTCCGCGCGGTCATCCACGGTCCGACCCGGGTGGATGCCACGCGCCCGAAGCACCCGCACTCGTCGGTCGAGTGCCGCGCTTGCGCTCGAAGCCCCACGGCGAGGAAGACGAGCGAGAGCGCCAGCGCGGCGACGGCCGCGGCGGCGGCGACGGGTCCGGTGCCCAGGAGCAACCCGACCGCCGTGAGGACCTCGGTCGCCGCGACCGCGACGACCGTGGCACGCGCCGGCAGGTGCTCGATGCGCAGGGCGCGGAGCGTCGCGGGGGCCGAGTCACGGTCGAGCAGTTTGCTCGTGCCGCTGACGGCGAAGGTGGTGATGACGACGAAGGCGAGGAGCAGGACGAGCCCGGGCATCCCCCCAGGATCCCCCCGCGCGTCCGCTTCGTCCGGGGCGCGCGGGGCGGGTGAAGCCAGTCAGGACACGTCGGCTGACCGGTGGTGGCAGCAGGCGGGAACGCCGAGCATCCGCAGGGCGGCGAAGCCCGCGGCATCCACTTGACGAGACGCGGTCGCGAACGCGTCGAGGTCGATGCGCTCGCCTCCCAGCCACGTTCCCCGGATGCCGATCGCGCCGATGCGGGCCGGATCGACGGCGGCGGGGTCGGCGTCGAGCGCGACGAGGTCGGCGAGCTTGCCCGGAACCAGCGACCCCACGTCCGAGTCGGTCCCGAGGGCGTAGGCGCCGTTGATCGTCTGCGCGGCGATCGCCTCGTCGAGGGTCGTCGCCTGCGCCTCCCCGCGCACGGTGCCGCTAGAGGTCCGCCGTGTCACCGCGGTCTGGATGTTCAGCAGCGGTGTGGGCGGGCTGACGCTGCCGTCGTTGTGGAACGACGGCTTCAGCCCGGCGTCGAACGCGTCGCGGAAGCGCTGCCATTCGGCGCCGATCGCGGACTCGAACATCTGGCCGTCCAGCAGATCGCCCCAGTAGCAGAACTGGAACGGTCCCATCGAGGGGACGACGCCGAGATCCGCCATGCGGCGGAACTGGTCGTGGCGCGCGCCGCCGATGTGCTCGACGCGCCACCGGTGGTCGGTCCCGGTGAGGCTGTGCTTATCGAGTGCCCGGCTGAAGGCGTCCAGGACGATGTCCAGACCGATGTCGCCGTTGACATGGAACGCCATCTGCCACCCCTCCGACGCGTGCGCGTCGAGGAGCGCGTCGAGCTGGGAGCGGGAGTAGTTCATCGGCTTCTCGCCGGTGACCCCGGCCGGGATGCCGGCGGCCCGCGTCGCGGCGGTGTCGAGGTACGGCTCCGACATCGCGACGTTCCCGACCCACGGCGATCCGTCGGCCCAGAGCTTGATGCCCTGCTTGTGCAGCATCGTGGCCGGGACGTCCGAGACGAAGGGTTCGCCGCAGTCGGCCTCGGTGGACATGTGGTACAGCGTGATGCGCAAGGGGGCGCTCGGCAGGGTCGCGAGCGTCTCATACGCGCCCTTAAGGGGCGTCTTGTAGGTGAGCTCCGACGTCGAGGTGATCCCCGCGCTCGCCATGAGCATGTAGTACTCGACGGCGCCCTGCAGCGGCGTGGCGCTCGCGGCGATGGCGCTCAGGACGGGAGCGGCGAGGGCCATGGCAGCGGGCACCTCGGTGGCGCGGCCGTCGAGGGCGCCGTCGGGCGTGCGACCGAAGAATCCGCCCACCGGGTCGGCCGGGGGAGCGTCCACCCAGCCGAGCGCGCGGATCACCGCCGTGGTCACGTACGAGGTGTGGCCGGAGTTGCCGAAGACGAGCACGAGGCGGTCGCCGAAGATCTCGTCGAGCACCGCGGCGGTGGGTTCTTCGTGCTGCTGCAGCAGACCGTCGAAGCCGAAGAACGACAGGGGCGACCCGGGCTCCGTCTCGGCGATCGCCTTCCGGAAGACCTCGACCACGTCGTCCCAGGTCGGCGCGAACCACGGGGCGATCCAATACGCCGGGTACATCGTCGCCATGCCGCTGAGGACCGGATGCGAGTGCGAGTCGATGAACCCGGGCAGAAGACACGCGGCTCCGGTGTCCTCGACGGTGGCCCCCGGGAGCGCCGCACGGCAGTCGTCGAGCGACCCCACCGCCACGATGCGGTCGTCGCGAATCGCGATGGCCGAGGCCCGGGGCTGTGCGGGATCCATGGTGATGATCGTCTCGGCGGTGAGAATTCGCTCCATGGCCCGATTCTGCTGCCCCGCGCCGGGGCGGCGATAGTCCCGAGTCCCGGTCGCGTCGTGCGGGTGTGTGAAGATGGCGTTCTGCTTACCCATCCAGAGGAGCACGCATGTCGGTCGGTCTGCTCGCCGTCGTCGATGACATTCTGAGCGCCGCCCTCAAGGCGAGCGCGAAGACCGCGGGTGTCGTGATCGACGACGCCGCGGTGACGCCCCAGTACGTCCAGGGGATCACTCCGGCGCGCGAACTGCCGGTGGTCTGGAAGATCGCGCTCGGCAGCATCATCAACAAGTACGTCATCATCATCCCGATCGCGCTGCTGCTGACGGCGTTCGCGCCGTGGGTGCTGCCGTTCCTCCTCATCATCGGTGGCGGATTCCTGTGCTTCGAGGGTGCCGAGAAGGTGCTCGAGTGGTTCGGCGTGCATCACGGCGAAGAGGACGACGGTCCGCGCGACGAGCGCAAGCTCGTGCTCGGCGCCGTGCGGACGGACCTCATTCTCAGCACCGAGATCATGCTCATCGCGCTGTCGAGCCTCGACCCGGGTTTCGGTATCTGGATGACGCTCGGTGCGCTCCTCGTGATCGGCTTGGCGATGACGATCGTCGTCTACGGTGCCGTCGCGCTCCTGGTGAAGATCGACGACGTCGGTCTGCGGCTGATGAAGAGCCCGTCGCGCGGGGTGCGGCGCTTCGGCGTGCGGGTCGTGGCATCCATGCCCGCCGTGTTCCGGGTCATCAGCGTCATCGGCACCGTCGCGATGCTCTGGGTCGGCGGGCACCTCGTGGTGCAGAACCTCGCCGAGACGCTCTGGTCCGGGCCGTACGACCTTCTCCACGTCGTCGAGCACGCGATCGAGGCGGCCGGGCCGGTCGTCGTGTGGATCGTGGACTCCGCGATCTCTGCGGTGTTCGGGCTGATCCTCGGCCTGATCATCATCGCCGTGATCACCGGCATCCGTCGCGTCTTCGCGCGTGGGAAGGCGGACACCGCGCACTGACCGGGGTGCGCCAGCTCACGTGATGTGGTCGAACGCACGCCCTATGGCGCGGTGGTTCGCGTGGTCTCGTTCAGATCGCGTGATCTGGCGGCCAGGGGCCGGACTCAGTCCAGGCGGGAGTGCTCGCCGAGGCGGTGCCAGGTGCGGTTGTGGTACACCAGCGCGGCGCCGGGCTCACCGGGCTCGAGGTCGCGCTCGACGTTGACCTGCAGGGCCTGAGCGGCGATGACGGTCGAGCCGCCGGCATCCATCCGGCTGACGACGGCGCATCGCAGCCACGCGCGGACCCCGTGATAGACCGGCTCCCCGGTCGAGAGGCGCGTCCACGTCGTGGTGTCGGCGAAACGGTCGAGGCCGCTCGTGGCGCCGGCGCGGGCGAGGCCGATGTCTTCGGCGTCGAGCAGGTGGACCACGATCGTGGACGCGGACACGATCGTCGGGGTCGCCGACGACAGGCTCGACACCGAGAAGATCAGCAGCGGCGGGTCGGCCGAGACCGACGAGACCGAGGACGCGGTCAGGGCCACGGGGCCGTGCTCGCCGTAGGCGGTGATGACCGCGATCCCCCCGGGGTGACCGCGGAACGCGCGCTTGAAGTCGTCGGCGGACACGGACGTGCCGATCGCGGGGGTGCTCTCGGATCGCTCCTGCGGGAGGGAAGTCATACCTCGACGGTAACTCTCGTTGGCCGGTCCGGCGCGAAAATCCGCAACGCGGCGACACACAGGTGGGTCGGCGCGCGGTGCGGTCAGCCGTCGAGGACCGCCCAGCCGCGCGGCGGGAGGGTGACGCGGCCGTCGTGCAGCGCGCCGTCGCCGGTGACGACCGAGGCCGCGTCGGCGGCGGGGAGCGTGACGGGCGCGTCGTCGAGGCTCAGGGCCACGACGATCGCGTCGTCATCGACCGCGGTGCGCAGCACGAGCGTCGTGTTGGTCACCTCGACGACGTCGGTGCGGGCGCGCCAGAGCCACGGATGCCGCCGGCGCAGAGCGATGAGCGCGCGATGCGCGTCGAGGATACGGTCGTCGACGTGCGCGACCTCGCCGGGGGTCGGGGGGAACTCCGGCCGCACCGCGTCGTCGCCGCCCTCGCGCTCCTCTTTCACCGCGGTCCAGCCGAACTCGTCGCCGGCGTACACCGAGGGGGTGCCGGCGACGGTGAACAGCACGGCGAGGGCGTGCGGGACGAGCTCGGGGCCGACCGCCGAGGCGATGCGCGTGACGTCGTGGTTTCCGACGAAAGTCTGCGGCACGAACGTCGCGAGCAGCTCGTCGTGCCGCTCGATCGCGTGGCTCAGCTCGAAGAAATTGCCGTCGGAGATGCCGTGCCAGATCCCCTGCCAGAGCTCGTACTGCGTGAGCGCATCCATCGTGGAGGCGTCGACGATCGCCGGCCCGTCGCCGTGGATGACCTCGCCGACGAACCACGCCTCGGGGAACCGCTCGCGCACGCGCCGGAGCACGCGGGCCCAGAACTCCGACGGCACCGCGTAGGCGGCATCCAGTCTCCAACCGTCGATCCCGCGATCGAGCCAGTGGCACATGACGTCGACGACGAGGTCGACGGTCGCGTCGGAGGAGTGGTCGAGCGCGACGAGCGCGCCGTGCCCCTCGAACACGTCGGGCTCGAAGCGGCCGTCGACCCAGCGACCGCGGAAGAGGTCCGCGTCGTCGCCGCCGTCGCGCAGAGCGCGGAACGCGGGGTGGCCCCGGCCGACGTGGTTGAACACCCCGTCGAAGAGCACGCGGATGCCGCGCTCCCGCGCCGCGTGCAGCAACCGGTCGATGTCGGCGTCGTCGCCGAGCCGCGGGTCGATGCGGAAGTGGTCGACGGTGTCGTACCCGTGGGTCTCGGACGCGAAGACCGGCCCCAGGAGGAGACCGTTCAGGCCCAGCTCGATGACGTGGTCGAGCCACGGCTCGAGGCGATCGAGGCGGTGCGTGGGCGCGGCATCCGGGTCGACGCCGTCGCGGATCGGGGCGCCGACGAACCCGAGCGGGTACACGTGCCACCAGAAGACATGTTCGGGCCAGCTGGGCATGCGCCGAGGCTATCCCGCGGTGCCGTCGCGCGGCGACGGGTTGCGCGGGACCTCTGGTTCGCGTGAGGAGTCAAGATTTGTCGCTTGCGGTGAGCCGAAGCGACAAAAATCGACCCCTCACGCCACGAG
>NZ_VBUM01000139.1 GCF_005774735.1 Microbacterium sp. 5K110 | reverse complement strand
GGGGTCAGTAGGCCAGCGAGCGGTCGACGGCCTCGAGGATGCGGTCGGCGTCGGGCAAGTAGGTGCCCTCGAGCTTCGCGGGCGGGAACGGCACGTCGAAGCCCGACACGCGCAGCACCGGGGCCTCGAGGGCGAAGAACGCCTTCTCCATGACGGTCGCGGCGATCTCGGAACCGAGGGAGGTGAAGCCCGGCGCCTCCTGCGCGTAGACCATGCGGCCGGTACGGCGCACCGAGTCGAGCAGCGGACCGTAGTCGACCGGCGACAGCGAACGCAGATCGATGACCTCGCAGCTCGTGCCCTCGCTCTCGGCGAGCGCCGCGGCCTGCAACAGCGTCGTGACCATCGCGCCGTGGCCGACGAGGGTCACGTCGGTGCCGCGGCGGACGACGCGGCTGGCGTGCAGCGGCAGCGCCGGGGCTTCGGTGTCGACCTCGCCCTTCTGCCAGTACTTCGCCTTCGGCTCGAGGAAGACGACGGGGTCGGGCGACTCGATCGCCTGCTGGATCATCCAATACGCGTCGTTCGCCGTCGACGGGCTCACGACCCGCAGGCCCGGGGTGTGCGTGAAGTACGCCTCGGGGCTCTCCTGGTGGTGCTCGATCGCGCCGATGTGCCCGCCGTAGGGAATGCGGATGACGACGGGCATCTGCAGCGCACCCTCGTGGCGGTTCGTGATCTTCGCCAGTTGCGAGGTGATCTGGTCGAACGCCGGGAACACGAACCCGTCGAACTGGATCTCGAGGACGGGACGGAAGCCGCCCATCGCGAGTCCGATCGCGGTGCCGACGATGCCCGACTCCGCGAGCGGAGAGTCGATCACGCGGCGGGGGCCGAAGTCGCTCTGCAGCCCCTCGGTGACGCGGAAGACACCCCCGAGCGGACCGATGTCCTCGCCCATGAGCAGGACGCGGTCGTTCGTCTCGAGCGAGCGACGGAGGCCGGCGTTGAGGGCACGGCTGATCGGCATGTTCTCGGTCATTCCGTTCCCCCTTCCATCGACGCCTCGTAGTCGTCGAGCCAGCGCTGCTCCTCGGTGATGAGCGCGTGGGCCTCGGTGTAGACGCTGTCGAACATGTGCGACCGCGGCAGCCCGCCGAGCTCGTTCGTGCGCACACGGACGTCGTCGGCGAGCGCGTGGCCCTCGGCATCCGCGTCGTCGAAGAACTGCTGCGACGCACCGCGGGCCTCGAGGTAGGTGCGGAGGCGGGCGATCGGGTCGCGCCCGGCCCACGCCTCTTCTTCGGCGGACGTGCGGTACTTCGTCGGGTCGTCGCTCGTGGTGTGCGCGCCGCGGCGGTAGGTCATCGCCTCGATCGCGCGGGGGCCACCACCGGCGCGAGCCTCGTCGAGCGCGAGCTTCGACACCGCGTAGCTCGCGAGCACGTCGTTGCCGTCGACCTGAACCGACGGGATGCCATAGCCCGCCGCGCGCTGGTACAGCGGCGTGCGGGACTGCGTGGCGACGGGCACCGAGATGGCCCACTGGTTGTTCTGCAGGAAGAACACCTCGGGCGTCTGGAAGCTCGCGGCGAACACCATCGACTCGTGCACGTCGCCCTGGCTGGACGCGCCGTCGCCGTAGTAGACGATCACGGCTTCGTCGCGCTCGGGGTCTCCGGTGCCGCACTTGCCGTCGAACACGAGCCCCATGCCGAGGCCGGTGGCGTGCAGCGTCTGGGCGCCGAGGACGAGCGTGTAGATGTGGGTGTTGCCGTTCTTCGGGTCGGACGGATCCCACCCGCCGTGCGTGAGCCCGCGCATGAGCCGGATGATGTCGAGCGGGTCGACGCCGCGGATGCGGGTGACCACGTGCTCGCGGTACGAGGGGAAGATGTGGTCCTGCGGCCGGGCGGCGCGAGCCGAGCCGACCTGCGCGGCCTCCTGGCCGAACGACGGCGGCCAGAGGGCCAGTTGCCCCTGGCGCTGCAGGTTGGTCGCTTGCACGTCGAACGCGCGGATCGAGACCATGTCGCGGTAGAAGGTCTCGAGTTCCGCGTCGGTGAGGGCCTCGATCACGGGCAGATAGCGCTCGGCCTCAGGAGTGGGCGTGAGCGTGCCGTCGGCCGCCAGAACGCGCACGAGAGCCGGGTCGTCGAGCGGGGTCATGTACCCACGCTAACGCTCGCGTCATGCCCCGCACCGCATGAGGTGCACAACGGATGCCGCGTTTCGGCATGGGTTTCCGACAACGCACGTCGACCTTACTCGTCGCCGAGCGGGACGTAGCGCACCTCGACCACGCGCGCCGGGGTCGGGCCGAGCGCCCGCAGCCCGAGGGTGCGGCCGGTGAACCCGCCCGCCACCTCGGTCGAGAGGTAGCGGCCGTCGAGCGTCGCCAGCCACCGTTCGCCGTCGTCGTCGACCAGGCCGAACCGCACGTCGTCGGGGCCGTCGCGGGTGGCATCCACCGCCTCGACGACGAGCGTCACGACGTCGCCCGTCGCGCGAGCGGAACCCACGGATGCCTCGAGCGGACCGATACGCGCCCGCACCTCGGCCGCGTCGCCGTCGAGCGTGATCTCGTACCAGTGCTGATCGTCGAGCCGGACCCGCAATGCCACCGGGGCCGACGCATCGACCCGCACCTCGTACCGCCAGCGCACATCCCGCGCGCGCACCGACAGGGCCGCCGGAGTCGGACGGGAATCCAGCGCGACACCGCCGTCGGGGTGCGGGCTGACGAATGCGGCGAGCGCCGCGCCGGGCGACACCCAGCGCGGGTCCAACTCGGCGGAGGAGAAATCGTCGGCGAACGCCGTATCCGGACGCGCGGGCAACACGTCGTCGGTGTGCACCACCGGCCAGTCGTCCACCCACTCGACGCGGGCGAGGAACGTCTCGCGCCCGTTCACGTGGAACCCGGGCGTGAAGCCGCGCGGGCGCACGCCGAGGTACACCATCGCCCACTCCCCGTCGCGCTCGACGAGGTCGGCGTGGCCGGTGTTCTGTACGGGGAAGCCCGTGCTGCGGCGGCTGAACAGCGGGGTGGAAGGCGCGAGCTCGAACGGTCCGTCGATCGACCGCGAGCGGGCGACGCACACCGCGTGCCCGCGTTCGGTGCCGCCCTCGGCGGTGAGCAGGTACCACCACTGCCCTCGGCGGTAGAGGTGCGGCCCCTCGGGGTGGGCGAGACCGCTCCCCCGCCAGATCTCGCGAGGTCCGTCGAGCAGGATGCCGCGATCGAGGTCGATCCGCGCCTGCGCGATGACGGGGAGCGAACCGCCCTCGGGCCGCAGCGCCTCGTCGAGCGCGCAGTACGTCAGGACGCACGTGCCGTCGTCGTCCCACGCCAGGTCGGGGTCGATGCCCCCGAGACCCGGGAACACGATCGGGTCCGACCACGGTCCCGCCGGATCGGGCGCGGTGACGACGAACTGCTCGCCGCCGCGCTCGACGTTCGTGCCGACGACGAAGAACAGTCCGTCGCGGTGGCGGATGGTCGGCGCGTAGATCCCGCGGCTCGCCGCCGAGACTCCGGCGGGGAACTGGCTCTCCCGCGTCAGCACGTTGCCGAGCTGCGTCCACGTCCGCAGGTCACGGCTGTGCCAGATCGGGATGCCGGGCGCGTACTCGAACGAGGAGTTGACGAGGTAGTAGTCCTCGCCGACGCGGCACACCGACGGGTCGGGGAAGAAACCCGGGATGACCGGGGTGGTCGCGGCATCCCGAGTCATCGTGCGACTCAGCGCGGAGCGACCGAGGCGGCGACCTCGACCAGACGGTCGATCGACTCCTCCTCGCCGATCGAGATGCGGACGCCGTCGCCCGCGAACGGCCGCACGATGAGCCCGGCCTCCTCGAACGCCGCGGCGACCTCGAGGGCGCGGTCGCCTGCGGGGAGCCACACGAAGTTGCCCTGCGCGTCGGGGACGTCCCAGCCGGTCTCGCGCAGGCGGGTGACGAGGGCGTCGCGCCGCTCGGCGAGGACCGCGACGCGGTGCAGCAGCTCGCTCTCGGCATCCAGGCTCGCCAGCGCCGCCTCCTCGGCCGCGGCCGTCACCGACAGCGGGATCGCGGTGCTGCGCGCGGCGTCGAGGACACGGGTGTGGCCGATCGCGTAGCCCACGCGCAGGCCTGCGAGACCGTAGGCCTTCGAGAACGTGCGGAGCATGATGACGTTCGGGCGCGCGAGCAGCGCGCGGACGCGGTGGCCCTCGACGGCATCCGGATCGGTCACGAACTCGGCGTAGGCCTCGTCGAGCACGATGAGGACGTCGGCGGGGACCGCCTCGACGAACGTCGTGAACTCATCGAAGCCGACGGTCGGGCCCGTGGGGTTGTTCGGGCTGCAGACGATGATCAGGCGCGTGCGCTCGGTGACCGCGGCCGCCATCGCGGGCAGGTCGTGGCGGGCATCCGCCGTCAGCGGCACCTGAACGCTCGTCGCGCCGGACACGGCCACGAGAGAGGGGTAGGCCTCGAACGACCGCCAGGCGTAGACCACCTCGTCGCCGGAGCCCGCCGCGGCGAGCAGCAGCTGCGCGAGCAGCGACACGCTTCCGGCGCCGACGTGCACGTCGTCGGGCGACACCCCGTAGCGGGCGCCGAGCCGTTCGCGCAGCCGTGCGGCCGTGGCATCCGGGTAGCGGTTGATCGCCGTCGCCGCGCGGACCGCGTCGAGGACCCCGGGGAGCGGCTCGAAGGGGTTCTCGTTGCTGGACAGCTTGAACGCGTCCGGGCTGGCCTGTCGTCCCTGCCGGTAGGCGGGGAGGGCGGC
>NZ_VBUM01000138.1 GCF_005774735.1 Microbacterium sp. 5K110 | reverse complement strand
GGGGGAACGGGGGATGAACGGCGTCGCTCATTCCTCGATTCTTCCGGTGCGCGCCGAAACCGCCGAGGCTTGACAGCGACGCCCGCACGCGGCAGGGAACCGTCAGCGTCGCGCGCGCACCAGCGTGTCGGCGTGCGCGAGGACGCGCAGCAGCTGCGGGAAGCGCGCCGCCGGTCCCTTCCGTGGCAGTCGGTCGAGGGCCTCCTCCTCGCCGGGCAGTCGGTGCTGCTGACCGCGAACGAGCCGGCGGGTGGCATTCAGGAGCGCCAGGGGGTGGGTTTCGAGGGCGCTGTGGCCGTTTCGTAGGCGCACGAGTGTGGCATCCGGGACCGCGCGCGCGACGCGCTCGGCGATCGCGGGAGGAGTGCGAAGATCGCGGTCGCCCGAGAGCAGCACGACCGGCCAGGTGAACGAGGCCACCGCGGCCGTCAGGTCGTAGGGCTCCCCCGCGAACGCCGGGTACCGCCGGGCGAGCGGCGCGTAGGTGAGCGCCGGATCGAGGGGGAGGCCGTCGGGCGGCGCGCCGTAGTGCAGCTCGCGGAAGGCGATCGTGCCCACGACGCCGAACTCGTACACCCCCGGAATGCGCGCGACCGACCCGTCGCGCGTGGTGTACGCGGCGAGCGCGTGCCACGCGAACCCGGGCCGGTGGCGGACGAGCGGCAGCACGAGCTCGGGACCGGCGAGCTCATACGCGGCCCGCACGACGTCGAGCACGACGCGGTCGTCGACCCCGTCGGCGACGAGTCCGCGCACACCGCGGGCGATCTCGTCGTCGCCGTCCCAGAACAGGGCCCGCAGATGCGCGCGTTCGAGGTCGAGATCGTGGGCGGACTGCAGGGCCGAGTCGAGCAGCATCCCGGCGACGCGTTCCGGATGCCGTGCCCCGAAGCCCGACGTGAGATAACTGCCGTACGACGAACCGACCACGTAGGCACGGTCGACCCCCTCGGCGTCGAGCACGGCGGCGAGGTCGTCGAGCACGGCGGTGACCCGCATCGCCGCGGGCGGGAGGTCGTGACCGTCGAGGTCGTGACGGGAGCGGCCGACGCCGCGATGCTCGACCACGATCAGGTCGAGGCCGCCGCCGGCCGCCCACCGGCGCAGGCCCCGGTAGGGCAGCATCGAGAGCAGGCCGGGACCCCCGGGGATGACGAGCACGGGCGTCGCTGTGCGAGGCCCCGACCGCACGTACGTCAGGTCGAACGCCGGCGACCCGTCCGTGGCCGGTCGTCTCACGCTCCGCACGGACTCACCCATGCTCCGCACGCTACCGCGCGTCGGGCGGGTCAGGGGCGGCCGAGGGGTCCGACCACGGCCAACAGGCGCAGCCGGTCGGCGCTCTCGCTGCCGGGCACCGCGGTGTACACGAGGAGCGAGTGGGACGTCTCGGGATCGATGAGGGTCTGACAGTGCAATTCGAGAGCGCCGACCGACGGGTGGACGAACGTCTTGGTCTGTCGCGGACGCAGCCCGACCTCGTGCGCGGCCCACAGCGTGCGGAATTCGGCGCTGCTTTCGAGCAACTGGTCCGCGAGCAGAGCGGCGCGTGAGCCGGGTCCACGGCGGCCCGCCAGCTCTCGCAGACCGGCGGCGAAAAGGCGACTGAGGAACTCGTGTTCCTCAGGGGCGTACAGCGCCCGCGTCGCCGGGTCACTGAACCACCGGTAGCCGAGGCTCCGCTCCGGTCCCGTGCGCACAGACGCATCCCCGGTCAGGGCGGCTCCCAGGGGCGATTGTCGGAGCGTCTCGCCCAGCTCGGTGATGATCTCGGCAGGGGTGTCGTCGAGACGGTCGAGGATGCGCTGAAGTCCGGGGCTGATGTGCTCCGTCATGGAACCCCGTTCCTCGGGCACATGTCCGGCCACGCGGAAGAGGTGGTCGCGCTCAGCGCGGGTGAGGTGGAACCCCTGCGCGATCGCGCCGAGCATCTGCGGCGACGGCTGCGGTCCGCGTTCGCGTTCCAGCCGTGCGTAGTAGTCCGTGGACATGTGCGCGAGCGCAGCCGCCTCCTCCCGGCGGAGTCCGGGCGTGCGGCGGCGCGGGCCCCGCGGGAACCCAACGTCCTCGGGCTGGAGCGCTTCGCGACGGGTGCGGAGGAAGTCCGCGAGAGCCGACCGATCCATCATGCTCCCCTGTCTACCCGTCGCCCGACCCCGGAACCAGGACGCGGTGATCCCCCCTTTCGGGGGACCGCGCAGCAGGGGACTGACGGGTCCTGGCTCGCGACGGCCGATCCGCGCACGCTGGCAGGACACCGACCGAGGAGACACCGTGACCGACATCGACATCGCCCTTCCCTCCCTCACCGGCCGACGCGCCGTCCTCACCGGCGGGAGCGACGGCATGGGACTCGTCATCGCTGAACACCTCGCTGCCGCTGGAGCGGAGATCGTGCTCCCTGTCCGCAACCGCGCGAAGGGCGATCGCGCCGTCCGGTCGATCCGCGACCGCGTGCCCGGCGCGCGACTCGAGCTGCGCGACCTCGACCTCTCGTCGCTGTCGAGCGTCGCCGCTCTCGGCCGGGACCTGCGGGCCGACGGCCGCCCGGTCCATCTGCTGATCAACAACGCCGGGGTGATGACCCCGCCCGAACGGCAGACGACGGCCGACGGCTACGAACTCCAGTTCGGCACGAACCACCTCGGCCACGTCGCCCTGGTCGGCCAGCTGCTGCCGCTCCTGATTGCCGGGAAGGCGCGCGTCGTGACGCAGGTGAGCATCGCGGCCGCGCGCGGCCGCATCGATTGGGACGACCTCCAGGCCGAGCGGTCGTACGACGGCCAGCGCGTGTACTCCCAGTCCAAGATCGCCCTGGGTCTGTTCGCTCTCGAACTCGACCGCCGCAGCCGGGCGGCGGACTGGGGGGTGACGAGCGTGCTGTCGCACCCCGGCGTGGCCCCGACGAGCCTTCTCGCCGCGCGCCCCGAGATCGGCCGCACGACCGACACCCCGCACGTCCGCGCCATCCGCTGGATGTCGCGGCACGGCATCCTCGTCGGCACGGTGCGTTCGGCCGCCCAGCCGGCATTGCTGGCCGCCACCACGACATCGCCGCGCACCGACGTCCTCTATGGCCCGCGCGGACCGCTGCACGTCGGCGGCCGGGCGGCCACGCACGCCCTGTACCGACCCCTGCGCGACAAGGGCGAATCGGCACGGGTCTGGGAGGAGTCGGAACGGCTCGCGGGGGTCGCGCTGAGTGTGTGAGGGCGCACCGGGCACCGGTCCACCCGGGCGTAGACGCCCCCGGCCGGATCGTGCCGGTTGGCTGTGAGTTCCGGGCCGGGCGGCGCCGGGGTGCCGTGCGCTCCTTAGGCTCCGATCGTGACCCCCACGTCGTCGCGCACCACCGATCTGCTCGCGGCCGTCGCCGGTGTCTCGGCCACGGCGCTCGGGGCCGGGCTCGGCGAGCTCGCCGCGGCCGTGGTCGCTCCCTCGGCGAGTCCTTTCGCCGTCATCGGCGGCGGAATGATCGACATCGCCCCGGCGTGGGCGAAGGACCTGGCCATCAGCTGGTTCGGCACGGCGGACAAGGCCGCGCTGCTCGTCGGGATCGCGGTCCTGCTCCTCGCGGTCGCCGCCGCGGCCGGGGTGCTCGAGCGCCGCCGGCCCCCGTGGGGCCGCGTCGTCCTCGCGGCGCTCGGCGGTGTCGGCGCGATCGTGTCGATGACGCGGGCCGATGCCGGCATCCTGTCGCCGGTGCCGTCGCTCGTCGCCGGGGTGGCGGCGGCCGTGGGAGGCGCGCTGCTCATCGCCCGGCTCCCGCGGCCCCTGCCCACGGATGCTCCGGCTCGCTCCGATACCGAGGGCCCGAGCCGGCGCAGCGTCCTCGTGCTCTCGGGCCTGGCCGTCGTGGGCGGCGCCCTGGCCGCCGTCGGCTCGGCGGCGATGCGCGGTGGCGCACAGGCGACCTCGGCGATCCGCGCCGCGCTCCGGTTGCCCACGCCCGCCGTCACGGCGACGGTCCCCGCGGCGGCGGAGCTCGGCATCCCCGGACTCTCCCCGGTCATCACGCCCGCGGCGGATTTCTACCGCATCGACACCGCGCTCGTCGTGCCCCAGATCGATCCGTCCGAGTGGAGTCTCCGCATCCACGGTCTCGTCGAGGAGGAGGTCGTCCTGCGGTGGGACGACATCGTCGCCCTCCCCCAGCGTGAGACGGTCGCGACCCTCGTGTGCGTGTCGAACGCGGTGGGCGGATCGCTCATCGGCACGGCCCGGTGGTTGGGCGTCCCGATCCGCGATCTGCTCGCGCGGGCGCGGCCGACCCCGGATGCGGACATGGTGCTGTCGCACTCCATCGACGGCTTCACCGCGTCCACGCCGCTGGAGGCGCTGACCGACGAGCGGGAGGCGCTCCTCGCGATCGGCATGAACGGCGAACCCCTGCCCATCGAGCACGGCTTCCCGGTGCGCATGGTCGTGCCCGGACTGTACGGCTACGTGTCCGCCACCAAGTGGGTCACGGAGCTCGAGGTCACCCAGTACGCCCGCGCCGAGGGGTACTGGACCTCGCGGGGCTGGTCGGCGCGCGGCCCGGTGAAGCTCGCGTCCCGCATCGACGTACCGCGCGCGGGAGCCCGCGTCGACGCCGGCCCGGTCACGATCGCCGGTGTCGCCTGGCAGACCCACGTCGGCGTCTCGGGTGTCGAGGTGCAGATCGACGACGGGCCGTGGCAGCCGGCGATGCTCGCGAGCGCGATCTCGTCCGACACGTGGGTGCAGTGGAGTCTCCCCTGGGATGCCACCAGCGGCCCGCACACGATCCGCTGCCGCGCCACGTCCACGACCGGCGATACGCAGACGCCCGCCCACGCCGCTCC
>NZ_VBUM01000137.1 GCF_005774735.1 Microbacterium sp. 5K110 | reverse complement strand
CCGAACCCGGAAGCTAAGCCTCTCAGCGCCGATGGTACTGCAGGGGGGACCCTGTGGGAGAGTAGGACACCGCCGGACTTCTTTTAGTCGAAATGGCCACCCAAAGCTGGGTGGCCATTTCGCATTTACGGACACATTTCCGGGGGAAGGATCGTCATGTCGAACGACGACGCCAATGATCGCAATGTCAATGGAGGTCGTTCCGACGATCGTTCGCGCCCCCGATCGGGATCGTCCGGTGCGGGGCGTCCGTCGGGCGGACAGCGTGGCAATGCCCGTGATTCGTCCGCTCGGCCTTTCAAGCGCGATGACGACCGTTCGTCTCGCCTTCGTAGAGACTCCGACGGGCGACCCGCTCGTCGCGACGGCGATGCCAGCAGCCGTCCCCGTCGTGATGGCGACGCGCGTCCGCGTACCGGCGGCTCGGATGGTCGGCCGCCGCGCGACGGTGCTCGGCCCTTCAGCGGTGGAGTCGATCGCTCCCGCCGTGAGGGGGACGGTCGTCCGTTCCGCCGCGACTCCGACGGCGCGGGTCGGCCCCGCCGTGACGGCGATTCGCGCCCGTTCCGTAGCGGAGCCGCCGGTGAAGGGCGTCCGCGTCGCGAGGGTGACTCGCCTCCTTATCGCCCGCGTACGGAGGGTGGGGACTCGCGTCCGTATCGTCCCCGTGGTGAGGGCGGTGACCGCCGTCCTTCTGGCGACCGCCGCCCGTCCGGCGATCGTCGCCCCGGTGCGGGTGCGCCGAGGCGCTTCGATCGCGAAGATGCCCGCGCGACCCGTCCTCCTCAGGATCAGCGTGAGCGCGGTCCCGAGATCCCGGAGGAGGTCACCGCTCGGGATCTTCCGGGTGCCGCGCGCAATGAGCTCAAGACCCTCAGCAAGGACAACGCGGAGAATGTCGCGCGCCACCTGGTGATGGCGTCGCGACTGATCGACGAAGACCCGGCTCTCGCTCACGCGCACGCCCTGGCGGCCTCGCGCAGCGCGGGTCGTGTCGCCATCGTCCGCGAAACGGTCGCGATCACGGCCTATGCCATCGGCGACTTCGCCCTCGCTCTCCGTGAACTACGTACCCACCGCCGCATCTCGGGCTCCGATGAGCAGCTGCCCCTCATCGTGGACAGCGAGCGTGGTGTCGGACGGCCTGATCGGGCGCTCGAGGAGGGCCGGTCGGTCGACCGCTCCACGCTGCCCGCTGCGGTCCGGGCCCAGCTCGCCATCGCCATGTCGGGCGCACGACTGGACGTCGGCGAGCCTGAGCGCGCTCTGCAGGAACTCGAGATCCCGGAAGCCGACCCCGATCGCGCCTTCGAGTGGAGCCCGGCGCTGTTCGCGGCGCGCGCGGCCGTACTCGAGGAACTCGGTCGAGAGGACGAGGCCGCGGAATGGTTCCGCCGGTCCGAGGTCGCTGCTGACGCCCTCGATGCGGCGGCCGGCGTCGCCGACCGCGAAGTCATCGTCGTCGAAGAGATCGACCTCATCGATGACGAGGGCGGAGTCGAGGTGGCATCCGGGGTCGTGCCCGTCGAAGACACCACGACGGAGAGCTCCGTCGCAGCGCACGTCGACACGGTCGAAGCGGCCGCCGAGGCGGACGACACCGAGGGGGAGCACCCCGCACGCGACTCCGACGAGGGGCAGGACGAGACACGATGATCTTCGGGCGGAGCAAGTCGGGTGCCACGCCACTGGACGGAGTGGACGTCGTCCTCGCCGACCTCGATGGTGTCGTCTACGCCGGTCCGGGCGCTCTGCCGCACGCGGTGGACAGCTTGAACCGCGCAGCTGACGAGGGGCATCGCCTCGGCTACATCACCAACAACGCCTCGCGGACGGATGCGTCGGTCGCCGAGCACCTGACGTCTTTGGGGCTGACGGTCGTGCCCGAAGACGTCGTCACCAGCCCGCAGGCCGCGATGCGGCTCCTGCGAGAGCTCGTTCCCGCCGGCTCGACGTTGCTCGTGATCGGGGGAGAGGGACTCGTCGTCGAGGTCGAGAAGGCCGGCTTCGTGGTGACACGCAGCGCAGAGGATTCCCCGGCCGCGGTCGTGCAGGGCTTCGCCCCCGAGGTCGGATGGGCCCAGCTCGCCGAGGCGGCGTACGCTCTGGCGACACCGCTCGACGAGGGCGGCATCCCGTGGGTGGCCACCAACACGGACTGGACGATTCCGCAGGCGCGCGGTATCGCACCGGGCAACGGCACGCTCGTGTCCGCAGTGCACACCGCCGTCGGACGGTTGGCCACGGTCGCGGGCAAGCCGGAACGTCCGATCTTCGACGTCGCGGTTGCGCGCACGGGTGCGAGCTCGCCGCTGTTCATCGGCGACCGGCTCGACACCGATGTGCAGGGGGCGCGGGCAGCCGACATGCGGTCGGTCCTGGTCCTCACGGGGATCGATCGCCCGAAGCAGGTGCTGGCGGCGCCGCCGAACCAGCGTCCGGACTTCATCGTGAGCGACCTGCGGCAGCTGTTCGAGCCGTACCCGGCCACCGTCGTCAAGGGCGACCGCACCCGCGTCGGGGATGCCATCGTCGAGATCGACGGAGTGGACCTGCGCATCGTGTCCGCGGGGGAGCAGCAGATCGATCTGCTCCGTGCCGGCGCTGCGGCCATCTGGAACTCCGGCCGTGCGATCTTCGGTTTCCGCGTGCCCGAGCAGCTGTACGCGGATCCGTTCCGCGTGCGCTGACGCGGATACGATGGCATCCATGTCGGATGATCGCGAGACGGATGCCGGTGCCGAACTGATCGGCCGCCTCCGCATCATCGAGGACCAGCCCCTCGAGACGCGAGCCGACGCCTACGCCGCTCTGCACGACGAGCTCGCGCGACGGCTCGAATCGGGTGCCGCGACGCCGGCAGACGCATGAGCGGCCGGCTCGATGCGGAGCTCGCTCGGCGAGGACTCGCGCGTTCTCGGACGCACGCCGCACAGCTGATCTCGGATGGGCTGGTGACGGTCGACGGAGACGGCGTGGTGAAGCCGTCCGTGCGCGTCGACGACGACACCCGGATCGAGGTCGCCGTCTCGGACCACTACGTCAGCCGCGGGGCGCACAAGTTGATCGCGGCACTCGACGCCTTCGGTGTAGACCCCGCGGGGCGGGTCGCGCTCGATCTCGGCGCGTCCACCGGGGGATTCACACAAGTGCTGCGCGAGCGCGGGGCGGCGCCCGTTCTGGCGGTGGACGTCGGGCACGGACAGTTGTCCCCAGCGGTGGCCGCCGATCCCGAGGTGGTGTCGGTGGAGGGGTATAACGTGCGCTTCATGACCGCCGACTCCCTCGCCGCAGCGACCGGGATCGCCGAGCGCCCTGCCGTCGTCACCGGCGACCTGTCCTTCATCTCGCTGCACCATGTGCTGCCGGCGATCGTGGCGACGGCGGCGCCCTCTGCCGAGGTCGTCCTCCTCATCAAGCCCCAGTTCGAGGTCGGCCGCACCGCGGTCAAGGGCGGTCTCGTGACCGACCCGGCCCTGCGTTCGGACGCCGTGCACGGCGTCCTCTGGGCCGCGTGGGATGCCGGTCTGCGCACGGCGGGGATCATCCCTTCGCCGATCGTGGGAACCCATGGCAACCAGGAGTATGTGGCGTGGTTCTCGGACGCGCACGGCACCGACCCCTCAGAATGGGAGAGCACCGTGACCCGACTGACCGGAAGCCGATGACCCCCAGCGAACGCCGAATACTGATCGTCGTCCACGCCCGCCGAGACGACACCGTCGAGGCGGCACAGCGTGTGCTCACGGCGGTGCGTGCTGCCGGAGCCGTGCCGGTGGTCTCCGCCGAAGACCGACCCGAGCTCGCCGAGCGGTTGCCGCTGGACGGGGTCGAGACGCTCGGCGTCGACGTCGGCGTGGAAGACCTGGAGCTGGCGATCGTCCTCGGCGGCGACGGCACGATCCTGCGCGCGGCCGAGACGGTGCGCGGCGGCACGGCGCCGATCCTCGGCATCAACATGGGTCATGTCGGCTTCCTCGCCGAGATCGAACGCGACGATATGGATGATGCCGTCCGCCGTGTGATCGCCCGCGACTACCGCGTCGAGGAACGCCTCGCCCTCGCGGTGAAGGTGCTGGATGCCGACGATCGGGTGATCTTCGAGACGTGGGCCCTGAACGAGGCCACGGTCGAGAAGGCGAGTCGCGAGCGCATGCTCGAGGTCGTCATGGAGATCGACGGTCGCCCCCTGTCGTCGTTCGGATGCGACGGTGTCGTCATGGCGACGCCCACCGGCTCGACGGCCTACAACTTCTCCGCCGGAGGGCCGGTCATCTGGCCCACGGTCGAGGCGATCGCGGTGGTGCCGCTCTCGGCCCACGCCCTCTTCGCCCGCCCGCTCGTCGTGAGCCCCGATGCCACGGTCGCCGTCGAAGTCCTCGAGCGCACGAGCGGGAGCGGCATCCTGTGGTGCGATGGGCGTCGCTCGCACGATCTCCCGCCCGGTGCCCGCGTCGTGGCACGCCGGTCGTCGCGGCCGGTGCGTCTCGCGCGGCTGCACCCCGCCGCGTTCACCGACCGGCTGGTGCGCAAGTTCCGGCTTCCGGTGACCGGATGGCGTGGCTCGCTCGGAGGGATGCCGTGATCGAGGAGATGCGGCTGCGCGATCTCGGAGTGATCGCGGACGCGACCCTGCCGATCGGGCGCGGCTTCACCGCGATCACCGGTGAGACGGGCGCGGGCAAGACGATGGTCGTGACCGGGCTCGGACTCCTCCTCGGCCAGCGCGCCGACTCGGGCGCCGTGCGGTCGGGCGCGGCCCAAGCGGCGATCGAGGGTGTGTGGGTGGTCCCCGAGGACGGGCCGGTCGCCGCGCGCGTCCGCGAGGCCGGGGGAGACATCGAGCCGCTCGGCGACGGAGCCGCGGAACTGTATCTCGGCCGCACGGTCTCGAGCGAGGGGCGGGGACGGGCCACGGT
>NZ_VBUM01000136.1 GCF_005774735.1 Microbacterium sp. 5K110 | reverse complement strand
TCACTCCCCGCCGGCCAGCCTCCACACGCGGTCGCGCGAGAACGGCAGCTCGTAGCCGCGACGGCCGAGCGCGCGCGACACCGCGTTGCCGATCGCCGCGCCCACCGGGTTGTACGGCGACTCGCTCATCGACTTCGCACCGAACGGACCCAGCGCATCGTCGGTCTCGGCGAAGTACACCTCGGTGTCGGGCACGTCGGCGAACTGCGGCACGCGGTACGTGCGGAACACGGCGTTCTGCACCACCCCGTCCTCGAGCATCACCTCTTCGTACAGCGCGCCGCCGAGAGCCTGCGCGGCACCGCCCTCGATCTGCCCGCGGCACTGCGCCGGGTTGATCACTACCCCGGCGTCGGCGGTCTGGATCGACTGCAGCACCTTCACCGTGCCCGTCTCGGGGTCGACGGCCACTCGCGCGGCGTGCACGTTGAACGCGAGCGAGCGGAAGTCGCCGAACTCCGCGCCGTCCGCCGTGAGTCCGTGCTCGTCGAGCATCGTCTCGGGGGCGGCCGCGACGATCCGGTCCCACGGCACCAGCTCGTCTCCGGCCAGGATTCCGGATGCCACGATCTCGGCGGAGTCGGCATCCCCTCCGGCGAGCTCCACGGCGATGTCGATCATGCGCCGGCGCAGCACGGTGCAGGCGCCGTGCAGCGCCTTCCCGGCGACGGTGGTACCGGCGGAGGCGAAGGCTCCGGTGTCGTGGCGGACGGCGTCGGTGTCGGCGGCCCAGAGTTCCAGGCGCTCCGGAGAGGCGTCGAGCACCGTCGCCGCGATCTGCCGGTGCACGGTCGAGGTGCCGTTGCCGAACTCCGCGGTGCCGACGCGCAGCAGGTACGTGCCGTCGGGGCGCAGGGTCGCGGTCGTGTGGGCGATGTGCCCGCGCGGGGCCATCGTCGCGATCATCGCGGCGGCCATGCCCTCGCCGACCGCCCAGCCCGCGGGGGCCTCGACGCCGTTGCCGCGGCGGAGGGCGTCCTGCGCGAGGTCCAGGCACTGGTCGAGGCCGTAACTGCCCCAGATCAGGTCTTCCTCGTACTTGTCCTCGTCGGGGTGGAGCGGGTCGCCCTCCGTCACCGCGTTGATCCGGCGGAGGTCGAACGGGTCCATCCCCAGCTTCTCAGCGAGAGCGTCCATCGCCGACTCGACCGCGAACACGACCTGCCCCAGCCCGTACCCGCGGAACGCGCCCGAGGGCGGGTTGTTCGTGTAGACCGCTTCGGCGTCGATCCACTTCGTCGGCACGCGGTACAGCGTCGTCGACTCGGCGCACGAGTGGAACAGCACCCCGATCGCGTGGTTGCCGTACGCGCCGGTGTCGCTGAGCACGTCGATCTTCATCGCGGTCAGGGTGCCCGCGGCATCCGCCCCCAGAGACACGCGGACGCGCATCGGATGCCGCAGCGACGCGCGCACGAACTGGTCGGTGCGCGAGAACTCGTACGCCACCGGGCGGCCGAGCTTCAGTACGGCCAGCGCCGTGAGGTCTTCGGTGAAGAGCTCCTGCTTGCCGCCGAAGCCGCCGCCGACCCGGTTCGCGAACACGCGGATGCGGTCGCGCTCGAGGCCGAAGACGTGCGCGAGTTCGTTGCGGGCGAGGAACGGCACTTGCGTCGACGAGCGGATCACCAGGCGGCCCTCGTCGTCGAGCCACCCGACGGATCCGTGCGTCTCGAGCGCCGCGTGGGTGACGCGCGACGAACGCCACTCGCCGGTCACCGTGGCGTGGCTCGCGGCGAGGGCTTCGTCGATGTCGCCGCCGTGGCCGGTGTGGAAGCCGGCGACGACGTTGCGTCCCGCCTCCATCACGCGCTCCTCGGGCGTGCGGTCGGGGTGCAGCAGCGGAGCGCCGGGGCGGCGCGCGTCCTCGGGATCGAAGACGGCGGGGAGCACGGCGTACTCCACGCGGACTGCGCGGCAGCCGGCATCCGCGGCCTCCGCCGTCTCCGCGACGACCGCCGCGACCCGCTGGCCGACGTGGCGGACGACGTCGTCCAGCATCCGCGTGTCGTCGGGGTCGTCGGTGCGGTGTTCGTGACGGCCGGTGGAGTAGAGGGTCTCGGGAACGTCGAGGTGGGTGAAGACCGCGACGACGCCGGGCAGCGCCAGCGCGGCGGTGGTGTCGATCGAGGTGATCCGGGCGTGGGCGTGGGGTGAGGTGACGACGCGCAGCACGAGCGGCGGGCCGCCGGGCACGGGCTCGTCGAAGGTGAACGGCTCCGTGCCCTGGACGATGCGGCGGGCGGCCTCGGGTACGACGGAGGTGCCGACGCGGCCGGCGTCTGCGATGCTGCCGTCCCGTGCTAGTGCGAGCGCGGGGTGGCCGTTCGGCGCGGTGGCGGGTCCCGTCTCGCGCACCGGGCCGAGCACGGACTCCCGGATCGCCTCACGGATCGGCCGGTATCCCGTGCAGCGGCACAGGTTCCCCTTCATACGGCGGTCGAGGTCGTCGAGATCGCTCTCGCAGAGCGTGGATGCCGTGACGCTCATGCCCGGGGTGCAGAACCCGCACTGGAACCCGAATCCGGATGCCAGCGCCTCCTGCACCGGGTGCAGTTCGTCGCCCGGTGCGAGCCCGGCGGCCGTGGTGATCGCGCGACCCTCGAGTCGCATCGCGGGGACGATGCACGAGTGCGTCGGCTCACCGTCGATGAGCACGGAGCACGCGCCGCAGTCACCCGCGTCGCACCCCTTTTTCACCTCGACGTGGCCGGTCTCACGCAGCAGCGTCCGGGCGCACTGGCCCGGACGGGGGTCGGCATCGACGGCGGATCCGTTGACCTCGAACCTCACGCGGTGCCCTCCTGGCGGACGTGTGTCGGGCGGGGCCGGTGCCGCGCTCCGGAGAAAGCGGTCCGCGGGGCGACGTCGGGGTGCGCGGCGAGCGCTTCCCGGCGCAGAACTCCCGAGCGTGGGACGGCACTGCGGAACCCGGCGTTCACGCGGCGCCCTCGTGCATGGTCTGCACGAACCCCGCGCGCAACCGCTCGGCGAGCACCACGCTCACCCCGCGGCGCCAATCGGCGCTGCCGAGCGGATCGGTGTAGAAATCGGTCGCGGATGCCACGGCATCCCGCAACTCTCCCGCTCCGGGCACCCGCGCGAACCGCAGCACGCGCGGCCGACGCACCGCGGCCGTGACGACGAACACCGCCGCGCCGTCGGGGTCGACGCGAGCGGTGACGACGGCGCCCGAGCGGCCGAGTTCGGCGAGGGCGATCTTCTGCAGCGCCACTCGGGAGGTCAGCGCCGCGAGCGGGACATCGAGGGCACGCAGCACCTCGCCGGGCTCCAGCGAGGTTGCGGCGTTGTCGATCACGAGGTCGGCGACGGCGATCCGGCGTTCGCCGCCGTCGGGGGTCCACACCAGGGCCGTGGCATCCAGGGTCGAGAGGAACGCGATCATCGCCCCGGCCGCGAACGCGCGGCAGACGTTGCCGCCGACCGTGGCGGTGTTCCAGATCTTGAACGACGCCAGCAGCGCGTCAGCAGCGGGGCGCGCGAGCGCGAGCGACGTCCATTCGGCGGGAGCCTCACGGTCGACCCACGCGAGCAGGCGCGCGATCGTGCACGTCGCGCCGATGCGGAGCCCGGCGTCGGTGACCTCGACGTCGGGCCAGCCGAGGGTCGTGAGGTCGACGAAGCCGGTGGTCGCGGGCTGCGGCTCGCTCATGAGCCACGTGCCCCCGGCCATCACGACCTCGCCCGGAGCCAGCGCGAGATCGTCGCGCGTCCGGGCGGCGCGGTAGGAGGTGACGGTGGTGATGTCCACGCTCAGCCCGCCAGGATCTCGCCCGACCACGCGCCGTCGGCGAGCCGGTAGTGCTGGCGCGTGCTCTGCCCCGCCGGGTCGCCCCGCCAGAACGTCAGCGTGAGGGGACGCAGCCGAAAGCCGACCCAGCGTTCCGGCGGGTCGAGGACGGGGTGCGCGGAGTCGAAGTCGGCCCAGACGCGTCGGCGCTCGTCGGTGGGGAGCTGGGCGTTGTCGAGCGTGTTCATCCACGCCAGCAGCTGCAGGTAGCGCGAACGCTGGGCGTACACAGCGGCGGCCTCGGGCGCGCTCACGCGTTCGACGATGCCGCGCACGACGAGCTGCCGTCCCACCTCGGGCCACGCGACCGACATCGCCGCGACCGGGTTGGCCGCGATCTCGGCGACCTTCGCGCTGGCGGAATCGGTGTGGAAGTACAGGCCCGTGGCATCCCGATCGCTCACGAGCACGTGACGCAGCGACGGCAGACCGTCGCGGCCGATCGTCGACAGGGCCGCGAGCGGGCGCAGTTCGCTGTCGTGCGGCGGGAGCCACCGCACCATCAGCGCGAGCGGGTCGGCGACGAGGGCGTCGGTCTCGTCGAGATCGGAGCCGAACGTGGTGCCTGCCGTGATCATGGCCACCTCCGGGTGTGCAGCGTGCACCGCCGAGCGTAGGGACCGCGCGTTTCGGCGATGTTGCCGCCATGAACATTCGCTGAAACACGCGCTCCGTACACTCCCGGGCGTGGGGCCACGGCGCCCCGGAACGGAGGCGCCCCGTGCAGGTCCTGCCCCTTCTCGATGCGTGCCCCAAGCGCACGGAATACGGTCCGTGCGGCGGCGTCGGCTTCGGCGGATCGTGCGAGATCGACGCTTCTCGCGCGTGCACGTTTTTGCCGCGGTCGACGGTGACGTGGGCCGGCGTCGACCGGGTCTCGGCACCGCCCCCCGGCCCTCGCACCGCCGCCGCCGCAGAGACCCTGGCCTCTCTCGGCACGCGCCCGTGGGTCGTGGCCGATCTTCCCGCGCGGGCGTTGAGCGTGGCATCCATCGATTCCTGCGCCGCGGTGCTCGCGGGAGAGGTGGATGCCGTCCTCGCCGGCGACGCGGGATCGGCGCGTGTGCAGTTTCCTCCGGCCTACCGGGCGTACCTGCTGCGGCGCGCGGGGCTGCGGGTGTGGACGGGGCTGAACATGCGAGACCGCAACCGCGTGGCGATCGAGGGGGAGCTGGCGGCCCTGGCC
>NZ_VBUM01000135.1 GCF_005774735.1 Microbacterium sp. 5K110 | reverse complement strand
GTCCGGATGATGGATGCCGAAACCCCCGGAATCCCGCGGATCCCGGGGGTTTCGGCATCCATCATCCGGACCGATCGTTTCCCATCGGTCGTCGTCGTTGGACGCTCCCGCGGACCGCGCCGAGACTCGCTGCAGAGTTCCCGGCCGTGCACCGCGGTCGGTTCCCCGACGAAGGATCGCCACCATGTCCGCATTCCCGAAGCGCCGACGCCGAGCCGCCCTCGGCGCGGCCCTCGCCCTGTCCTTGACCCTCCTCGCCGGGTGCGCCGGCACCACGCCGGCTGCGGCGCCCACCGACTCCGCCCCGGTCGAGGGCGGCGACGTCGTCTTCCTCATCAACTCGCTCGGCAGCAGCTGGGTGCCCAACGAGAGCTCGATCTCGAGCTACCAGGGCAACATCTGGGGCCAGGTCACCGACAAGCTCGTCTACGTCGACGACAAGGGCGAGGTGTCGCCCTGGATCGCCGAGAGCTGGGAGCAGAACACTGATGCCACCGAGTTCACGCTGCACCTGAAGGACGGCGTCACGTTCTCGGACGGCGCGCCGCTGGACGCCGGCGCCGTCGTCGCCAACCTCGACTCGTGGGCGTTCGGCAGCGCCGACAAGGGCATCGCGCCGATCGGGCTGTTCCCGAAGACCTACCGGAAGTCCACCGCCGTCGACGCGAAGACGGTCGCGGTGACCTTCTCCGCTCCGACTCTCGGCTTCATCCCGACCCTCGGCTACCACGGCTCGATCCTCGTCTCGCCGAAGACGCTCGCGCTGAGCAAGGAGGAGCAGGGCGACCTCGACAACTTCTCCGGCTCGGGCCCCTTCACCATCCGAAGCTGGGCCGACGGCGACGACGTGGTGCTCCAGAAGCGCGACGACTACCAGTGGGGCCCCGCAGCCCTCGGCCACCCCGGCCCGGCCTACCTCGACACGCTGACGTACAAGCAGGTCGCCGAGTCCAGCACCCGGATCGGCGCGCTGACGTCGGGTCAGGCGCAGGTCATCTACAACGTGCAGCCGAGCGAGATCACGAGCCTCACCGCCCAGGGATTCGTCGCCGGTCTGCCGCGCTACCTCGGATTCACCAACGGCTACCGCGTGAACGTGCAGTCCGCGCCGTTCGACGACGTGCGCGTGCGGCAGGCCCTGCAGCACGGCATCGACCGCGAGCAGATCCTCGACACCGTCTACACCGAAGGGTGGGAGGCCGCCCAGGGACTCATCCAGAGCAACGTCCCCGAAGCCACCGACCACTCGGCCGAATTCGCCTACGACCCCGAGGCGTCCGCCGCCCTGCTCGACGAGGCGGGATGGGTGAAGGGCGCCGACGGCACCCGCTCGAAGGGCGGACAGCCCCTCGAAGTGACCCTCTACGCCAACCCGTACCTGGCCACGTCGGCCTCGATCGACGAGCTCGTCGCGCACCAGCTCGGCGACCTCGGCTTCACGGTGACCGTGCAGACGTACGATGTGGCGACCTTCGGCGAGAAGGTGAAGCCGGATGCCACGACCCCGCTGTACGAGATCACCCGGTCCTTCATCGACGTGGGCACGGTCGCGAGCATCCTCACCAACGCCAACAAGGGCGAGGACTGGTTCGGCGTCGGCGAGAGCGACCCCACGCTGAACGGCCTGCGCGACCGCATCGCCCGCGCCACCGACCGCGACGCGAGAGCGAGCGCCGTGGACGAACTCCAGACGTACGTCCTCGAACAGGGGCTGTTCGTGCCGATCACGCAGATCGTGCAGCGCATCTACGTCCAGAGCCCGAAGCTGCAGGGCGTGACGTACAACGGCGTCGCGATCGCGAACTACGCCACGGCGTACCTGCAGAAGTAGGACGCCCGATGAACCCCACCTACCTGTTCTTCGCGGCCAAGCGCCTCGGCCAAGCGGTCGTGGTGGTGCTGCTGGCCTACGTGCTGACGTTCGTGGTGATCAGCGTGCTCCCCGGCGATCCGCTCACGAGCACCCTGCGCAACCCCGAGAACGGATTCACCGAGGACGAGATCCAGCGGATGGTGGAGTTCTACGGACTGGACCGCCCGGTGTGGGTCCAGCTCGTCGAGGCGCTCTCGCGCTTCGTCCGCGGTGACCTCGGGATCTCGCTGAGGTCGAGCCGACCGGTGGCGACGATCGTGGGAGACGCCCTGCCGTCGACGTTCGCCTTGGCGGCGTCGGCGCTGGGCGTCGCCCTCGTGCTCGCCTTCGTCATCGCCTACGGCACCCAGGTGCTCCCGCGCCGCGCGGCACAGCTCCTCCGGTCGGTTCCGGCGCTGTTCCTCTCGGTGCCGAACTTCGTCATCGGCCTGCTCCTGCTGAACGTGTTCGCGTTCCAGCTCGGGCTGTTCTCGGTGATCGCCCCGGACGCCCCCGTGGCCACGTTCTTCGCGGCGGTGGCACTCGGCATCCCGGTGTCGGCTCAGATCGCGCAGGTCCTCGTGACGGGCCTCGATCACGAGTTCGTCCAGGACTACGCCGTGGTCGCCTACGCCCGGGGGCTCGGGCGGGCGCGCCTGTTCTTCGCCCACCTGCTCAAGCCCTCGGCCCTCCCGGTCGTGACGATCATCGCCCTGACGGTGGGGGAGCTGCTCGGCGGCGCCCTCATCACCGAGACGGTGTTCGGTCGGGCCGGCATCGGCAGCGTCGTGCAGACGGCCGTCGCCACGCAAGACCTCCCGGTGCTCCAGGCGGTGGTGGCGCTGGCCGCGGTGGTGTTCGTCGCGGTGAACCTCCTCGCGGACCTCCTCTACCCCGTCCTCGACCCGCGCGTGTCCGTGCTCCCGTCGCGCCGCGCCGCGGCCTCCGCCACCCCCGTCCCCCTCCCGGAAGCGAGCGTCCGATGACCGCCGTGCTCTCCCCGGTTCTGCCCGGCTCCGACCCGGTGCGCGGTTTCCGCCGCGGCATACCGGTCGCCGTGGTCGTGTCGGCCTTCGTCCTACTGATCGTCACGGCCTGGGCCGTCGCGCCGGGGCTGTTCACGGCATCCGATCCGATCGTCGGCGACACGAGCGAAAAGCTGCTCGCGCCCAGCGCCGCGCACTGGTTCGGTACCGACAACCTCGGCCGCGACCTCTTCACCCGCGTCGTCTACGGAACACGGTCGTCGGTGCTGAGCGCCCTGATCGCCGTGGCGATCGCGGTCGTCATCGGCGGGCTGCTGGGACTGGTCGCGGGCTTCTTCGGCGGTCTGGTGGACGTCGTCACGGCCCGCGTCGTGGACGTGCTGCTGGCGATCCCCAGCTTCCTGCTCGCTGTCGTGGTCGTCAGCTCCCTCGGGTTCCAGACCGTCAACGCCGCGATCGCGACGGGCGTCTCGGCCGTCGCGGTCTTCGCCCGGGTCATGCGGTCCGAGGCTCTCAAGGTCCGCGGCACCGTGTACGTCGAGGCCGCCCAGCTGCAGGGCGGTTCCCGGTGGCACGTCCTCCTGACCCACGTCCTGCCCAACGCCTCACGCTCCGTCCTGGCGCTCGCCGTGCTGCAGTTCGGGGTGTCGATCCTCGTCATCGCGGGGCTGGCGTTCCTCGGCTACGGCGACCCGCCCCCGGCATCCGACTGGGGCCTGCTGGTCTCGGCGGGCAAGGACTACCTCGTGTCGAGCCCGTGGCTCGTCTACGCCCCCTCGGCGGTCATCGTCGTCGTCGTGCTGTCGATCAACCGGGTCAGCCGCTGGCTGCGAGCGAAGGACTGAGCCATGACCGAACCCCTCCTCGCCGTCCGCGACCTGTCGGTGTCGTACGGCGGACGCCGCGTCGTCAGCGACGTCTCCTTCGATCTGCGCGCCGGTCGCAGCCTCGCCCTCATCGGCGAGTCCGGATCGGGCAAGTCGACGATCGCGAAGGCCGTGCTGCGCCTGCTCCCGCGCGACTCCGGTCGCGCCGAAGGGCGTGTCCTGCTCGACGGCGACGATGTGCTCGCCCTGTCTCCGGCGCGGTTCCGACCGTTGCGCGGTCGCCGTCTCGGCTTCGTGCCCCAGGACCCGGCGTCGGCCCTCAACCCCGTTCGCACCATCGGCGCGCAGGCCCACGAGGCGGCCGCGTTGACGGGGGAGCGGGATGCCGCACGCCGGCGCGCCGCCATCCTGGAGGTCTTCGAGCGCGTCGGGCTCGCCGACCCGGAGCGCGTCTACCGCTCGTATCCCCACCAGCTCTCCGGCGGCATGCTGCAGCGTGTCCTCATCGGCCTGGCGGTGCTGCCCTCGCCCGCGCTGCTCGTCGCCGACGAGCCCACCAGCGCCCTGGACGTGACGATCCAGAAGCGGATCCTCGATCTGCTCACGGAGCTGCGGACGTCGCTCGGCATCGGCCTCCTCCTCATCACGCACGATCTCGCCCTCGCCGCCGAGCGCGCCGACGACCTCGTCGTCCTCCGCGACGGCACGATCCAGGAGGCGGGGCCGGTGGCCGAGGTGTTCGCCGCGCCCCGCTCGGCCTACGCCGCCGCCCTGCGCGCCGACGTGCCGGCCCTCGCGCCCGACCGCTACCGCGCGACGCTCGCCGCGCGCCGCATCGACGCGTCGCACCCGGCGGTGCGGGTCGAGGGCGCCGTGAAGACGTTCCGCATCGGTGGGGAGGAGCTCCGCGCCGTCGACGACGTGTCCTTCGCCGTGGCCGCGGGCAGCACCCACGCCCTCGTGGGTGAATCGGGGTCGGGTAAGACCACGACGGTCCGCCTCCTGCTGGGGCTGGAGACCCCGGATGCCGGCGACCTGCGGGTCGCGGGGGAGTCGGTGCACGGGCGCTCCCGGCGCGCGCTGCGCGACGTGCGCCGGCACCTGCAGCTGGTGTACCAGAACCCGTTCACCTCGCTCGATCCCTCGTGGCACGTCGAGAGCCTCGTCCGTGAACCGCTCGACCGGTACCGCGTCGGCGACCGCCGAGCGCGACGCGAGGCCGTCCGCGCGGCGCTGTCGGCGGTGGGGCTGCGCGAACACCTGTGGCGGCGGCGGGCCGCGGCGCTCTCGGGCGGGCAGCGTCAGCGGGTCGCGATCGCGCGCGCCCTCGTGCTCGAACCCGACGTCCTCGTGCTCGACGAACCCACGAGCGCCCTCGACGTCACCGTGCAGGCCGAGATCCTCGACGTCCTCGCGCGTCTGCAGGTCGAGCGCGGGCTGACCTACCTCTTCGTCTCGCACGACCTGGCCCTCGTACGCCAGATCGCCGACACCGTCACGGTGCTGCGCCACGGGCGCGTCGTCGAGCACGGGCCCGCCGCCGAGGTGCTCGAGAACCCTCGGCATCCCTACACCCAGTCCCTCGTCGCCGCGGTCCCCGATCCGCGCGGCATCCGACCCGCCGTGCCCGTCACGGCCTGAACCGCAGCTCTCCAGAGAGGAACCCCCATGCCCATCGAATTCGTCAACATGGTCGGCAGCCGCCCGCCCGGTGCC
>NZ_VBUM01000134.1 GCF_005774735.1 Microbacterium sp. 5K110 | reverse complement strand
GTTGCGGGGCGTCCCCGCCGGGGCCCCAAACCCAGAAGGCTCGTCGTGGCCCCGGGGCCACCTACGGCGCCCCGGGGCCACGGAGTGCCCGTCGAGGGTTGACGGCGTCCCTGAACCGGTTTAGGCTCGACCCACTGAACCGGTTTAGATCGCCGGATGCCACGACGAGGTGAAGCATGACGAACGAGACGCGACCCACGATCGCCGATGTCGCGCGGCGCGCCGGGGTCAGCAAGGGGCTGGTGTCCTTCGCGCTGAACGGTCGCGCGGGCGTCTCGCCCGACACTCGCGCGCGCATCCTCTCCGTCGCTGCCGAGATGGGATGGAGCCCGAGCCTCCGAGCCCGCTCGCTGAGCGTGGGACGTGCGTTCGCGTGCGGCCTCGTCATCGGCCGCAGCCCCGACGTGATCGCCGCCGACCCCTTCTTCCCGTCGTTCATCGCGGGCGTCGAGGACGAGTTCTCGGTGTCCGGCCAAGTGCTGGTGCTCGCGGCCGCCACCCCCGGCCGCCATGAAGAGCAGACCTACCGCGGACTCGCCGCGGACCGTCGCGTCGACGGCGTCATCCTCTCCGACCTGCGTGCCGACGACCCCCGCATCGCCCTCGTCGCGAGCCTCGGTATCGCCGCCGTGACCCTTGGTGTGCCCGATGTCGACAGTCCCTTCACCTCGGTGTCGGTGGACGACGGCGCGGGCATCCGTCTCGCGGTCGACCACCTCGCCGACCTCGGGCACACCGAGATCGCCCACGTCGCCGGGCCCTCCGCCATGCTGCACGGCCGTCACCGCGCAGCGGCGTTCGAAGCCGCGGCGCGGGCGCGTGGCATCCGGGCCCGTGTCGTCGAGACGGACTTCAGCGCCGCCGACGGGGCGCGGGCCACCACGGCCCTGCTCGATGCCGAGGTCCCGCCGACGGCGATCGTCTACTCGAACGACAACATGGCTGTCGCGGGGCTCGGCACGGCGCAGCGCCGCGGCCTGTCGGTGCCCCGCGACCTCTCGATCACCGGGTTCGACGACACCGAACTCGGCCGGCACCTGTTCCCCGCCCTCACGAGCGTCTCCACCGACGCTCGCGGCTGGGGGAGCGCGGCCGCGCGAGCGCTGCTGCAGGCCATCGGCGGGGCGGAGCCCGAAGCGCTCGTCCTCGCCGACCCGGTCCTGTGCGTGCGCGACTCCACGGCACCGCCGACACGAAGCTGACACCCCGCGGGCCCCCGCCCGCCCCCACAAGGAGGAAGACATGCGACGACGCATTCTCGCCACAGCAGTAGCCGCCACCGGCATCCTCGCCCTCTCCGCGTGCAGCGGAGGCGGCGGTGGTGCCTCGGGAATGGATGCCAAGGGCCCGATCACGATCTGGTATTCCAACAACGCCGCAGAGATCGCGTGGGGCCAGCAGATGGTCGAGGCCTGGAACGCCGACCACCCCGACGAGCAGATCACGGCGCAGGAGATCCCCGCGGGGTCCTCCAGCGAAGAGGTCATCGGTGCGGCGATCACCGCGGGCAACGCCCCGTGTCTGGTGTTCAACACCTCGCCCGCGGCCGTGCCCGGCTTCCAGCGCCAAGGCGGCCTCGTGAACTTGTCGGACTTCCCCGACGGCGAGCAGTACATCACCGAGCGCAGCGGCGACCTCGCCGACCAGTACCGCTCGGACGACGGCGGCTTCTACCAGCTGCCGTGGAAGAGCAACCCGGTGATGATCTTCTACAACAAGGACCTGTTCGCGAAGGCCGGTCTCGACCCCGAGAAGCCGCAGCTGTCGACGTACGACGAGTTCCTCGCGACCTCGCAGAAGCTGAAGGCCGCGGGCGTCTCGGACTACGCCATCAACCCGGCGCCCACGAGCGAGTTCTTCCAGTCGTGGTTCGACTTCTACCCGCTGTACGCCGCGCAGACCGGGGGCAAGCAGCTCGTCGAGGACGGCAAGGCCACCTTCAACGACGCCGACGGTGAGGCCGTCGCGAACTTCTGGCGCACGATCTACACCGACAAGCTCGCCGGCAACGAGCAGTACCAGGGCGACGCGTTCGCCGACGGCAAGGCCGCGATGGCCATCGTCGGACCGTGGGCCGTGTCGGTCTACAAGGACAAGGTCAACTGGGGCGCCGTGCCCGTGCCGACAGAGAAGGGCACCGCGGCCGACCAGACGTGGACCTTCAGCGACGCGAAGAACGTCGGTCTCTTCACCGCGTGCCAGAACAAGGGCACCGCCTGGGAGGTGCTGAAGTTCGCCACCAGCCAGGAGCAGGACGGGAAGTGGCTCGAAGAGACCGGTCAGATGCCGCTCCGCACCGACCTGACCACCACGTACGCCGACTACTTCAGCGCCAACCCGGCATACCAGCAGTTCGGTGACCAGGCCGCGCGCACCGTCGAGGTGCCCAACGTCACCAGCTCGGTCGAGATCTGGCAGGCGTTCCGCGACGAGTACTCCAAGTCGGTCATCTTCGGCGAAGAGGACGTGAACACCTTCCTCTCCAACGCCCAGACGCAGATCGACCAGCTCGGGGCGGGGAAGTGACATGACCGCCGATCTCACCCGCACGCCCGGTCGGACCGGGGGCGACCCCGGCCGGTCCGGTCGTGCGGGTGGAGTGGGGGATGCCGGGAAGAAGCGGCGCCGCCTCCTCGGGGCGCAGCCGCTCGGCATCCTGTTCTCCGCTCCGTACCTGATCTTCATCGGGGTCGTCTTCGCCTACCCGATCGTGTTCGCGGTGTGGATGTCGTTCCACGACTACTTCTTCACCGCCCCGGGCGCGAACGTCGACCGGCCGTTCGTCGGCCTCGACAACTACGTCACGGCGCTGAGCGACCCGGCCGTCTGGCGGTCGTTCGGCAACGTCGGGATCTTCCTGCTCATCAACGTCCCGTTGACGGTCGTGCTGTCGATCGTGCTGGCCACGGCGCTGGACCGGGTGGTGCGAGCCCGCGCGTTCTTCCGCGTCGCGTTCTACGTGCCCTACGTCACGGCATCCGTCGCCGTCGTCGCGGTGTGGCTGTTCCTGTTCTCGAACTCGGGGCTGATCAACAACGCGCTCGGCCCGCTCGCGCCGAGCCCGTCGTGGCTGGTCAACTCGGCGCTGGCGATGCCGACGATCGCGCTGTTCGTGACGTGGAAGGGGCTCGGGTTCTACATCCTGCTGTACCTCGCGGCGCTCCAGAACGTGCAGCACGAGCTGTACGAATCGGTCGCGGTGGACGGCGGCGGACGCCTCCGGCAGTTCTTCTCGGTGACCGTGCCGGGCGTGCGTCCGGCGACGTTCCTCGTGGTGCTGCTGGCCACGATCACCGGCGCGAACCTCTTCACCGAACCGTACCTGCTCACCAACGGCGGCGGCCCCAACGGGGCGTCGACATCGCCCGTGCTCCTCATCTACCAGAAGGGCATCGAGCAGCAGAACCCCGACGTGGCCGCGGCCATCGGGGTGGTGCTGATCATCTTCGTGCTGATCATCGCGGCGCTCCAGCGCCGGTTCGTGGGGAGGGAGGAATCATGAGGACGAGAGTCGTGACCTACGGCGTGCTGACGCTCGGCGCCCTGGCGTTCCTGTTCCCCTTCTACTACATGGTCGTCGGCTCGCTACAGACGAACCCCGACACCTCGATCGCGGGGGCTTTCCCGCACCCGTCGAACCTGACGCTCGAGAACTACACGGCGATCGACGGGCGCATCAACCTGCTGAAGGGCCTCGTGAACTCGGGGATCTTCACCGGGGGCGTGATCCTCGGCACCGTCGTGTTCGGGGTGCTCGCCGGGTACGCGCTCGCGGTGCTGAAGTGGCGCGGCCGGTCGGCGACCTTCGCGCTCGTGCTGCTGGTGCAGGTGATCCCGTTCCAGCTGCTGATGATCCCGCTGTACGTCATGATCGCCCGCGACTACGGCCTGAGCGACAGCTACCTCGGCATGATCCTGCCGTTCTTCATCAACTCCACGGCCGTCGTCATCTTCCGGCAGTACTTCCTGCAGCTCCCCAAGGAACTGTTCGACGCCGCCCGCATCGACGGGGCGAACGAGTTCCGGCTGCTGTGGAGCGTCGCGCTGCCGCTCGTGCGTCCGGCGCTGCTGACCGCGGTGCTGCTGACCTTCATCGGTCCGTGGAACGAGTTCCTGTGGCCCTTCCTCATCACGAAGGATGCCGCCATGCAGCCGCTCGCGGTGTCGCTGGCGAACTTCATCTCCACCATCGCGGCATCCACGACCAACCCCTTCGGCGCGATGATGGCCGGCGCCGTCGTGCTCGCCGCCCCCGCGGTGGCGCTGTTCCTGATCTTCCAGCGCTACTTCACCTCCAACGACCTCGGATCCGGAGTGAAAGGATGACAATGACCCCCGCATCCCCCGTCCCTTACCGCCTCACACGCCTCGGTGTGGTGATGACCCCCGAACCCGGGAACACCGACGAAGCGGAGGGCGTGCTCAACCCGGCCTCGGGTCGCGGCCCGGACGGCGAGCTGTACCTGCTGCCGCGCCTGGTCGCCGAGGGCAACGTGTCGCGCGTGGGCCTCGCCCGCGTCGTCGTCGAGGACGGTGTGCCCGTCGCCGTCGAACGCGAGGGCGTGGTGCTCCAGCCCGACCGCGGCTGGGAGCGCGGCGCCGACAACGCCGGAACCGAAGACCCGCGCACGACATGGGTCGAGGCGCTCGGCCTGCACGTCATGACCTACGTCGCCTACGGGCCGTTGGGTCCGCGGACCGCGATCGCGGTGTCGGACGACCTGCGCGACTGGCGGCGGCTCGGACCCGTGCTGTTCCGCTACCAGGACGACCTCGACATGGACCTCAACCTGTTCCACAACAAGGACACCGTGTTCTTCCCCGAGCCGGTGACCGCGCCCGACGGCACCGAGGCCTTCGCGGTGCTCCACCGCCCGATGTGGGACCTCGGCGAGACCAAGCCCGGTCAGGGCGTGCGGCTGCCGGCCGGCATCGAGGATGCGCGGCAGTCCATCTGGATCAGCTACGTGCCCGTGGCATCCGTTCGGGAAGACCTGTCGAACCTCGCGCTGTGGGAGCAGCACCGGTTCGTCGCGGGGCCGGAGTTCCCGTTCGAAGAGGTCAAGATCGGGGGCGGTCCGCCGCCGCTGCGCATCCCGGAGGGGTGGCTCGTGCTGCACCACGGCGTGACCGGCGTGATCGACAGCGCGTTCTCGCAGCAGCAGAAGGTCAACTATGCCGCCGGTGCCCTCATCCTGGATGCCGACGACCCCAGCCGCGTGATCGCGCGCACGCCCGAGCCGCTCCTGGCTCCCGAGACCGACGACGAGCGCAGCGGAATCGTGCCCAACGTCGTCTTCCCGACCGCGATCGAGGAGATCGACGGCCGACACTTCGTGTTCTACGGCATGGCGGACTCGAAGATCGGCGTCGCCCTGCTCGAACGCACTGACTGAAGCCCCGCGTCGCGTCCGACGCCGGGAGGCTCGGGCGCGGCGCGGTCACAACTCCTGCAGGATCGCCGCCGCATCCGCCGTTCGGCGGCCCCGAGGTGGTTCTGCAGGAG
>NZ_VBUM01000133.1 GCF_005774735.1 Microbacterium sp. 5K110 | reverse complement strand
CCGCCACCCCTCCCCATCGGGGGTGCGATCCACCGGTAGACGATTGGCGACGACGACGAAATCGGCCTGTGACACAGGTCCTCCTCGGTAGCTTCCCCTCAGGCTAACAGCGGGGTGCGATGGTTCCGCGGGGGCGCCGGAATGCGATAAACGCCCGTTCTGTCGAGACACGGTGCGACACCGCGTGTCTCGACAGAGACGGCGTTTATCGAGGTGGGGCGTCCCGCTGTCAAGGCGTCGTCGGCCTCCGCGCGAGGATGAGTAGGTTGGTGGCATGCGCCAGTACATCTTCGGAACCGGACTCCTCAGCGCCATCACGGGTGGCATCACGCTGCTGCGCGGCCTCCGCAACGACGAGCCGTTCACGTGGCGCACGGCCCTGGCGTGGCTGAGCTGGGGCATCACGCTCGCCCTGGCCATCGGTGCCGTCGTGGATACGCGACGGGCGCGCCGCGGTCGTCAGGTCTCCGGCGACTCGCCCGTCGCGCGCAAGCAGCAGAAGCTCCTGAAGAAGCGCCTCGCCCGCTGACGCGAGAACAGAGGATGCCAGGCCCGGGGGCCCGGCATCCCTTCAGCGCGTGAGGATGAGCGCGTCGCCCTGACCGCCCCCGCCGCACAGCGCGACCGCGGCGGTGCCGCTCCCCCGCCGCACGAGTTCGTGCACCGCGTGCACGACGAGGCGGTTGCCCGACGCACCGATCGGGTGGCCGATCGCGATGCCGCCGCCGTGCGGGTTGACCACGTCGTCGGTGAGTCCGAGTTCGGCCTGCGACCGGGCCACCACGGCACCGAAGGCTTCGTTGATCTCGACGTGGTCGAGGTCGGATGCCGCGATGCCCTCCTTCTCGAGGGCCTGGGCGATGGCCCGTGCGGGCTGCGCGTGGAGCGAGTTGTCGGGTCCGGCGACCTGTCCGGCCGCGCCGACGACGGCGAGGACGTCCCAGCCGTGCGCGGCGGCGGTCGCCCGGGTGGTCACGACCACGGCCGAGGCCCCGTCCGAGATCTGGGAGGCGTTGCCCGCGGTGATCGACCCGCCCTCGGCGAACGCGGGGCGCAGCTTTGCGAGCGTCTCGACCGTCGTGTCGGCGCGGATGCCCTCGTCGGCGGCGACCACCACGGGGTCGCCCTTACGCTGCGGGATCGACACCGGGACGATCTCGGCGTCGAAGACGCCCGCCGCCTGGGCTGCGGCCGCACGCTGGTGGGACCGGGCGGCCACGGCATCCTGGGCCTCCCGCGTGACCTCGTACCGGGCGTTGGCGCGTTCGGTGGACGCTCCCATGCTCTCGCGGTCGTAGGCGTCGGTGAGGCCGTCGTGCGCGAGGTGGTCGAGCACCTCGATCGAGCCGTACGCGTACCCCGCGCGGGAGTTCATCAGCAGGTGCGGTGCGCGGGTCATCGACTCCATGCCGGCGGCGACGACCACGGTCGCGTCGCCGAGTCGCAGCATGCGTGCGGCGTCGATGACGGCCGTGAGCCCAGAGAGGCAGACCTTGTTCACGGTGGCGGCGTGGACGTCCCACCCGATGCCCGCGGCGATCGCGGCCTGACGAGCGGCGTTCTGGCCGGCGCCGGCCTGCAGCACTTGGCCGACGAGCACCGCATCGATGGCACCGGCGGGGATACCGCCCCGCTCGAGAGCCCCCGAGATGGCGGCCGCGCCGAGCTGCACCGCGGTCAGCGGAGCGAGCTGCCCCTTGAGCCGGCCCTGCGGGGTGCGGGCGGCGGCGACGATGACGACGTCGGTGTCGGAGGTCATGCGATCTTCTCCTCGGGGATGCGGACGGTGAGCGGGGGTTCGGTAGCGGCGACGACGTCGTCGACCGAGACGCCCGGGGCGACCTCGATGAGGACGAGCCCCTCGGGCGTGACGTCGATCACGGCGAGGTCGGTGATGATCCGGTCGACCACGCCGCGGCCGGTCAGCGGAAGCGAGCACGCGTCGACGATCTTGGGCGACCCGTCGCGGGCGACGTGCTCCATGAGGACGATGACGCGTTCGGCTCCGTGGACGAGGTCCATCGCGCCGCCGGGGCCTTTGACCATCTTGCCCGGGATCATCCAGTTCGCCAGGTCGCCGGTGGCCGACACCTGCATGGCCCCGAGGATCGCCGCGTCGATCTTTCCCCCGCGGATCATGCCGAAGCTCGTCGCCGAGTCGAAGAACGCCGCCCCCGGCAGGGTCGTCACGGTTTCTTTGCCGGCGTTGATGAGGTCGGCGTCGACGGCATCCTCGGTCGGGTACGGACCGACACCCAGGATGCCGTTCTCGGACTGCAGCACGACCGTCACTCCGTCGGGGACGCGATTGGGCACGAGGGTCGGCAAACCGATGCCGAGGTTCACGTACGAGCCGTCGGTGAGTTCGCGTGCAGCGCGCGCGGCCATCTCGATGCGGGTGAGCGCCATCTCAGCGGCCTCCTTCGGTGACGGTGCGCTTCTCGATGCGCTTCTCGATGTCGGGTCCCACCTCGACGATGCGGTGGACGAAGACGCCGGGGAGGTGCACGTCGTCCGGATCGATCTCGCCCGGCTCCACGAGGTGCTCGACCTGCGCGACGCAGACGCGTCCGGCCATCGCCGCGAGGGGGTTGAAGCTGCGCGCGGCCTTACGGAAGACGAGGTTGCCGTGGCGGTCGCCCTTCCAGGCGTGCACGAGCGCGAAGTCCGTGGTGATCGCCTCTTCGAGGACGAACTCGCGCGGCACCCCGTGGACGTCGAACGTCCGGGTGTCCTTCGCAGGAGAGGCCACGGCGACCCCGCCGGACCCGTCGTAGCGCTGCGGCAGGCCTCCCTCGGCGACTTGCGTCCCGACGCCGGTCTGCGTGTAGAACGCCGCGATCCCCGATCCCCCCGCGCGCAGCTTCTCGGCGAGCGTGCCTTGCGGCGTGAGCTCGAGCTCGAGCTCGCCGGAGAGGAACTGCCGCTCGAACTCCTTGTTCTCGCCGACGTACGACGACGTCATCTTGCGGATGCGTCCGGCTCCCAGCAGGATGCCGAGCCCCCAATCGTCCACCCCGCAGTTGTTGGACACGACCGACAGGTCGCGCGTCCCCTGCGCGAGCAGCGCCTCGATGAGAGCGATGGGATTTCCCGAGAGGCCGAAGCCGCCGACGGCGAGCGACGCCCCATTGGGGATGTCGGCGACGGCGTCGGCCGCCGACGGCCAGGTCTTGTCGATCACGCGGACTCCTTCGTGCAGGGATCGGTGGTCTCATCCTGTGCCCGGAGCGCGCGACGCGTCGCCTCACTTCTTGCGATGTGGATGCCGGCCCGCGTAGCGTCCACATCGTGGACACTACCCCGACTCCCCCCGCGCGGACGAGCGTCCCGGGGACGCAGGCGATCGCCCGCGCCGCGCACCTGCTGCGCTTGGTGACGGCGTCCGGGGCCGAGGGCGCCGCGGTGGGCGATCTCGCGCGCCACGCCGACCTGACGCGCCCCACCGCGCACCGACTCCTGTCCGCCCTCCGGCAGGAGGGCCTCGTCGACCGGGACGACGCCACGGGGCGGTGGCTGCCCGGCCCCGAGCTCTATCTGATGGGGACCGTCGCGGCATCCCGGTTCGACGTGACCGCGATCGCACGCGACATCGTCCGCTCCCTCGCCGTGCGGACCGAGGAGAGCGCGTTCCTCTCGGTGCGTCGGGGGGACGAGACGGTGTGCCTCGTGCGCGAGGACGGGAGCTTCCCCATCCGTTCCCACGTCCTGTCGGAGGGGGTGCGCTTTCCCCTCGGGGTCGCGTCAGCGGGCCTGGCGATCCTGGCGTTCCTGCCGCCGGAAGAGGTCGACGCCTACCTCGAGCGTCACGACGACCTGACGGAGCACTGGGGCGTCGCGCATTCCCCCGCCCGCCTGCGGACGCGAGTGGCCGACACGAAGGCCCGCGGCTACGCGGTGAACCCCGGACTCATCGTCGAGGGCAGCTGGGGATTGGGTGCCGCGGTGTTCACGAGGAGCGGGGAACCGCAGTGGGCCCTCAGCCTCACCGGGGTGGAGTTCCGCTTCGGCGGCGACCGGCTGGCAGAGCTCGGGCGGATCCTGCTCGCGCACGCGCACCAACTGTCGACGCGCATCGCGGGACGATAATAGATACCACCGTTATATACCTGGGGTATGCTCTGGGGAATGACCCGCGACGATGATCTCCAGAGACTGATCCTCGCGGTGCACGCCTTGACGCGCATCGCGGCCATCGACACCAAGAACGACGCCCCCGCTGCGCAGTGGCGCACCCTGACACTCCTCCGCGACCACGGCCCGCAGCGCCTGGGCGACCTCGCCACTCTCAGCCGCGTCTCGCAGCCCGGGATGACGAGGCTCGTGCACCAGATGGAGAGTGCCGGCCTCGTGGCCCGCGGCATCCACCCGGACGACTCGCGTGTGAGTGTCGTCTCGGCCACCGACGACGGTCTCGTGGAACTCGACCGGTGGCTCGAGACCCTCGCCGCCGCTCTCACCCCGCACGTCGCCGACCTGACGGATGCCGAGTGGGACGCGGTCCGCACGAGCGCCGATGCCCTCGCCGCCCGCGTCGGCCTGCGGCCGGAGGTCGCACGATGAGCGCGGCTCCCAGCGTGTGGAAGCAGCCCGCCCAGGTGTGGGCCGTCGCGTTCGCGTGCGTCGTGGCGTTCATGGGGATCGGCCTCGTCGATCCGATCCTCCCGGCGATCGCCGAGTCGTTGCAGGCGAGCCCCGTCGAGACCGAGCTGCTGTTCACGAGCTACCTCGTGGTCACCGGCCTCGCGATGCTCGTGACGAGTTGGATCTCGAGCCGCATCGGCGCCAAGGCCACCCTCCTGGTCGGTCTCGGCCTCATCGTCGTGTTCGCGCTGCTGTGCGCGGTCAGCGGGAGCGTCGACGCCGTGATCGGTTTCCGCGCCGGCTGGGGTCTGGGCAACGCCCTGTTCATCTCGACCGCGCTCGCGACGATCGTCGGCGCCGCCTCCGGCGGCAGTTCGGCGGCGATCATCCTGTACGAAGCCGCGCTCGGCCTCGGCATCGCCGTGGGACCGTTGCTCGGCGGCATCCTCGGCGAGGCGAGTTGGCGCGGGCCGTTCTTCGGCGTGGTGGTGCTCATGGCGATCGCGTTCGTCGCGGTCGCGGTGCTCCTGCGCGGACCGGCCCCGGCGCGCTCCCCGATTCCGTTCAGCGCGCCGTTCCGGGCGCTCGGTCGCCCCGCGCTGGCGATTCTGGCTGCGACCGCACTCTTCTACAACATCGGCTTCTTCACGCTGCTGGCGTTCTCGCCCTTCCCCCTCGGCTTCGGCGCCATGGGCATCGGTCTGACGTTCTTCGGCTGGGGTCTCGGCCTCGCCGTCACGAGCGTGTGGGTCGCACCGCTGCTCCTCCGCCGGATGCGGCTGACCACCGTCCTGCTCGTCGCACTGCCGCTGTTGGCGGCGGACCTCCTCGTGGCCGCGTTCGTGGTGGGCTCGCCTGCGGCACTGGTCGTGTGCATCGTGGTCGGCGGTCTCGTGCTCGGTGTGATCAACACGGCGCTCACCGAGGCGGTCATGGAAGCCACCGACCTGCCACGCTCCGTCGCTTCGTCCGCGTACTCGGCGGTCCGCTTCCTGGGCGGCGCGATGGCTCCGCCGCTCGCGGCCTTCCTGTGGCACGCGGCCGGCGCCGGGGTGCCGTACGTCATGGCCACGGTGTCGGTCGTGATCGCGGCGGCGTGCATCCTGTTCGGCCGCAGGACGCTCGCGCACATCGACGGGGCGCACCCGACCGCAGCCGATGAGGGAGCGGCGGTTCTGGTGGGAGACGCAGCGTAGGACCCCGGGAACCACAGCGCGCCCGGTCGTCGACTCCTTCGTCGACGGCCGGGCGCGTTCGTGTGCGGGGGGTCAGTCGCGTATGGCCCGACGCCGCAGGACGACCGTGACGACGACGCCCACGAGGAGCATCACCGTGGCGATGCCGATCGCGCCGGCGACCGACGGCGTTCCCGTCGAGGCGAGGCCTGCCCCGGCCGGGGATGCCGAGGCGGACGGAACCGGGC
>NZ_VBUM01000132.1 GCF_005774735.1 Microbacterium sp. 5K110 | reverse complement strand
GAACGGCCGCGCCGACGACTCGTGACGGTAGCGCTTGGCATCCCCGCCGCGCAGGCGGACCACCTCGACCACGCGGATGAGCCCGGCGCGCTCCAGCACGCGCAGGTGATAGCTCGCCGCGGCTTGCGAGACGCCGAGCTCGCGGCCCGCTTCGGCCGCGCTCAGCGCGGCGCCGGTCAGCAGCGACAGCAAGCGCAAGCGCAGCGGGTGCGCGGTCGCCCTCAGGTCGTCCAGTCGTGACATCCCGCCATCGTGCCCGCGTGGGCGCCGACCGTCAAATGACTCTTTGGGGGTCGCGGCATCCGCTGCCCTGCTGCGGTCGATGCCTCATCGCCGCCGCGAGCGCCCCCCGCCGTTTCGCCGAGACTGCATCCGACTGACATCTCCACTGCAGGCTGCAGTGGGTTTGTCAGGCAGGTGCAGTCTCGGTGGTCCGGGGGCACACGGCGGCGACCGGATGCCGCGCTACCGCGACCGGATCGCGCGCTACGACGTGAAGACGATCGTGTGGTTGCCGTGGCGGATGATGCGGTCCTCGGCGTGCCAGAGCACCGCGCGCGAGAGTACCTGGCGCTCGACGTCGGCGCCGCGGCGCGCGAGCTCGGCGGCCGAATCGGCGTGCGTGACGCGGATCGTGTCCTGCTCGATGATCGGACCCTCGTCGAGGTCGCTCGTGACGTAGTGCGAGGTCGCGCCGATGAGCTTCACGCCGCGCTCCTTCGCCTTCTTGTACGGCTCGGCGCCGATGAAGGCCGGCAGGAACGAGTGGTGGATGTTGATCACCGGCACCCCGATCTTGTCGAGGAAGTCGGGGGAGAGGATCTGCATGTACCGCGCCAGCACGATGAAGTCCACGTTGCCGACCAGCAGCTCGAGGATGCGGGCCTCGGATGCCGACTTGTCGGGGCCGGGCGTGGACGGGACGTGGAAGAACGGGACGCCGAAGGAGCGGACGTCCTCGGCCGAAGTGGTGTGGTTGGACACGACCATCGGGATGCTCACCGGCAGGTCGCCGCGGCGATGACGCCACAGCAGGTCGAGCAGGCAGTGGTCCTGCTTGGAGGCCAGGATCGCCATGCGCTTGGGAGTAGCCAGGTCGGTCAGCTTCCACTCGAGTTCGAAGCCGTCGCGGAGAGTGCGATGCAGATCGGCCTGAATCTCGGGGAGGGATGCCGCGAGGTCGGGGCGGTGGAACACGACGCGCTGGAAGTAGGCCCCGCCGCGCGTGCCGTCGGAGTACTGGTCGAACGCGACGATGTTGCCGCCCTGACGGGCGATGAGAGCCGAGACCGCGGCGATGATGCCGGGGGTGTCGCTGCCGTGGACGATGAGGCAGGCGTGATCGGGCTGCAGGTGGGGACTCGCGGAGACCATCGCACCATTCTGCCGTGCCCCGGTGACGTCGACGAACACCGCCGCCCGGCGGGCCGCAGGCCGGGCACCCCGCGTCAGACGCGGGCGCGGCGTGCTCCCTCGCCGAGCGCCTCGAGCTTGGCCCAGGCGATCTGCGGGTGCACGCGTCCGCCGAGGCCGCAGTCGGTCGAGGCGATCACGCGGTCGGCGCCGACGATCCCGGCGAACCGCTCGATGCGCTGGGCTACGAGGTCGGGGTGCTCGACGACGTTCGTCGCGTGGCTGACCACGCCCGGCACCAGGATCAGGTCGTCGGGGACGGCGGCATCCGCCCACACGCCCCACTCGTGCTCGTGCCGGACGTTGGCGGCCTCGAACGAGATCTGGCCCACGTTCGCCTCGAGAACCACAGGGAGGATGTCGCGCAGCTCGATGTCGGTGACGTGGGGGCCATGCCACGAGCCCCAGCACAGGTGGAGGCGCACGCGCTCTCGGGGGATCCCCGCGAGAGCATGGTTGAGCGCCTCGACCCGCGTGCGGGTGAACGCGACGTAGTCGGCGACCGAGGGGGCCGGGTTGATCTGGTCCCAGCTCTCGGCCAGAGACGGATCGTCGAGCTGCAGGATGAGCCCGGAGTCGACGATCGCGCGGTACTCCTCGCGGAGCGCGTCGGCCCACGCGAACAGGTGCTCGTCGTCGGAGGCGTAGTACTCGTTCCGCACCCGGGCGGCACTGCCGGGGGCGATCGAGGTGAGGAAGCCGGTCTCGCCCGCGTCGAGCGCGGCGGTGAGATGCCGCACGTCGGCGGCGACGGCCTCCGCCCCGCGGTAGGCGATCGGCCCGGTCGTGGTCGGGAACGCCGTCGCGACCTTGCCGGTGGCGATGCCGCTGTCGGGGTCGAGGTACGCCTCGGAGAACAGCCCGCGGTCGCGGCGATCGAGGAACGAGGTCAATCGCACGCGGCCCGGCTCGGACCGCACCGGTGGCTCATTGAACGCGTTCACGTCGGTGAGCGACAGTCCGCTCACGCGCTGGAACGAGTACGACCACCAGGCGCCGTAGTCGACGGCATTCGACATCGCCTTGCCGAACTCGCCGTCGCCGGGCAGCGTGATGCCGGCCTCGCGCTGGCGGCGGACGACGTCGGCGACCGCGTCATCGACGAGCGCGTCGAAGGCGGCGTCGCCGGGGACGAACGTGAAGCCGTCGTCGGCGAAGGGACGTGAGGCGTTGGCTGCCATGAGGGCGTCGGTGCGGGGAAGGCTGCCGGCGGTGGTGGTCTGGATCTGCATGCGAATCCTCCGGTGTGTCGGTGCGAACCTACTCGCTTGCTCCGACACGCGCGATTCTCCGTGCTCCCCGCGGCATCCGGGTCCCGTGTCGGAGCCCGCCGGTAGCCTGGACGGGATGCCATCCCTCGTGGCATCCGTTCCCCTCGATCCCCCAGGAACCTCCGTGATCAGCACCCTCGAACGCCCCGGGTGGCGCACCTGGACGCTGTGGGCGGTCGGGGTGCTCGCCTACGTCGTGTCGATCGTGAACCGCACATCGCTGTCGGCCGTCGGCGTCGATGCCGCCGTGCGCTTCCACGCCGACGCTTCGGCACTGTCGATGTTCGCCGTCATCCAGCTCGCCGTCTACGGAGCGATGCAGATCCCGGTGGGGCTGCTCCTCGACCGCTACGGCGCGCGCCCGATGATCGCCCTCGGCATGGTGCTGATGGCCGCAGGCCAGTTGGTCATGGCGTTCGCGGATGCGGTGGGGATCGGCATCCTGGCCCGAGTGCTCATCGGTGCGGGCGACGCCATGATCTTCCCGAGCGTGCTGCGCGTGATCGCGACGTGGTTCCCCGCGCAGCGGGCGCCCGTGCTCGTGCAGCTGACCGGGATCATCGGCCAGCTCGGCCAGATCGTCGCCGTCGTTCCGCTCGCCGCCCTCCTGCACGCCACGAGCTGGAGCGTCGCGTTCGGCAGCGTCGCGGGTCTCGCCGTGCTCTTCGCGGTTCTGACCTACGCGATCATCCGCAACCGCCCTCCCGAGCGGCGTGACGATCCCGTCGACACGTCGGTCGACACGCAGACCGGTGCGATCCGGGTCGTGAAGTCCTCCGCCGACCTGCGGCAGGGGTTCCGCGAGTCGTGGTCGCATCCCGGCACGCGTCTCGGCTTCTGGTCGCACTTCACCACCCCGTTCGCGGGCACCGCGTTCATGCTGCTGTGGGGCTTCCCGTTCCTCACCGCGGGCGAGGGGCTGGATGCGGCCACGGCCTCGGGGCTGATGACCCTGTTCGTGCTCTTCGGCATCGTCAGCGGTCCGGTGATCGGGGCGCTGTCGAGTCGGCATCCGGGTCGCCGATCGCGGTGGCTGGTGCTCCCGACGGTGGTGTTCCAGGCGGTGGCGTGGATCGTCGTCGCGGCGTGGCCCGGCCCGGCGCCGGTCTGGCTGCTGATCGTGCTGATGTTCGCGCTCTCGACCGGCGGCCCCGCGTCGATGATCGCGTTCGACCACGCCCGGACGTTCACCCCCAGCCACCGCCTCAGCACGGCCACGGGCATCGTGAACGGCGGCGGGTTCCTCGCGGCCCTGCTGGCGATCCTGTTCATCGGTATCGCGATGGACGTGCAGGGCGCGGGCAGCCCCGACACGTACTCCCTGGATGCCTTCCGCCTGGCGTTCCTCACGCAGCTGCCGCTGTGGCTGATCGGGGGAATCGCGATCGTCGTGGAGCGCGGCCGCACCATCCGCCACGTGGCGGGGACGCACCCGCGCTGAGCGGAACCGTCTCGTCGTCGGCCGGGCGCTTCCCGCGGTGCGCGGATGCCGTGGGTGCCAGACTCGGAGCATGAGCACGACCGGCATCGACATCCGCCCGCTCGACACCCTCGAGGCGATCCTCGCCGGGGCGCAGCTGTTCGACGACGTGTGGATCGGTGACCGGGCGACGATGCCGGCGAACATCCTGCGGGCGCTCGAGCACTCGGGCAACTACGTCGTCGGCATCTACGACGGCGACCGGATGATCGGGGCCTCCGCGGCGTTCTTCGGGCCGCCCGCGGAGCGCACGATGCACTCGCACATCACCGGCATCCTTCCGGGGCACCAGGGTCGCGGGATCGGCCGTCGACTCAAGGCTCACCAGCGCGAGTGGGCGCTGGAGCGGGGGATCGGCCACATCACGTGGACGTTCGACCCGCTCATCCGCCGCAACGCGCACTTCAATCTCGCCGTCCTCGGAGCCAGTGCCACCGAGTACCTCGTGAACCAATACGGCGAGATGCCGGACGAGGTCAACCGCGGCGACGAGTCCGACCGGCTGATGATCGATTGGGCGCTCGCCGAGCCTCCGGCCCCGACGCCGACGGATGATGCGGTGCGTGCGATCGTCGCGCTCCCCGACGACATCGAGGCGCTCCGACGCACCGACCCGGCGGCGGCCGCCGAGTGGCGGCTGCGGGTGCGGGAGCAGCTGCGGGGGGCGCTGGCATCCGGACTCCGCATCGGTGGCGTCGACCGGCGCGGCTACCTGTTGGTCTGAGGCTCAGTCGCCCGAGACGGGGGTGTCCTCTTCTGCCGCGGGGTCTCCCTGCCCCGGGCCGGGGCGGACGGCGGCGTCATCGCGCACGTCGATGCGGGTCACGCCGTCGTGCTTCGTGACGTCGAAGCGGGGAGCGGCATCCTCTTCGGTCGCTTTCGGGGCGCTCGTCAACTGGTCGTGACGGTTCTCTTCGAAGCTCTTCTCGTCGCTCATCGCGCTCATTCCTCTCCCGCCGAACGCCACGCGTCCGACTCCATGTGAGACCCGGCCTGCGGTCCCATCTGCAACATCCCGCCATCGACGACCCAGCTCGCACCGGTGACGTACGAGCCCGACGTCGAGGCCAGGAAACGGATGACGTCGGCGACCTCGTCCGGCTTGCCGGGGCGACCGAGCGGGATGCCGGGGCGGTGGATGCGGTCGGCATCCTCGGCATCCATGTCGTTGATGGGCGTGGCGATCTCGCCCGGGGCGACCGCGTTCGCGGTGATGCCGTACTGACCGAGTTCGAGCGCCATCGTCTTGATGAGCCCGCCGAGGCCGTGCTTCGCCGCGACGTACGGCGCGGAGCCGACGCGCGGCTGGTGCTCGTGCACGCTCGAGACGGCGATGAGGCGTCCGCCGTTTCCGGCCGTCACCATGCGGCGGGCCGCGGTGTGCAGGGCGAGGAATGCGCCGTCGAGGTTCAGCGCGATGTCGGTGCGCCACGTCTTCATGTCGAGGTCGAGGAAGCTGCCCCCGATCCCGCCGCCGGCGTTGTTGACGAAGACGTCGAGGCCGCCGAGCTCGTCGGCCAGGGCGTTCACGGAGTCGGGGACCGCGTCGAAGTCGGTCGCGTCGAACTGCGCCACGACCGCGCGGGCCCCGCGGGCGCGGACGGCGGCGGCAACCTCTTCGGCGCCGTCCTTGTCGCTGTTGTAGGTGATGGCGACGTCGATCCCGGCTTCGGCGAGGGCGAGGGCGGTGGCCGCGCCGATGCCCGAGTCCGAGCCGGTGACGATTGCGTGGCGGGGAGTGAAGTCGCTCATGCGGGCGACGCTACGCGGCGAGGGGTCGCCGGGCGCGGCCCTTGCCCCGGGGTGCGCGAGGCGTTACGGCTGCACAACTCCTGCGGAATCGGCGGGGCGGTGGCATCCGGGGCCGTGGGGGAGCAGGTTTGCCGGAGTTGTGCGCGCCCCGGGCCGGCGGGGACGCCGCGACCCCCGCATCACGTCGCGAGTGGCGCGCCCCCGCATCACGTCGCGAGTGGCGCGCCGCGGGCCCGACCGGTGTCGCGAGCGGCAGGAAATCGCGCGACCAAAGGGACGGGAC
>NZ_VBUM01000131.1 GCF_005774735.1 Microbacterium sp. 5K110 | reverse complement strand
GCGTCGCCGAACGCGGTCACGACGCAGGTCAAGCGCCCCGCCGCTCCCGCACCGGCACCCGTCGGCGGACTGGCGACGACATCGTCGGTCTCGCGCATCGTGATCACCAGCGGCCCGAAGGCAGGGCTCGAACTGCCCCTCGGCACCGAGCCGCTGACGATCGGGCGCTCGAGCGAGTCCGGTCTCGTCGTCCGCGACGACTACACCTCCAGCCACCACGCGCGTCTCGTGCTGTGGGGCGAGCAGTGGATGCTGCAAGACCTCGACTCCACCAACGGCACCTCGCACGACGGTGTCCGTGTGGCGTCCCCCGTGCAGGTGAAGGTCGGCGCGCCGATCAAGGTGGGCGCGACGACCTTCGAGTTGAGGAAGTAACCCTCCTCCATGGTCTTCCAGGGCTCGAGCGCGGCCATCTCCCACACGGGCAAGGTGCGCTCCAACAACCAGGATTCCGGCTACGCCGGGTCCAACCTCTTCGTGGTCGCCGACGGTATGGGCGGGCACGCCGGAGGTGACGTCGCCTCGAGCCTGGCGATCGCCCGACTGACCGAACTCGATCAGCCCTTCACGAGCACGACCGCGGCCGAGCACGCCTTGCGCGACGCTCTCGCCGACACCGCGACGGATCTCATCGACACCGTCGCCCGCCGCCCCGAGCTCGCCGGCATGGGAACGACGGTCAGCGCCGTCATCATGGTCGACGACTACGCCGTGATCGGGCACATCGGAGACTCGCGCGTCTACCTGTACCGCGACGACACGCTCACGCAGATCACCACCGACCACACGTTCGTGCAGCGTCTGGTGGATTCGGGACGCATCACCCCGGAAGAGGCCCGGTACCACCCGCGCCGTTCGGTGCTCATGCGCGTCCTGGGCGACATGGACCCCGACCCCGAGGTCGACACGTTCATCATGCCGACGCAGGACGGCGACCGGTGGCTGCTGTGCTCCGACGGCCTCTCGGGCGTCGTCGACGACGCGCACACCACGCGCGCTCTCGCCCTCGGGATGCCGCCGGCCCGCACCGCCGACGCGTTGCTGAAGCAGGCCCTCGACGGAGGCGCCCCCGACAACGTCACCGTCGTGATCGTCGACGTGGGCGGTCAGCACCCCGTGTTCATCGGAACTCCGACGATCGTCGGGTCGGCGTCCAACCCCACCGGTGTCGTCGTCCCCGCCGCGCGCCCGACGCGGTCCTCGTGGCTGCACACGGCGCGCCAGGCCGCGAACGAGCCGACGCACTTCGAACCCGCCGCGGAGTTCCTCGAGGAGCTCATCGAAGAGGATCGGCGCCGCGCACGCCGACGTCGCCTGGGGTGGCTCGCGGCTCTCATCCTCGTGCTCGTCGCCATCGGCGCGGGCCTGTTCGCCGGCTACACGTGGACCCAGACGCGCTACTACGTCGGCGCCGACGACAACTCGGTCGTCATCTACCGCGGTGTGCAGCAGTCCATCGGACCGCTCTCGCTCTCGTCGGTCTACGAAGACACCAACATCGTGCTCGCCGATCTCTCGGAGTTCGACCGGCAGGCGGTCGAGAGCACCATCTCGGCCCGTTCCCTCTCGGACGCCGAGCTCATCGTGGATCGCCTGCGTCCCGCACCGGAGGCCACCGGATGACAGACCAGAAACTGACCCGGCCGGACGCGGTGTCCACCGACACCGCCGTCATGCGCGCACTGAAGAAGATCCGCGTGCCCGCGACGCAGCGCAACCGCGAGCTGGGACTCCTGCTGTTCGCGATCGCGGTCTACGGTTCGGCGATCGTCCTGGTGCAGCTCGGCGTGGACGGTGTCGTCGAGTCCGGCTACCTGATCCTCTCGGCCATTCCCGCAGTGCTGGCCCTCGTCCTCCACGTGGTGCTGCGCTTGCGCGCCCGCGACGCCGACCCCTTCGTCCTCCCCATCGCCACCATCCTCACCGGCCTGGGGATCGCGATGATCTACCGGATCGACCTCGCGGTGGGCCTGGAGGGATGGGATGCCACCTCCATCCGGCAGATCGCCTGGGCGGCGATCGCCCTGATCGCGGCCCTGCTCGTGGTGATCTTCGTCCGCAACTACCGCGTGCTCTTCCGCTACACCTACCTGTCAGGCCTCGTCGGCATCCTGCTGCTCCTCCTGCCGTTCGTCCCGGGCCTGGGCACCGAGCAGAACGCCGACGTGTGGGTGTCGCTCGGTTTCGTGTCGTTCCAGCCCGGCGAGCTCGCGAAGATCGCTCTGGCGATCTTCTTCGCCGGCTACCTCGTGCGTACGCGCGAGAGCCTCACCTCCACGGGAACCCGGTTCCTGTTCATGACGTGGCCGCGTGCCCGCGAGCTCGGACCGCTCCTGATCATCTGGGCCGTCTCGCTCGGCATCATCGTGCTGCAGCGCGACCTCGGCACGGGTCTGCTCATCTTCGGCATGTTCGTCGCGATGCTCTACGTCGCCACCGGCAAGACCAGCTGGGTGCTGATCGGCGTCGTGCTCGCCGCGACCGGGGCGTTCCTGGCATCCCGTGTCCTGCCCTACGTCTACGGCCGGTTCGCCAACTGGCTGGATGCCTTCAACCCCGAGGTCATCGACCGCGACGGCGGCAGCTACCAGCTCACGCAGGGCATCTTCGGCCTCGCGCACGGCGGCCTGTTCGGCACGGGGCTCGGTCAGGGCCGTCCGTACATCACCCCGCTGTCGCAGAGCGACTACATCCTGCCCAGCCTCGGCGAAGAGCTCGGCCTCGTGGGGGTGTTCGCGATCCTCTCGCTCTACATGGTGTTCGCCAGCCGCGGCATCCGCATCGGCCTCGCCGGTCAGGACGACTTCGGCAAGCTCCTCGCGACGGGCTTCTCGTTCACGATCGCGCTGCAGGTGTTCATCATGGTCGGTGGTGTCACCCGCGTGATCCCGCTGACGGGTCTCACGACGCCCTTCCTGGCCGCCGGCGGTTCGTCCCTGGTCGCGAACTGGATCATCGTCGCCTTCCTCCTGCGCATCTCGGATGCCGTGCGCAGCCGTCCCCGGGTGGTGATCGGCTGATGTCCGCGCCCACGCCGACCCGCACCGTCACCCCGGAGGAGGCACCGTGACCAAAGAACTCCGACGCCTCAGCGTCGTCATGCTGGCGATGTTCCTCGCGCTGTTCGTCTCCACCAGCGTCATCCAGGTCGGCCAGGCCGAGAACCTCGCCAACACCGCCGGCAACCGCCGCGCGCTGTACGACTCGTACCAGGTCCAGCGCGGATCGATCATCGCCGGCGGAACCGTGATCGCCTCGTCCGTCCCGTCCGACGACGTCTACAGCTGGCAGCGTCAGTACACGGATGCCGCGATGTGGGCGCCCGTGACCGGATACATGAACCCCGTGCTCGACGCGCGCACGCGGATCGAGCTCGACAAGAATTCCGTGCTCAGCGGCGCCAACAGCAGTCAGTTCTTCTCGCGCCTGGAGCAAGCGGCCACGGGCCAGGTTCCGCGCGGATCGAACGTCGAGCTGTCGCTGGACGCCGGCGTACAGCGCGCCGCGTGGGACGCCCTCGGCGACCAGCAGGGCTCGGTCGTGGCGATCGAACCCTCGACGGGACGCATCCTCGCGATGGTGTCCAAGCCCAGCTTCGACACGAACACCCTCGCCTCCCACGACCCGGATGCCGTCAACGCGGCGTACGACCAGCTCGCTGCCGATCCGTCGCAGCCGCTGGTGAATCGCGCGATCGAGGGCGACCTGAACCCCCCGGGGTCGACATTCAAGCTGGTCGTGGCCTCGGCCGCTCTGGCATCCGGTCGGTACACCCCGGACTCGGCGTTCCCCAACCTCGCGTCGTACACGCTGCCGCAGTCCTCGAGCGTCGTCAGCAACGCGGGGGGCGGCACGTGCGGCGGCGGCGACACCGTCACGATCGCCACGGCACTGAGACTGAGCTGCAACATCCCCTTCGCGGAGTTGGCGGTCGAACTCGGCGACGACGCGATCCGCGCCGAGGCCCAGAAGTACGGCTTCAACACGTCGTTCTCGATGCCGCTGACCTCGACTCCGTCGTCCTACCCCGCGAACCTCGACGCCCCCCAGACCGCGCTCAGCGGCTTCGGACAGGGCCAGGTCCGCGCGACACCGCTGCAGATGGCGATGGTGTCCGCCGGGATCGCGAACCAGGGCGTCGTGATGAACCCGCGGATGGTGGACCGGATCATCGGCTCCACCCTGTCCGTCGACGACGAGGGCACGAGCAGCGAGTTCGGCCGCGCCTTGGACTCGAACCTCGCGGCTCAGATGGTCACGATGATGACGGCGAACGTCCAGGACGGCGCGGCGTCGAATGCAAGAATAGACGGGGTCCAGGTGGCGGGTAAGACCGGCACCGCAGAGAACGATTCTCGTCCCTACACTCTCTGGTTCACCGGTTTCGCCCCGGCGGACGACCCGAAGGTCGCTGTCGCCGTGGTGGTCGAGAACGGCGGAGGCCAGGGGCAGAGCGGGAGCGGCAACGAGATCGCCGCCCCGATAGCGAAGAAGGTCATGGAGGCGGTGCTGGGCAAATGAGACCGACGCAGGGAGTGACCTTCGGAGGACGGTACGAGCTGGAGTCGCGGATCGCGATCGGCGGCATGGGTGAGGTCTGGGAAGCGACCGACCATGTCATCGGACGTACCGTCGCGATCAAGATCCTCAAAGACGAGTACATGGGCGACCCCGGGTTCCTCGAACGCTTCCGCGCCGAGGCCCGTCACGCCGCGCTCGTCAACCATGAGGGCATCGCGAGCGTGTTCGACTACGGCGAGGAGGACGGCAGCGCCTTCCTCGTGATGGAACTGGTACCCGGTGAGGCACTGTCGACCATCCTCGAGCGCGAGGGTTCGTTGTCGACCGACAAGACCCTCGACATCGTGGCGCAGACGGCCGCGGCCCTCCAGGCCGCACACGCCGCGGGCCTCGTACACCGCGACATCAAGCCCGGCAACCTGCTCATCACGCCCGACGGCCGCGTGAAGATCACCGACTTCGGTATCGCGCGCATCGCCGACCAGGTTCCGCTGACGGCCACCGGTCAGGTCATGGGCACGGTGCAGTACCTCTCGCCCGAGCAGGCGTCGGGGCACCCCGCGTCGCCCGCGACCGACATCTACTCGCTCGGCATCGTGGCGTACGAGTCCCTCGCCGGGAAGCGCCCCTTCACGGGCGAGTCGCAAGTGGCCATCGCCATGGCGCAGATCAACGAGCAGCCCGCGCCGCTGCCGCCGACCGTCGCCGTCCCGGTGCAGAACCTCGTCATGGCGATGATCGCGAAGAAGCCCGACGAGCGTCCGGCCTCGGCCGCGGCTGTCTCGCGCGCCGCCACGGCTTTGCGCCGCGGCGACCTCACGGCCGCCGCCGCCGCGGTACCCGCCATCGCTGCCGGCGTCGCCGTCGCCGACGAGGCCACACAGCTCCTGACGGCGGGGCAGACCTCTGCCGCGACCCGTCTGCTGCCGGCACCGTCCTCGTCGCTCCTCTCCGAGGAGCACACCGAGGACGACCCGCGCCCGCAGAAGAAGAAGCGCAGTCCCTGGACGTGGCCGCTCGTCGCCCTCATCGCCCTTCTGGCGCTCGTGCTCGGCGGCACGCTCTTCGCGGTTCTGAGCAACCAGAACGACCCGAACACGGCCCCCTCCAGCCCGACACCGAGTTCGGCCACGCCGTCACGGAGCGCGACGCCCTCGTCGTCGCCCTCGCAGACCTCGCAGCTCGTCGATGTCAACTCCCTCGGTCTGACGGGCAAGTCCTGCGAGGCCGCCAGCGAGATCCTCAGCGCGAACGACCTCGGCGCGCAGTGCGAGACCGGCAACGCCGCGACCAGACCCGATCAGGTGGGTCTCGTCGACACGGTGAACCCCACCGGTCGCGTCCCCGCCGGGACGATCATCACGCTGCGCGTGTTCGGCGAAGAGACCCCGCTTCCGACCCCCGGCACCCCGACGCTGCCCGGCGCATCCGTCACCGCCGGCAGCACGGTGCAGGTCTCGTGGCAGCAGTACACGTGTCCCGCGGGTACCGGAAACGTGGCGTCCTACAACCTCACCGCGACCAATGGCACGTTCTCCGAGAACGGTCAGTCTTCGGCGTCGTTCGCTCCGGATGCGCGCAACGCCGAGCTGCAGGTGAGCAACTCGGTCGGGCAGAGCCTTCGGGTGACCTACACCGTGAGCTGCTCGGGCACCGACCGCACGGCGGGACCCTCGGGCGAGGCCTCCGCGTCGATCACCGGCGGCAACACCCCGTCGCCCAGCCCGAGCGCCACGCGCTGACC
>NZ_VBUM01000130.1 GCF_005774735.1 Microbacterium sp. 5K110 | reverse complement strand
GCAACGGGCCGCGGAGTCCCTCGAGCTGCGTCGCGAGCGCGAGCAGCGTCGCCTCGCCGCCCGGTCGGCCGATCAGCTGCACCGAGACGGGGTGTCCCGCGGCATCCGTCGTCACCGGCAACGTGAGGGCGGGGAGCCCCGCGACGTTGACGAAGCTCGAGTACGGCGCGTACTCGACCTGCATCGCGAACGTGCGTTCCGGGTCGTGGCCGGCGTACCACCCGACGGGCCGCGGTGATTGCGCCAGCGCGGGCGTGAGCACGGCATCGAACGCGGCGAAGTCGGCGATCGTCCGTCGCTCGAACGCGCGTGCCGCCGACAGCCCACCGAGCAGGTCGACGGCCGACAGTGCCCGGCCCTCACGGACGAGCCAGGCGGTGAGCGGCTCCACGAGCGTCATGTCCTCGTCGCTCAAGGGGATGCGCGCCGCGCTGGCGCGCCACAGCACGCGGAACAGTGACGCGTAGCCGACCGGATGCCACTCGGCATCCGTCACCCCGTGCCCGGCGTCGGCGAGCCATGTCGCGGCCGTGTCGAACGCGGTGCGTGCGTCGGCGTCCAGCACGATGTCCTCGTCGTCGTCCCACGGCGACTCGGTGGTGATGCCGACGCGCAGCGAACCGGGCTCGCGGCGTGCTGCTGCGAGGAACGGGCCCGTTCCGGGTGGCGCGGTGGCGTACGACAGCGGCGCCAGTCCCACGAGTGCGTCCAGCAGCAGTGCCGCGTCGGCGGCGGTGCGGGCGATGGGCCCGTTCACCGCGAGACCATCGGGCGAGTCGAAGCCGGAACCGATCGGCAGGCGTCCCCGCGACGGCTTCAGCCCCACGACCCCGACCGTCGCCGACGGGATGCGGATCGACCCGCCGCCGTCCGATCCGATCGCGGCCGGAAGCAGCCCCGCAGCCACGGCGACCGCCGCACCGCCGCTGGATCCGCCCGCACCGGCCGATGTCCGCCAGGGGTCGCGGGCGGGGGAGTGGATGAGGGGTTCGGTGAAGCCGGTCAGCCCGAACTCCGACGTGCTCGTCTTGCCGAGGCTCACCGCGCCGGCGGCATCCATCGCCTCGGCGAGAGGGTCGGATGCCACGGGCACGAGGTCTGCGCGGGCGCGTGAGCCGTAGCGGGTGGCGACCCCGGTGCGGGCGACGAGGTCCTTCTCGGCCGACGGCACACCCCACAGCGGGCCGCCGGAGGCGCCGGATTCGAGCACGGCCGCGCGCTCGAGAGCGGCGCTGCGCGTGACCTCGGCGAAGGCGCCCAGGTCGGCGAACCGGCGGATGCGATCGAGGTAGTGGTCGGCCAGTTCGGTGGGAGAGAGCTCTCCCCGTCGCAGGCCCTCGACCTGGGCGAGGAGCGACAGATCGTGGAGGGCGGGCATGGATCGAGCCTACGGCCGGCGTTCCGCTAGCCTCGCACCATGAAGATCCGGCTGCTGCGTGTGCTCGTCTATCTGGCCTCGGCCGCCGCGGGTCTCGTGCTCGCCGACCTTCTCGTCGACGGGTTCCGCATCTCGTGGCTCGACTGGTGGGGGTTCCTCGTGGCGATCGTGGTCTTCGCGATCGTCCAGAGCATCGCGACGCCGGTGGCGACGGGTCTCGCGGAGAAGCACGCACCGCTCCTGCTCGGCGGCATCGGCATCATCGCGACGTTCGTGTCGCTGCTCGTGGTGGCGTTCCTGCCGTCCGCGGGCATCCGGATCACGACCGCCGGAGCCTGGCTCCTCGCACCGCTCGTGGTGTGGATCGTCTCGGCGATCGTGACGTGGGTGCTGACGGTGGTGCTGATCGACCGCCGGTCGCGGGCCACCGCGCCCGCGAAGGGCTGATCGGATCAGATCCAGTACTCGGGTGTGGTGAGCAGGGCGCGGGTGTCCTCGCTCGCCCGCCGCGCGCGCGGCTTGGCAGGCACTCCGACCAAGACGCTCTCCGGCGGCGCGTCGCGGGTCACCACGGCATTCGCGCCGACGAGGCTGTGCGCGCCGATCGTGATCGGGCCGAGGATCTTGGCTCCCGCTCCCACCGCGACGCCGTCGTGCAGCGTGGGGTGGCGCTTGCCGCCCTCGCGCTGACGGCCGCCGAGGGTGACCCCGTGGTACAGCATCACGTCGTCGCCGACCTCGGCCGTCTCACCGATCACGACACCCATGCCGTGATCGATGAAGAAACGGCGGCCGATGGTCGCGCCGGGATGGATCTCGATGCCCGTCAACCAGCGCGAGACCTGCGAGATCGCCCGAGCAGGGAACCGCAGGCCGCGCAGCCACAGGCGGTTCGCCACGCGATACGACCACACCGCGTGCAGCCCCGGGTACAACAGGGCGATCTCGATCCCGCCCCTCGCCGCGGGATCGCGGAGTTTGGCGGCGGCGACGTCTTCGCGGAGGCGGGAGAAGACCCCCACGTCAGTCTTCGCGCAGGTGCTCGTACAGAGCGGTGGAGAGGTACCGCTCGCCGTACGAGGGGATGATCACGACGATGTTCTTGCCGGCGGCCTCGGGGCGACGCGCGATCTCGAGCGCCGCCCAGATCGCGGCACCCGAGGACATCCCGACCAGGATGCCGTCCTTGGCCGCGGTCTCGCGGGCGAGGCGGATGGCGTCGTCGAACTCGACGTCGATGACCTCGTCGATGATGTCGCGGTCGAGGATCGCGGGGACGAAGTTGGGTCCGATGCCCTGGATCTTGTGCGGACCGGGGTGCCCCTTGGTGAGGATGGGGGAGTCGGCCGGCTCGACGGCGACGACCTTCACGCCGGGGACGCGCTCCTTGAGCACCTGGCCCACACCCGTGATGGTGCCGCCCGTTCCGATGCCGGCGACGAAGTAGTCGACCTTGCCGTCGGTGTCGCGCAGGATCTCCTCGGCCGTGGTCTTGCGGTGGATGGCGGGGTTGGCCTCGTTCTCGAACTGACGGGCCCACACGGCGCCCGGCGTCTCGGCGACGATGCGCTTGGCCTCGTCGACCGCGTGCGACATGCCCTTAGTGGGGTCGGTGAGCACGAGCTCGGCACCGAAGGCCTTGAGCAGGATGCGGCGTTCCTTCGACATCGAGGCGGGCATCGTCAGGATGACCTTGTACCCGCGCGCCGCGCCGACCATCGCGAGAGCGATGCCGGTGTTGCCGCTCGTGGACTCCACGAGGGTGCCGCCGGGCTTCAGTTCGCCCGAGGCCTCGGCCGCGTCGACGATCGCGATGCCGAGACGGTCCTTCACGCTCGATGCCGGGTTGTAGAACTCGAGCTTGGCCAGGATCTGGCCCCCGGCTCCCTCGGCCACGCGATTCAGGCGCACCAGGGGGGTGTCGCCGAACGCGGAGGTGATGTCGGAGTGGATGCCGGGCATGGCTCGCCTTTCGCCGTCGGTCGGATCGCGACAATCCTAGGCGAGCGCGAGTGGGTGGGGTCCGTGTGTGACGCTCCACGACTAGGCTCGACTCCCGTCATGCCCGAGACCGTTCCCACCCCGCAGCCCGCCGTCGCCGGCATCGTCCGCGACACCGCCGCACGCTTCGCCGCCGCCGGCATCCCCGACCCGCAGGTCGACGCCGAGCTCCTCGTCGCCCACGTGCTCGGCACGTCTCGCGGCGGAGTGCAGGCCGCCGCGATCCGCGGCGACCGTCTCCCCGCGGAGGCCGGCGCCGCCCTGGCGCCCCTCGTCGACCGCCGCTGCGCGCGCGAGCCGCTCCAGCACCTCACGGGCCTCGCGCCCTTCCGTTCGATGGAACTCGCGGTGGGTCCGGGCGTCTTCGTCCCGCGTCCCGAGACCGAGATGGTGGCGCAGCTCGCGATCGACGCCCTGGGCGCATCGGCATCCGCGTCTCCGATCGCGGTCGACCTCGGCACCGGCAGCGGGGCGATCGCCCTGGCCCTGGCCACCGAGATGCCGCACGCGCGGGTCTTCGCGGCCGAGAACTCCGTCGAGGCCTTCATCTGGGCGAAGGAGAACGCCGCCCGTATCGGGGCCGCGAACCTCTCGCTCGCCTTCGTCGACCTCGCCGAGGCCTTCCCCGAGCTGGACGGCACGGTCTCGGTCGTGGCATCCAACCCTCCCTACGTCCCGGACGACGCGATCCCGCGCGATCCCGAGGTGCGGCTGTTCGACCCGCCGGCCGCGCTCTACGGCGGGCCGGACGGGCTGGATGCCGTGCGCGTGCTCAGCCGCGTCGGTCTGCGCCTCGCGCACCCCGGGGGCACGATCGTCATCGAGCACGGGGAGTGGCAGGGGAGCGCGATCCGCGAGATCCTCGCCGCCGACGGATGGCGGGCGGCGGCGACGCATCCCGATCTCACCACTCGCGACCGGGCCACGACCGCGATCCGTCCCTGACCGCGCGTCGCGCTCGGCGTCGGTAGACTGTCGCGCGACATGTCACCCGTCTACGACTGCCGTGACGAGTCGCAACTGCTCTCCGGGATGCGCCACGCGCGCCAGGCGATCAGTCGAGGCGAACTCGTCGTGCTCCCCACCGACACCGTCTACGGAATCGCCGCGGACGCGTTCAACGCGCGCGCCGTCGCGGGCCTGCTCGAGGCGAAAGGGCGCGGTCGTCAGCAGCCGCCGCCGGTGCTCGTGCCCGGTGTGGGCACGTTGCGCGCCCTCGCGGCCGAGATCCCGCCCGCCGTCGACGACCTCGTGCACACCTTCTGGCCGGGCGGTCTGACGATCGTGCTGCCCGCCCAGCCGTCGCTGTCGTGGGATCTCGGCGACACCCACGGCACCGTCGCCGTCCGCATGCCGGCGCAGAACCTCACGCTCGAATTGCTCGAAGAGACCGGCCCCCTGGCGGTGTCCAGTGCCAACCGCACCGGCATGCCCGCTGCGGTGAGCATCGACGAAGCCCGCGACATGCTGGGCGACAGCGTCGCGGTGTATCTCGACGCCGGCGCCAGCGAGTGGGGCTTCGCCTCCACGATCGTGGACGCCACGACCTTGGTCGGCGGAGCCGAGCCGCGGGTGCGAGTGCTCCGCGAGGGCACCGTGTCGCGCGCACGACTTCGCGAGGTGCTCGGCGACCTGCTCGAGCCCGACCCCGAGTCGGACGCCCCCTCGGGCGCCCCGTCGCCGACGGCGAGTACCGCCCCGGATGCCGAGGCCCCCGGGCCGTGACCCAGTATCTCCTCACCATCCTGTTCACGGCCGCGGTGACTCTCGCGCTGTCGTGGGTGGTGTGGAAGCTCGCGCTGCGTTTCAAGCTGTATCCCGGCATCCGGGATCGCGACGTGCACAAGACGCCGACGCCGCGCCTGGGCGGGGTCGCGATGTTCCTGGGCGTCGTCGCCGCGTTCGCGTTGTCGAGCCGCAACCCCTACTTCTCGATCTTCTGGACCGACCCCGTCCCGGTGCTGTCGTTGCTGGGCGCGGTGCTCCTCATCGTCCTCGTGGGTGTCGCCGACGATCTGTGGGACCTGGACTGGATGATCAAGCTCGGCGCGCAGTTCGTCGCCGCCGGCATCATCGCGTGGTTCGCGCAGCTGCAGATCCTGTCGCTGCCGATCGGCGCTCTCACGGTCGGCTCGGGGTGGGTGAGCTTCCTGCTCACGGTGTTCGCGCTCGTGGTCGTCATGAACGCCGTCAACTTCATCGACGGACTGAACGGCCTGGTCGCCGGGGTGTGCCTCATCGCGAACGGCGTCTTCTTCGCCTACTCGTACCTCCTCGTCCGCGACACGGGGGCGAGCACGTACTTCAACCTCGCGTCGTTCATCGCCGCCGTGCTGGTGGGCGCGTGCCTGGGCTTCCTGCCCATGAACTGGACGCCCGCGAAGCTGTTCATGGGGGATGCCGGTGCCCTCATGCTCGGCCTGCTCATGGCCAGTTCGGCGATCGCCATCACCGGTCAGCTCGACCCCGCGGTCCTCGATCCCGAGAAGATCGGTCGCTCGCAGCTCCTCGGCGCGTTCATCCCGATCCTGCTGCCGGTGGTGATCGTGCTCCTGCCGCTGCTGGACTTCGGCCTCGCCGTGGCCCGGCGGCAATGGGCGGGGCGTTCGCCGTTCTCGCCCGACCGCAAGCACCTGCACCATCGCATGCTCGACATGGGGCACAGCGACCGCGACGCGGTCCTCATCTTCTACGCCTGGACGGCGGTGGTGAGCCTGGCGTTCCTGCTGATGTACATCGGCACGCAGCAGAGCTGGCCCGGCGACTATCTGATCGGCATCGCCTTCGGCGTCGTCGGTGTCGCGGCGTGCCTCGTCCTGACCATCCTTCCCTCGCATCGACTCCTGCGCCGGCGAGCCCGCCGCGCCCAGCCCAGCCCCCCGGAGATCTCCGCATGAGCACCGCTTCCC
>NZ_VBUM01000012.1 GCF_005774735.1 Microbacterium sp. 5K110 | reverse complement strand
CCCCACCGCCCAGGTATGGGATCCATGCTGCGGCAGCGGCCACCTCCTCACCACTCTCACACTCCTGCATAGAGACAGAATCACCAGCGTCCTCGGCTCCGACGTCGATCACGCGGCGCTGGAACTCGCCCGGAAGAACCTCGCCCTTCTGAGCAAGCACGGCATGACCGCCCGCGCGAATGAACTGCAGGCCCGCGCCGAGCGCCTGAGCAAACCCGCCTACCTCGATGCCGCCGCCGCTGCACAGCGACTCGCTCGCCGGCTCGCGTCAGGCGACGGCTCATTCGACTACAACATCGCACCAGCCGACGTCTTCGACCCCGCACAACTCCGGCGCGCGTTGAACGGGCGACGCCCCAATGTCGTGGTCACCGATATCCCCTACGGCGAGCAGACAGCGTGGCACGGACCGGATGCTGCACGAGGCCTCGACGGCATGCTGAATTCGCTGGAAGAGGTACTCGACGAGGGAACCGTGATCGCAGTGACGACCCGCGCCCGCAAGGTGCGCCTAACCGGCCCCCGGCGACCTCTCGCATGGTTCCGAATCGGAAGCCGAGCAGTCATCCTCTGCCGCATCGCCAGCCGACTCCAGCATCGAGTTTGAATCTTCCGTGTAGCTCGTCAGCATTGTTCCTTCGGGCAGAAAATTCGTGGGGCTGCATAGAGCCCGGTTACAGCGTTGAGCACTGTCTTGGTTCCGACCGTACTGGCCGGCGACGTTGTTGGAAGCTAGCAGCGATTATCGCCCAAGCACCATCGGACCACGGATCAGATCGGCTACGCAGCGAAGTGTTCTTCGTAAAGGATCCCCTCACGGCCGAAGCGGCGTTTGCAGATCTTCCCGAAATGCGCGAGGGCGTCGACGCGATGGCAATCGGGCCGGGTGTCCTGTACTTCTCGCGGGTAGCCGCGCAAGCGACCAAGACCCGCGTTCAGCGCGTACTCGCTATGCCGATGTTTCAACAGATGACAGTCCGAACCTGGCGCGTAACTACACGGCTGCTCGAACTGCTCGACAACGGTTAGCCTCCGCACGCATCCCGAAATTGATCGTTTCCGGATTCGACGTGATCGCTCGGCCCCTGAAACTTGAAACGCGATCGAGTCAGGGAGAAACGCGCTAATGTCCGTTCTCTTTTGAGTCGGAATCTCGTGCCGCTGATTCACCGCGATCGAGGTTCCTCAGCTCCGCAAGGTCGTCGTGAGTGAGGTTGAAATCGAAGATCTGCGCGTTCTCCCGCAGCTGTCTGGGGTCGTCCGCGCGCGGAATCGGGACGATGTTGTGCTGCACATGCCACCGCAACAACACCTGCGCGGGGGTGCGACCGACCCGGTCTGCGATGTCTACCACGACGGGATGTGTGAGCAAGGGGCCGCCGCGCCCGAGCGGACTCCAGGCCTCGGTCACGATGCCCCACCGCTTGTGCAGATCACGGATATCGTCGCGCGCCAGGTCGGCACTCAGTTGGATCTGGTTGACGTCGGGCACGCGTCCGGTAGCGGCGACGATCCGTTCCAGATGTGGTCGTTTGAAGTTTGAGACGCCGATCGCCCCGACCCGCCCCTGCTCGACGAGTCTTACAAGACCCCGCCAGGCCGCAACGTAGGTGTCGAGCCAAGGCACTGGCCAGTGAATGAGGAATAGATCGAGGTAGTCGAGCCCGGTCCGTCTGAGGCTCTCGTCATAGGCGCGCTGGACACCATCTACGCTGTGATTCTCCTTGTTGAACTTGCTGGTGACGAAGATCTCCTCGCGAGCGATCCCGCTCTCTCGGATCGCCGCGCCAACCGGGGCCTCGTTGAGGTACTTGTGAGACGTGTCGATCAGTCGATAGCCGATGTCGAGCGCCAGCGCGACCATCTCGTGCACCGCGTCGCCCTTGAGCGGCCACGTGCCGAGACCCAGACGCGGAATCGAGTGTCCGTGGAGGAGCGGGATCGGGGCGGGGTTCACTGGAGCACCCCCGTGATTAGCCCAACGCCTCGCTCAACCGCATCGAGGCGTCCTTGAGTGCTCGCCCGAAGGTCGCGACTTTCGAGACCGGAAGACGATGGACTGGGGCAGCGAGGTTGATGGCGAGATTGATGCCTGCTGAGTTCGCGACCGAGACTGCGACCGATGCCACACCGTCCTCGCTCTCCTCGCGGTTCGTCGAGTAGCCCTGGCGCCGAACGGTTTCGAGTTCCTTCTCGAGGTCCGCAAGGGACTGAACGGTATGCGAGGTCACCGCGGGGAGTGAGTCCGTTGGAAACAAGCGCCCGAGCTGTTCTGTCGGCAGGCTGGCAAGCATCGCCTTGCCGGTCGAGGTCGCGTACGCCGGGATCTCCCGTCCGAGGCGTGAGGCGACGCGGACTGCCGCCGCCGGCTCGGACGCCGCGATGAAGCGGACGTTCGCGCCTTCGAGGGTGCCGAGATGGCTCGTCTCGCCCATCGAGGAACTGAGATCCTCGAGGATCGGCTGCGCCAGGCGCGGAAGATCCATGCGCCGGAAAATTGAGAAGGCCACGCTCGTGAGTGTCGGACCCGGACCGTAGGTCTTCGTGCGCGGATCCTGACGGGCGAATCCGCGCCAGATGAGCATTGCGAGGATGCGGTGCGCCGTCGAAGACGCCACCCCGAGTTCGGCGCTGACGTCGGTCAGCCTTACCTCCGTACGCTCGCCAAGAAGGATGAGCAACCGCAGTGCGTTGTCCACTGACTCGATCGGGTATTGGGGCGCTACACCGTCGCCGGGCGATTTCTGCACAACAGAAATCGTATCGCCTTGTGGTCACGGGGACCATCCTCAGACCGCGGGCGTGACCGACCGCGCGCCGTCGCCGGTCAGGCGCGCCGCGACCTCGGCTCGATCGGTTCTCGTAGCCACCGCTCGCCGCGTGCTAACGAGCGCCCGCGGCCAGTTGACGACGAGCGCGCCGGTCAGTGAGTCGTCACTCTCCGAGTAAAGTACGGCGAAGCGCTGGTCCTCCTCGGACCCGATGATGACGATGTCGTCGGCGCCGGTGCGCCCGACCACCTGGATCTTCCAGTCGTACTGGTCGCTCCAGACATACTCGGTCGTGTCGTAGTCCTCGCAATCATCAGGGTGGACGATGTTGTGTGCGACGACGCGAGCCTGATCAACGGCATTGGTCCAATGTTCGAGGCGCAGCGAGACGTTGCGCGACGCACTCGCCCAACGTGCGATATCGCCGACGGCAAAGATCTCAGGATGCCCGATGGCCCGCAGCCCAGAGTCGCAGGTCACCCCGTTGTCGAGTTCGATGCCGGAACCCTCGAGCCACTCTGTGTTGACCACAGCTCCGATACCGACGAGAGCTGCATCGGCCTCGATGATCTCGCCGCCATCGAGCACCACGCGCACCCCGTCTGCCGTCTGTTCGACGCCTTCGACTGTCCTTCCGAAGTACTCCTCGACGCCCTCCTGGGCATACTTGCGGCTGAAGATCTGGCCGACTTCGGCATTGAGCACCCGCGACATCGGCGCCGGGAACGGGTCAACCATGCTGACCCGTACGCCCGCCGTGATCGCGGTTGCGGCAGCCTCCCCCCCGATGAAGCCTGCGCCGATGACCACAAGGTGCCGCGCTGTGGCCAGCTCATCCCGCAAGCGCTCGGCATCGCCGCTGGTACGCAGCAAGTGAATATGCTCACCTTCACCCCACGGAGAGCGACGGGCGCGTGACCCGGTGGCGATCACGAGTGTGTCGTATGAGACGGCTGTACCGTCCTCGAGCGTCACAACCTGGCCTTCGAGGTTGAGGGATGCCGCGGGCGTGCCGAAGATTGAGATGGCTCCGATCCCCCGCGTCTCGTGCTCGGAGAGAAGCTCGATCTCGTGTCGCGCCGTCTCACCGGTGAGGTACTTCTTCGAGAGCGGAGGTTTGTCGTAGGTGGGATGGCGTTCCTGGTCAATCAGGACGATCTCGCCCTCGAATCCCTCGCTTCGAAGGGCTTGGGCGGTCTTGAGCCCACCAACAGAGGCGCCGACGATGACGACCCGCGACACGTCAGTCCTCCACAACCAAGGCGGAGACGGGGCAGCTGCGCGCCGCCTCCTCTACTCGCTTGCGGTCACTGTCGGGCAGGTCCTCGCGCAGAACGATCACTAGGGCGTCGTCATCTAGGTCGAAGTAGTCGCCCGCGGCGACAACGCAATTGGCGTAGCCCTGGCAGGCGCTGCGGTCGGCGATGATCCGTGCCATCGGTCTCTCCTTTTCTACTGCGGTCGCATTTCGGGAAACATCGGCTGGTCAGGCCGCGCGATCATCTCGGAGAACGTCTGCGTGGTCTGCCAGGTCAGGGCCTCGAGTTCCATGGGGTCGATCGCGATCCACTGGCCAGTTTTCGGGGCGTCGATCAGTAGCCTCGTGCCGTTGTGAGTTTCCACGCGGCGCACTTCGATCTCCGAAAACTCGTTGGCGATGACGAGCGGCTCTCCGACGGTGCGGGCGACAAGACGCTCGCGCTCCGCCGCCGCAGCCGCCGCGGCATCACGATCGACGTCGGCACCCTCCCAGTCGAGGCCGCTCACAGGAAGATCGCCAGGTTCTGGGTGCGGAGCACCGACTCGTCCACCATGATCACCCGACGTGCCAACTGCAGGTCGTCACCGACGCGACGCAATACGTCCTCGCGGTGAGCGGAGATGATTGACGGCTCGTTGACGTCTCCCCGGCTGCGGAACAGCAGGACGGCGGAGTCGACGATGAGCTCGTCCTCGACCGAGGACAGGAACACACGCACGTTCGTCACGTAGTGACGCAGGCGTGAGGGAGGGTCCTCCGTCCAAGCGTGTTCAGTCAGGAATCGCGCGACCCGGCGGCTGAGCGAGTACTTATTCTCGTCCCAGTGCGACATCCCCCTCGCCGTCGTGAAGGAAGACCCGAGAGCCGTCGTCTGACGCACCGGCATGATGTAGTGAATATCCTCTGTAAGCGTCTCAAGCCAGTGCTCGTACCGTTGCTCGTCGAGGGTGTAAGCCTCTTCAATCAACCAACGATGCGCCTCGAGATGCAGTTCGTCGGAGAACAGTAGGGACCGCCCGACTCGATCGGCGCGCGTGGCGTGGGCGCCGAGAGGCGATTGCCCGGAAATCTGGACACCGGTCTCGGTGTTCATCATGCGGGTGCCTCCCCGTTGTTGGTGATGCCTGTACCGATGCTCGCGACCTGCACCTCGACTTCGTCATCGGTGTCGAGGTAGTCGGCCCAACGATCGAGCAGATGACGCTGGTTGTACTCGCCGTAACCAACGTGCGCGACGCCTGGACCGGCGAACTGTTCAGGCGTCAGCGCAGCGACGACCGGAGTGTCGTCTTTGAGAGTCCCCATCCGACTGTTGAGCAGGAGCCGTCGAGCCATCGAACCCTTGGCAGTCGTGGTCAGCGAGACCCAGTTCTCGACATCGTCCTGCTCGAACATTCCCGTGCTACCGAAGCACATAAGGTAGGCCTTGTACGAGAGCTCCTTGAACTCCTCCGGCGCCTCGGCATCGACCGCGAACCAGGAGTAGACCTCCGTCTCGTTCTCGCTAATGGGCTGCCACGAACGGATCGAGATGAAGGGCAGCACGTCGTCCCCGTCCTCCACCTTCGGCCAGTTGTGCACGAAACTCATGTTCGGGAAGAGCGATGCCGCTGAGATCATAAACCCGTCACGGCCAATCACATCGAGCTGCTCAGGCGACCATTGCTCCTTCATCCGCTCGATCATCGCGTCGGGATATCCGACGTAGCGCAGCCGCTCCTCGAGGCTGCCCGGCGGGAGCTTGTAGGTCGTGCCGCCGCCGTTGCCGGCCCAGTACGTGTTGCCGTCCTTGCGCTTCTCCGCCTTCGGCTCACGGAACAACCCGATCTCGACGACCGAGGTGTGGGTCTGGGGCGTGTGATACATGTCGCCGGCGAAGTTCTCGGCGCCGATCTTCCAGTTCGCGTTGACGCGCCACCGCTGCGGGCCACGCAGCTCGATGCCCTTGGCGCTCTGCCCGGTGTAGTAGTCGAGGTAGAACGCGAAGTCGCCGATGTATTCCCGCAGGGTCGGCGCGTTCGGGTCCATGCTGATGAAGATCAGACCGTTGTATGTGTCCAGGTTCGGCGCCGGGAGCAGTCGTGCACCCTTCTTGTTGAACCCTGCCTCACCCCCGTAGGCCTCCTCGTGGAACGGGAGGCCCATAATCCGGCCGTCGTTGCGGTATGACCACCCGTGGTAGGGGCAACGGAAGTGGGAGGCGTTGCCGACCTCGGCGCGGCATACCTGCATCCCGCGGTGCAGGCACATGTTGAAGTGCGCCCGAATCTCACCACTCTCGTCGCGCACGACGATAAACGAGTCGTCGAGCACATGCCGCACCACGTAGTCACCGGGCTGAGGGATCTCGGATTCATGTCCGACGAAAATCCACGCGCGGCTGAAGAGCTTGCTCTTCTCCTGCTCGAAGATCTCCTCGTCGTTATAGATGTGCGCCGGGATCATGCCGCGCCGCACGTCCTCGAAGATCGTCGTCTTGCTCGCCATTGGGCCGCTGCTTCCTGATGTCAGAGTCCTATTCCGCGCCTTGAAGATGATGTCGGTCGAGACCGGTTTTCTTTAAGACAGAATCTGATTCTGCTAGATTTTCCAGGAATTCGCAATCGGAGATCACGCCTCGAAGGAGAAGTGGATGATGAACGACTACGTCGACGAACGCATGCTCGTCGCCAATGCTTGCCGCGTGCTCGCGGTCCGGGGGCTCGTGGACGACATCCTCGGGCACGTCAGCCTGCGGGTCGACGACGACACCGTCCTCATCCGAGCCCGCGGACCGCAGGAGCGAGGGCTGCGTTTCACCACCGCCGACGACATCCTCGCCGTGCCCCTCGAGGGATCGTTCGAGCTCGCCGGCGGGTACCGGGCGCCGAACGAGCTGTCTCTGCATCTTGAGCTGCTGCGCCGCAATCCTGCGGCCCGATCCGTCGTCCACGCGCATCCGCCGGCTGTCGTCGCGTTCTCGCTAACCGGACGGACACTGCTACCGATTGTCGGTGCCTTCAACATCCCCGCTATGCGGATGGCGCGCGACGGCATCCCCGCGCACCCCTCGTCTGCGCTGATCCGCAACCACGCACGCGCGACGGCCATGGCGGACGATTTCGGCACGCGGCCGGTCGGCATCCTGCGCGGTCACGGCCTCACGGCCGTCGGCGAGAGCGTCCCGCAGGCCGTCATCCGCGCGATCAATGTCGACAGCCTCGCTCGCGTGCACCTCGCCGTTCTGCAGGCAGGGGCCGAGCCTATACCGATCGATGACAACGACCTCGCCGACCTGCCCGACCTGGGTGACGCATTCAACGACGGGCATCTCTGGCGATTCCTGCTGCAGGAACTTGCTGAGCAACGGCTCCTGCTGTAGTCAGGCCATCACAGATGTCCGGAGCCCGGGTCGCGATCAACTGCACCATCCTCACCGCCGCGGGCGTACATTTGGACCGAGCCACTCCGTCACCAGGTTGAGCACCGCATCGCTGTTCGACTCCTGCATCAGCATGTGGCCGTTGCCAGCCACGTTCGCTGCCGTCAACGCGACGAACCTGACATCGCCGCCCCGCTCGGCGAGCCAGTCTGCAGTCGCGCGGTCCGACTCGATCGGATGATCGGTGTCGTGGGTACCGACCATCACGAGGGTCGGTAGGCCGTCCAACTCCCTGTCGCCGATGTGGACCTGCGCACCGCGGACGTTCTGCCGCTCGAGGAGGAGCCCGGCTGGGATTGGCACCAGCTGTGAACGGAGCTCGTCCAGGTGACCGGGTGGGAACTGCTCGCTCGCACCGACCAGCTTCGCCTCGATGAACTCTGGTCCGGGATGCCACCAGCCGCGACGGGGAAGCCTCCAGGTGAGCGGGCGTCCCTGGACGACGATGTGATCGGCGTCCTCTTCCAGCACGGCGGGCTCGGGCTGGATATCCCCGGGGGGAGCGGGCGCCAGCGCGACTAGGGCGATCAGTGAATCCCGATGGTGGAAAGCGACCCGATAGCCGAAAGCGGCGGACATGGAGTGGACCACGAGGACAACCGGGCCGCCGAGCGCAGCGATTAGCTCCACGATCGCGCCGGCGACCGCCGCCCCATCCAGCGGCGTGTCGGGGTCCCATGCGCCGCCAGCCGACAACCCAGGCCACGTCATCACGACCGCGCGGTATCCGGCCTCGGCGAGACGGGGCGCCCACCCGGGTCGCCCGCCGATCGCTCGACTCCAGCCATCGGGGCCCACCCCCCCGCCGTGAACGAGCAGCACCGTCGCACGGGCGGGGCCGCCGGGCAGCCATTCGGCGTAAGCGACGGTCCCAGCGGAAGTCGCGAAAGAGCGAAACGTCGTCACGACATGACGGAGACGATGGCTGCTGCCAGTTCCACAGGGCGCGTCAACATTGCCTGGTGGCTCCCCGGCGAGCTCGCGGTCGTGGGGTTCGTGAGCCGGTCTGCTGATGCGCGGTACAACTCCTGCGGCACAGCCCGATCCTCTTGCAGGAAGATGTAGCCGCTCGGCACGTCACCGGTGCCGGCCGTCCGAAGACGGATCGGCTCGTCGAGCCAACCGCCAGGCGACGGCACCAGACGAGGCTCGACCTGCGCGTGAAGCTCCTCCGATCCGTCCTGCAAGAAAGCCGTCATGAATAGCTGCGGCGGGATCGGCACGCTCTGGTCGGGCGAGGACGCGGCTGTGCCACGGGCGAAATTCGCCAACTCGGCGGGGAGGATCGCATTGATCGACTCGCCGTCGGCGAGTACCCACGCGTCGATGAAGATCGCCTGCTCCACCTGCTCCGGCATCGCCTCAGCTACGAGTTGGATGAGCGGGCCGCCGCCACTGTGGCCGACTACGACGAACCGGTCCCACCCCTTGTCGGCGATCCGGCCGATGAGATTGTCCGCCATGGTCGAGAGCGTGACACCTGCACGGTCGTCGTTGTCACCGTGACCCTGCAAGGTTGGGGCCCATACCTCGTGGCCTGCCTTCGTGAGCTCAGCGACAACGCCGTCCCACGCCCAACCACCCTGCCAACCTCCATGAACCAAGACGATGCGCATTCTGGAACTCCTTTGTTCACCGACGGCGGGTTCCGTCGGATGGAATCCCACTCTACCTAGCAGAATCTGTGCAGAACAACAGTCCTGTTCAATCCCTTCAGAAAGGGTCATTCGTACTCGTCGAGCTTCCGGAGGACGGTCTATCTGAGCGGCGTCTCACGGAGGTCCTGCAGCATGATCGCCCGGTTCAGGGGCGAGATGCATTGCGGGACCTCTCTGGCCAGCGTGACCGCCACTGCGCCGAGCGGGGTGCCGGATCCATGTGAGTCGCGTCGACACGAATCCGGAGATTGTGCCGGCGCCCAGCACGATGAGGGAGTTGACGATCATCCTGACGATGATCTGAACTCCGCCGAGAACGAATCCCTGAGCGGTCGTGTTTCCCTGCCCGTGATCTATGAACTGCGGGATGATCGCGAGTTACATGACAGCGGCCTTGGGGTTGAGCAGGTTGGTGACGAGCCCCATCCGGAACAGCTTCGACCGGGAGTCGCGCGCGTGGGATTGTGTCTCGAATAGCCCGTTGCCGCCGGGGCGCAGGGTTGCGGACGCCAGCCACGCGAGATAGAGCACTCCAGCGGCTGTCCCGGTCCAGCTCACCTTGACAGGGCTCTCAGGGGTGAGTGCTCGACCGGACGATCCCCCGCGGACTCGCCATGGAGCCACGGCCAAGGAATGCGGAGATCGAGGACGCCGGTCGCGCTGAGCAACACCGGGATGAGGAGAAGAGTGAGCCGCCCCGTCGGCGATCGCCCTCGCCTCTGAACGGCGCGGCTGCTCACTCGTTAACACACTCTAGGTCGATCTGCCTGCCGCAAGCGGGCATCTGAGTTGAGTCGGACCAACTGTAGGAAAATGCCATTTCGCGTGGAATCCTGGCCCTGAAACCGTTGCCAACTACCGTGGAATCGCGAGGGGTTCATGCCATCTCGAGCGGGAACCCACAGTTCTGTGCGATTTAGTTGTAGGGGTTTTTCTGAGATATCCATTTCGCGGATGAAATGTCCACGCGATGTCGATATGGGCACTTCGGTAATTGAGGTATGCGTGGGTGTACCCCCATGCCGAGACAGCGTCGACCGCAGGTAGCGGACGAGCGCTTCGCCCTCGGGTCAGTTGGCGAGGATGGGCCTCGTCCCTAGGGACTCATCGAGGAGGGCGCTCGCGTGCGCCTTCAGGGCACAGTCAACGGGCGTCGAGATGGACAGACTTAACGCGCACCGCTCTTCGACGCCGCTCTTACTGCACGTCAATCAGCTCCTTCTGCACGCTGGGCGACCGGCTCGCCCGCACTCGGCGGCTGGCTGCCCCGCGGGTGGCGCATGCTCCGCCCGAAGGTCACGACACTGACATAGCGCGTGCCGAGTCAAGCCACGATTGCGAGGAGGTCCGGGCCGTGGCTCACGGCTGGCGCGACGCCAGCTGTGTGTCGCGCGTGCAGAAGGGCGAACTCCGACAGAATCGGCGTGAGTGCTGCTTACATCTCGGGAGCCTGTCCCGACTACACCGTGGAGAGAACATTCGATGGTTGATTCGGTTTGCTCGGGGACGTAAGGCGCTCGTGGACATCGGACCGCTGTATCTGCAGCACAAGGACACGCTTCACCGCGTGGCCGCGTCAGTTCTGCGTGAAGTCGGCCTGCAGGACGAGAAGGAAGACGTCGTACTCGAAGCGATCCTGTCAGTGATGAAGTCCCCGCCAACCGATGAGATCCGCAACTGGGAGGCGTTCCTCGTGCGGGTTGTGAAGAACAAGGCCTACGACCGCATCCGCGCCGCCGACGTTGGGCACTTTGGTCGTGCGCTCGACATGGAACAGGACGACCACGCCAACCCCGGCGAGGACGCTGTCGCCGACACTGATGAAAAGCTAGACCAGGCTCGCGTCGGAGCACATGTGTGGGACAGCATGGCCGTACTCAATGAACGCGAACGACAGGTCGTCCGAGAGATCATTCAGAAGCAGAGGTCCCAGGGTGAAGTGGCAGATGAGCTCGGCGTGAGCCGCCCGCGCGTGAACCAGATATTGAAGGCGGCGTTGCTGAAGCTTCGCGAAGAGCTTGTACGGAAAGGAGTGACCAGATGAACGAAGAAGAGTTTGACCGACTCCTCACCGAACTGGTCGCCCGGCCGGACGAACGAACCACACTGCTACGCAAATCGCGTGCGAGCGCCGAGGAGGCGGCGCACCTTGACGCGTTGGTGTTCACCGCTGACGCGGCGTGGCTCGCAACGCAGGGGGCACCGCCACTGGATGAGGACCCGGTTGCTGCCATGCTCGGGCTTGTCCCGGATCGAGAGTGCTCTTTGGACCCGCGATCATTCACACGAGCCCGGCAACACGCTCGGATCGCCCCCAGCGCGCTCGCTCAGCGGCTGAAGTTGCGCGGCTGGGACCCTTCGACAGCCGATGTCGTTCGATGGCAGAACGCAGCCGCTGACGTTCCCCCGGCGCTCGTGCAGGCAATCGCCGATGAGTTGGCGGTCGCCGTCGACGCGCTCATTCAACCGCCGGACGCCGCGACAGATCGCTTCGAAGCAATTCGGAGGGCGCCGGCATTCGAGGACATCGTTGCGCGTTGGGCTCGGGTCAGGCACATCGCTCTTGCGGTAGCGCGGGCGGAACTCGATAGCCGAATGGCCGCGACGGTCTACCGTGGACAACTGCCGGACACTGACCAGGTCCTCAGTGCGCTGGACACCCTCGTACGTTCGGTCGAAGGCGCACGTGAATATTGACGACTGCGTTCGTCTCGCCGTAGAGGCGCTACCGGCTGACGTCCGGGCCGGGTTTCCTAGCGCCCCCCTCGCAACCCTCACATCCCAGCTTGACCTCGTGGTCGAACCCGCCGCTGACCTCAGCCAATCGCGCGAGGATGGCGGATTTTGCGACGGAATGTCCTTCTTGGACGACGGGGTAGTGCTATACCGTCCCACGGGTAACCGGCGAGAGAACTTCACGCTTGCTCACGAGCTTGGACACTGGGCGGTCGCTCGACTGGATCCGGTGCTGGACTGGCTTGCCGACAACGACAACGACGGCAGAGTGCTCGAGACGATCTGCGACCGATTCGCGAGAGAGTTGCTGCTTCCGGCGCAGATCGCCGCGGAGCTCATCGGGTCCGGTCCGGTTCGCGCGCATCACATACTCGACCTCTACGACGCGACCCATGCCAGCCACCCAGTATGCATGATTGCCGTCGCAGAACAACTGCGCGGCATGGGCGCCATTGCCCTCATCGACAGGCTCACCGGGGAGGTCACAGACGCCAGCGTCCGCCCCGATCCGGAAAGGGGATGGCCTGAGGTCATCCCCTGGCGCGGCCAGCGCCTCCCCGAAGGGCACCATCTCCTTGAGCTTCCGGAGAAGGCGACTCGCACCGAGCGGATCAGGTGGCGCGGACGGTGGAGCGAGGATGACTTCTACGTAGATGTCGTAGTCACACGCCAGAAGATCGTGTGCGTCTTCGCGGACACCGACCTATGGACCCCCGGGACTGCCGCGCCGTTCATCGACCGCGCCTTCGACACTCGACTCCAACTGCGGGGCTACTGCTGCGGCACGGACTTCCAGGTGCGGGGCTATGCCTGCCCAACATGTGGGAAGCCCTACTGTCCGAAGTGCGGGCTCTGCAGATGCGAACGGGCCGCCGTACTCGACGAACTTTGCACGGAGTGCGGTTTGCTGTACCGCCCCGCCCTCCTCTCGGACGGCATCTGCGTCGACTGCCGCTGATGGCGCTTACACCTGACGGTGCTGCCTCGACTACATGGTGGAGGCACCCACAAGCCGCCTCCGGAGGAGGTGAGAGCGTGGCGAAGAACACCGGACGCGGTCATCGCAACGGCGCCGTGCGCGGCCGGAGCGAGTTCCAGCACAACGGCACCTGGTTCAAGCGGGATACCGCCACAGGTCGCATCATGAACGGCAGCCCAGATCAGCACAAGGGCGTACGCAACGAGAAGAACTAACCGGAGCGGCCGCGAACCTGCGGTCGCTCCCTCATGAGAGAGCAGCGCACGATGACGACACAGTCGACGAAGGAACTCATCGAGGTCCCGGAACGCGACACCGCGGTGCTTCGGAAGGACGTACCGGAGAGCACACGGCTGCGCCTTTGGGCCAAAGCGGCGGGGCGGTGCGTGCTCTGCTCCACCTACCTCTTGGACGCCACCGATTGGTCATGGCACGCGATCCCTAACGGGCAGATCGCACACATCGTCGGAGCACGATCGGGTAAGGAGTCCCCTCGAGGCGGTTCTGCGCTGGCCGCTGACGAGCGCGCGTTTGAAGAGAATCTGATGTTGCTGTGCTACTCGTGCCACAAGAGAGTCGACGACAAGGCGTACCGTGACCAGTACACGGTTGAGTTCCTGACCACCAAGAAGCTGCTCCATGAGAAGCGGGTGCGGGAGGTCACCGACTTCGCAACGCTGCGGCGTACATCCGTCGTGACGGTGAGTGCCGACGTCCGCGGGACGAGAGCACCGATATCGCTTCCTCAGGTTGCGGAGGCACTACGTCACGATGGCTACACGGGCATGGGGGAAGATACGCGCAACGGGGCCTTCACCATCCACCTCCCTGGGAACGACGACGACGGATGGGCGTGGGACGCCCATCGAACGGAGATCGACCGGTTCACGGCCCGAATCGCGGAGGCGGTGGCTGCCGGCGACGTAGAGTCGCTCAGCGTCTTCGCTCTGGCCCCTATCCCGTCGCTCGTCTATCTCGGGTCCAAGCTCGACGACAAGACCGAGACGCGGCTCTTCGCGCGGAAGCGCACAGATGACGTGACCGCCTGGGCGTGGAGTGACGGAGACGGTAATGTCCCAGCGTTCGAGACCGTCATGAGTGCCGGCGACTCGAACGAGGCAGCAGTGCTCGTCGAGCTGAGCGCACCTGTGAAGGAAGAGCGTCTCCCAGGCCACCTGAGGAATCTCCCCAGGGTCACCATCACGCCGAAGGACCAGCCGCCGCGTCCGGACCTGCTGGGCAGCCGCTCGGCCCAGGAGTCGTTCGCGCTCGCGTGGAGGGACGCGCTCGCGCGTATCGAGAGCGACCTTCCGGGCGTGCGTGTCCTGCACCTGGTCGCCGCCGCACCCGCGCCGGCGGCCATCACGATGGGTCGGCATCGGATGCGCGCGGCGCAGCCGAACATCGTCGTCTACCAGCTCCGAGACGACGCATACAAGGCGGCGATAGAGGTCGGCGAATGACCGCGCGCATCAAGGAGTTCAATCTCTTCCTCCGCGACCACGTCAACCTCAACCAGACTCGTCTCGACCTCCTCCACACCCGGACGTCCTCACTGGACACGGCGCTGGAGGAGAGCACCCTGCTCGAGGACAAGCTCGACGGAAGTCTCATCCCGCAGGGCTCGTTCGCTCACGGCACCATCATCAAGCCGCTCTCCGGCAACGACTTCGACGCCGACGTCCTCCTGCCGATGGTCGAGCAGGTGGACTGGGAACCGAAGAAGTACACCGTCGAACTCAAGAACGCGCTCGACGCAGTGCCGCGCTACGCCGACAAGACCGTACTTGGCAAACGATGCGTGACGATCCAGTTCGCAAACAGCTTCCACATCGACGTCGTACCGTTCGTGGAGCGCACCGACGGCAAGACGTACATCACTCACCGCACGAAGAACGAGTTCCTACGTCAGGACCCGACGGAGTTCACCCGCTGGCTCAAACAGCAGAACAGCACGACTAACGGCCACCTCATTCGCGTCATTCGCCTTGCAAAGTGGCTTCGCGACCGCAGTTCCATCGACTGTCCCTCCGTTGTGCTCGGTGCGTTGCTGGCCGAGCGGGTGAAGAGCTTCGCAGGAGTCGATGACTACGGTAACGTCGCGACGACCTTCACTGCCCTGCTCGAAGACCTCCGCGACTACCTCGACGTGCACCCCGCTCCGCCGTGGGTGGATGACCGCATCGGCCAGAACCTCGCGGACCGTCTCACTCAGACAGGGTTCGACAACCTCAAGAGCCAATTGAAGCGGTGGGCGCGGCTCGCTCGCGAAGCCCTCGACGCTGAAGCATCTGACAGCGTCGAGAAGTGGCAGAAGCTGTTCGGGGACTCGTTCGGTGCGAGCACGACGTCGTCTCTCGCCCTGGCTGCCTCAGCCGCTCTGCCCACGTACGAGCATCAGATGGCTCCCGGAGAGAAGACGCTGACCGAACAGTACGGCTTCCCGGAGCAGCGGGATCCCACGTCGACGTTTCGAATCGTCGGGAAGATGTCGCCGACGAAGAAGGGCAGGGGACGTTTCCGTCCACTGGCAACGAATGGAAACCTCGTCCCCATCGGCCGGGCCCTCGAGTTCCAGATCGCGGACTGCACGGTGGACGGCCCCTACGACGTGTACTGGAAGGTGCGCAACGCCGGGCCCGAGGCTGCCAACAGGAAGGCCTTCCGTGGCGAGATCCTCAAGCGCGGCGAACTCATCCGCGAGACCAGCGACTTCCCCGGCGCTCACTGGGTGCAGGCGTGGATCGTGAAGGACGGAGTCGCCGTCGCAACCGCCACGCAGGACGTCATCATCATGTCACGCTGACCCGAGGCAGCGCTCGTGTGCCGACGTTGCGGCGGCGCGAACAACCACCTCGCGAACAACGACCCGACCGAGCGTGGTGAGGCGTCGGATCCGACGCTCACGCCCGAGGAGTTGCGCACGATCGAAGAGCTCGTGAGCGGTGGGGGACCCCTTCGGCTTGAGCAAGAGCGGATCCCGTGGGTCGCCGCAGAGGCTGCCCTGGGCCAGAGCTGGGACATCGCAGTTAGCTGATGTGCGGGCGGTGATCTGGCTCCAATCGGGTGAGGCTCCGTGACTGTGCGCCGGAGAAGTGTCTAGTACGAGCAAGGCCTATCTCAACGGAACTCGTTGTTGCACCGCCCGCAGGTGGGAGCAAGGGATCTCGCCGATCAAGTGGGCGGCTAGTTCGGCTCGGCGCCGGGACCGGTCGCGGACGGTTCGTCAGTTAGCAGGTCACGTAGAAGCCTCAGGCTGGCGAGGACCTCGTCGAAGGTGACAATGCTTACGGCGCGAGAGTTACCTCGGAACAGCTCAAGGGACTTCGTCTTGTCTGGCTGATCGGCCGGTGGCAGCCTTCCGGCGATGACGAAGCAACCGATTGAGTACGCCTCGAGGTCGTACTGGCGGGAGTCGCTCTTGACGTTGGCGAAGTGCAGCTTGAGTTGGTGTGCCTGGTCTAGAACCTGAGTCACGGCTTGCGAGAGTTCGGATGTGATGCCGTAGACGCCGTCACGGTAGGCGGTCGATTTCACGATCTTGGTAGTCGGGGTCTTGATCTCGACGAGCGCCACATTGGCGGTGAGCGGATTCTTGAACAGGTAGTCGGCGATCTTGTTGCCGGAGCCGTCAAGCTTCGTTCCGCCGACGGACGCCTTTGACGCGACGCTAACCAGAGGTGAGCCGAACACCTGCTGGAGAGCGAACGCATTTGACGCGAAGAACTGCTGCCAGTGCTCCTCACCGTGTTTCTTCTCGAGGTCGGCTTCGAATCGTTCGATGAGTCGGTCCAGATTCACAAGCTCTAGGTCGTGCTGGAGGGCGACCACGGTATCCGGTGCAACCTCAGCAGCTACCCGAGCCTGCGCCTGCATCGCTGACAGAAGCTCGACCTGGTCATCTTCGGTCAGCGCTTCTTCGCCGTTCGCTGCTCGAGTTAGCAGCTTCGACATGGTGAGCCGACCGAGCTTCGGCCGGGACTGCTCGAGTCCGAGGGCGTCCGCGAGGTAGTTATTCACGCAGGAGTCCTTCACGCGACTCGCTGCGAGGTTTCCGCGATTGTTGATCCGGACTATCTCCGACCAGAGTTCTTCCCATGCGGCTTGCCCCACGCGGAACACGTCGTCGTCGACCTTGATGCCTGACCCGGGTACGATCCTCAGCTCCGAGCACTCGCTGTGGTCTTCGATCAGCCGCACCAGCCGGTTGTTGTCCTTCAGTAGTCCCAGACCGTACTGAGGATCCTTCACGAAACCAGGTGGGAGTGATTCGAGAAACTCGTCAACGTGAAAGGTGTCTGGTCCAAAAAGGACGGGCTCACCCTCCTCCTCGAACGGGTTCTCCACCGCCCCTGCTTCCGAATGAGCGAACGTGATCCGTAGAAGCTTCGGATACTTCGACTGGAAGAAGCGTTCGCTGCCCGCGAGCGTATTGAGGGGTGCGATCGTGATCATGCCGTCCTCGAGCGATCGCTCCAGTAGGACATGTCGCTTCGAGGTCTCGATGTGCTCCGTCGGTGAGACCCGAGTCCTTCGCGCCGGGAAGGCGACGTACTGGAGCTGACCCAAAGCGCCTGTAGTCGTCTCTAGCCGGAGGCTCGGGTCTGCGCTGTTCCCAAAGCGGGCCATGTGATCTCCAATCTGGTCAGTGACTCTTCGTGGGGTCCGGTCCGTCCCAAATGCGTTTGAAGGTCCCATCCACTTCGGGCCATAGCTCGCGTATTGCGTCGTCGACCGAGGAAATCGCGTTGGACGTCGGTGAGAACACGACGAATTCGTGCGGGATAACACGTCCCGCGGAGTCGCGTCTGTTCAGCGGGTCGGGGAAGCGTGCGACCACGACGTCGCCGTCCCTCCTAAATGCGGGCATCGCATTCTCGACACCGGCGAAACGGCGGAGGTACTCCGCCCGCGGATCGGCGAGGCCGGCATCGAACAAGAACCTAAACCCCCACGTGCGGCCGCGCGTTGCCCAGATGAACGTCACTTACTACTCCGCAGAAAGACCTCGTCGGCTTCGGCTTCATCGAGTTTCAGCTGGAATCCCGTGAGGGTGCTCCGCAGGTTCTCGTGCTTGGAGACCGCGTCCCGGTTCGCCGCTGTGAGCTTGTCGCCGCCCATCTTCGCAAGATCTTCAATCGCAGAGCCGAAGTGAGTCAGGATGAGACCGAGGGAGGACAGAAGCTTGTTGTCTTTGCCTGCAAGCTTCGTGGCCAGGGTCCCGAGCCCTCCGAGCGCGGCGGCCATCGAGACCCCTCCCGCGACAAGGTGCTCGTAGACCTTGCCCCGCTCCGTCATCCCCTTTGCCCACTTGACGTGACGCTCAAACGGCAACATGGCCGCGAGTGGAAGGATGAGATCGAGCCCCACACGCTCCGTGACTTCGATCTTGCCGGGCTCGAACTTTGCGGACGAGAGCAGGATGAAGTCCTCGCCCACTGACAATGCTTCGGGCGCCTCGATGAAGCTCGCAAGCGTGCTCTCGAGTTCGTTGAGTTCATGGGTGGCCTTCTCGATCACGAGGTCGCGAAAATCGATCACGCCCATGCCGGGGAGCAGGTCGCACTTCGAGAGGGCCAGCACCCAGATTCTGGGGAACTCGACGAACTTCTTGCCTCCCTCGAGCAAATCGTCTCTCATCAGGCGGAGACCGTTGCTCACGTTGGCGAGGAGCGACTTCAAGTACCGCTCCTCCTCTCCAGCGTTGTCGACGAGCCGTTGCCCATCTACGAGGAGAAGAGCGACATCCGATCGAAGGAGCCGCCGGAAGGTGGCTACCCGCGCATCTGCCTCGGGTCCCTCGAGATCCTGAGCGAACCACTCGCCGGGGTAGTCATGCCAGACGATCTGCACTGCGTCGAATGGTCGACGCTTCTCGTCGTTCCCCTGCGGAGATTCCTTTGCCCTAACCGTGAAGGCATAGGTTTCCGAGTCGAAGCGGGTAGTGAGTGGGACGGTCGCGGATCCGCGCATGCCGAGGTACGCCTGGTACAGCGAGCGACCCTGGGACTGCTTGTCCGCGACCACCTCGTAAGGGTGCTCGGCCTTGTACGACTGTTGTTGTGTCGCGCCATAGAACGATGAGACCAGGACGGTCTTGCCGCTGCCGCTCTCTCCAAAGACAGCGATCTGCTGCTCGATCTTCCGGTTCTTCGCCATATGTGAAACCTACCGAGCCTGGCGTGGCCTCAGAACGAACCTCAAGATGAACAAATCGCTTGCGACTTGCTGCCGCCGACCGTGGACATTTCATATCGTCGCGCCCCGGAACCGTCGCACCAGCACAGTCAAGTCTGAGCGGTCCGACAGTTCCTCGACTGATCCGGGTGAATCGTGAAGCCCATCCTGACCCCCGGCGGCATCACGAACGACAGCAATCGCGCCGCCCTCGTCGAACTCCTCGGTAAGACCATCGAGGAGTCCCGTGCGCTGGCGGTCCCGTCCGCGCAGTAGGAACACTCGATGTGCACGCCCGAGAGCGTGTGGCGAACTGTCGTGGGGCGCTGGGAAGGCGTCGCTCGCCTCGACCGACCTCGGGTCGACGTCGGTCGGGGTTCTCAAACTCACCGCGTTGCCCACCATTGGCCGAGAGCGTTAGGAGCCGTGGATGCGCGGAGCCGACGTCTTGCTGGTCGACGGGGCGAGTCGCTCTACCTCGCCCACTGGCTGCGCGGTCTGGCCTCACCCCCATCCCCCGTCATTGGGTGACACGGTTTGGGTCGGGGTGAGCGCGGGGACCAACTCGGAGGGTCACGTCGCGACGAACAACCAGAACGGGCAAATCACCGGCGAACGATTCTTCTACACACAGGGCTGATCGGTTCCACCGGGAACACACGATAGGGGCACTGAAGCGCCCTGGGTCGGTCGGAGCGGGCCGCGGCTGCTCGACGGGGTGGAGCTGAATCTCGAGCTCGTCGAGTGCACACTTCGTCACTACGGCCGTCAACGTGGCGAGACGATGGTCGCGGTCGGCGCACCCGCGGGATGAGGCGTCAGGGGGACCGGCATCCGCTGCCCCTGGCTCCGCGCACGATCACCGATCAGCGACGCGGCCCCGACTGCGGTAGAGATCGAGCCGAAGCGCGAGACCGACACCTGCAGTCCCTCCGCGATACCGGGGTGCACGGAGAGGGACAGCTCGCCCTCCAGGCCGGCGAGCAAGCCGGTGTCACCGTCCGCGAGATCCCCGCCGATGACGACGGTGGACGGCTGCAGAAGATTGATCGCCGCGCCCAGAGCGGGGGCGAGCTGGATGCCGATGTCATAGAAGAACCGTCGCGTGGCGGGCTCGCCGTCCTTCGCCTCGCGGACGAGGTCTTCGACGGAGAAGCGCGTGAGGTGCCCGCGACGCCGTTCGAGCTCTTCGCGCACCTGATAGTCGATCTCGGCGGCGATGCACCCACGCTGACCGCACGGGCAGCGCACCCCCTGGCCGCGGATGCTGATGTGCCCCAGCTGGCCGGCGATGCCCGAGGCGCCGCCGAACGGAACGCCGCCCACGAGGGTGCACATCCCGGTGCCCGAGGCGCCGACCTTGACGTAGATCGCGCAGCGCTCCACCCCCGTGCCCGCGAGCGCCGCCTCGCCCACGGCCGCCGCGACCGTCTCGTTCACCACGTCCACCGACAGTCCGAGCTCGAGTTCGAGGGAGAGCACCACGTCCTCGTCGAGCCACGTCGGCATCAACTCTCGCGCACCGTGGTGGTCGATGCGTCCGCCGTCGTGAACGAGGGTCGGCAGAACCAGCGCTGCCGCCGACGGGCCAGGTTCGACGCCCGCCGTCACCGCCTTCGCGAGGGCGATGAGCTCTCGCGCGGAAGCCGAGGCATCCGAACTCAAGGGCATCTCCGCGGACCTCGACGCCGTGACCTCGCCACCGGACGACACGAGCGCCGCTTCGACGCGTCGAGGCCGCACGATGAGGGCGAGGACACTCGCGCCTCCCACCTCGACCAGGGTGATGAGCCGCGGAGGTCGTCCGGGGCCCCCTTTCGTTCGTTCCCCCTGCTCCTCCACGGCAGCGCCGCTCATCACGAGCTGATCGACGACCGTGGCGATCCCGGCGCGTGAGAGTCCGAGGGCATCCGCCAGTTCACGTCGAGTGAGCGGACCGCTCCGCCGGATCAGATCGAGGGCGGCAGCGCGGTTGTACGACGCGAACGAGACGCTGCGATGGGAGAGATCGGTCATGGACGCCACGATACGTTAATCCGTCCGGTTCGGTACTTTTGACGACAAAATTGCAGAGATCCTTCCTGTAAACGTCGGCATGTTTCCGTGACGTTGCACGTCCATTAAGTCTCGCTTCCGCAGGAAAGCGCGGCGTATTCGGCGTGGTCTACTGCTTTTGTGATCAACCCAACGCCTATTGCACCGCCGGTTTCGTCCTTCGGTGAGCAAAAATGGAACGCGGCCCGGAGTCGCATCCGCGCGTTCGACGGCGGCCACAACGGGCTGAACGCGATCAGTTCCCTGGCGCCCCGACCGGCCACCCATCCCGAGGGGCCCCTGAGCGCGCTGACCGTCGCCGTCAAAGACAACATCGACGTCGTGGGACTTCCGACGACGACGGGATCTCTCGCTCTCGAGGGCGCCGAGCCTGTGCGGAACGCCGACGTCGTCGACGCGCTCCGTGACGCGGGGGCCCTGCTCGTCGCCAAGACCACCCAGCTCGAACTGTCCGGCTGGGTGACGTTCGCCGCGCCGGCGGGCTACAGCGCACTCGGTGGCCGCCCGCTCAACCCCCACAACCCACGACTGTCGACGGGCGGCTCGAGCTCGGGTGCCGCCGTCGCGGTCGCGGCAGGGTACGTCGATGTCGCCATCGGCACTGATACCGGCGGATCCATCCTCAATCCGGCGGGCCTGAACGGTGTCTTCGGCCTCCGCCCTACGGTGGGCCGGGTCAGCGTCCGCGGAGTCGTTCCGATCTCACCGCGTCAGGACACCCCGGGACCCATGTCGCTCTCGTCGCGGCACCTGGCGGCCACGATGTCGGCGATCGTGCACGAGCGCGCGGACGAGTTCCATTCCCGCCTCGACGACCGCCGCATGGAGTCGTTGACGGTCGGAATCCCGATGCTCGCGGGGGTCTCCGGCGAGGACCTCGCCCACTGGCGCGAGCGGCTCGCACACCTACGGGCCGCCGGTGCCGCCCTCGTCCCTTTGCTCGAGGACCTCCCCTGGCGAGGGCACGGCGACCTCACCGTGCCCACCTACGACTTCCGCGAGAACATCGACCCCTACCTCGCCGGCGTACGGGCACCGACCGGCGTCGACGATTTCGATTCGCTCGTCGCCCACTACCTCGCCGACCCGACGGCCCGGATGCCGTACGGCGCGGACAATCTGCTCCGCTCGGCGAAGGTCGACTTGGAGCGCGACCGATCCCATCGCGACGACGTCTGGCAGCTCGAGCGATCCGGCACGCGTCGCACCCTCGAGCGGATCCACGAGCGGTTCTCGGTCGATGTCGTGCTGTTCCCCGGCGGCGGTGCGGCCTACTTCAGCTCGAAGTCGGGGTATCCCGCCCTCACGATCCCGGGCGCCGTCGGCGCCGACGGACTCATGCACTTCACCACCGCACTGGCGACGCAGCCGGATGCGGAGCAGATGCTTCTCGATCTCGCCTACGGACTCGAGAAGAACCTCGGTGCACCGGCATCCGCCCCCTTGCCCGAGGTATGACCCGCCCCTCTCCGTTCTCTTTGCAATCCCCGACACGATAGGAAATCGCGTGCGAAGAACTCTCCTCTCCGCCCTCGCCGTCGTCATGACCGGCGCATTGTTGGCCGGCTGCTCCGGCTCCACCGCCACCGGCTCCGCCGAGGGCGCAACAGACGAACTGGGCATCGCCGTCATCGGACCGCTGACGACGTACGACCCGATCCTCTCCGACTCCGGCGTCGCGCCGTGGATGCTGCAGCCGGTCTACGACCAGTTGATCCGCTACACGGTCGACGGCGGCTTCGAACCCAACCTCGCCACGTCGTGGGAGCGTCCGTCCGACCTCGAGTTCGTCATGACGCTGCGTGAGGGCGTCACGTTCAGCGACGGCACCCCGTTCAACGCAGAAGCCGTCAAGGAGAACCTCGACCGCGTCGCCACCGCCGCGGGACCCGACGCCAGCCTCTTCTCGAAGGTCGCGTCGGTCACCGTCGTCGACGACTCGACCGTGTCGCTCGCCCTCTCCTCGCCCGACCCCTCCCTCGAGCTGACGCTCTCGAAGAACCTGGGCATGATGGCCAGCCCCGCCGCGATCGACGGCGGGACCCTGGCGACCGCGCCAGTCGGCACCGGGCCGTACACCCTCGATGCCGCCGACTCGCTCACCGGCGATCACTGGACCTTCGTCCGCAACCCGGACTACTGGGGCGGTGCCGACGCATTCCCGTACGACGAGCTGCGATTCAAGAAGTACGCGGATGCCAACGCGGTGCTCAATGCCGTGCGAGCGGGCGAAGTTCAGATCGCCTACGGTGCCGCCGACACGGCCGACGCGGCGAAGTCGGCGGGTCTGAACGTCATCACGGCGGAGACGAACACCGTCGGCATCGTTCTCTCCGACCGCGACGGCACCATGCTTCCCGCGCTCGGCGACGTCCGTGTACGGCAGGCGCTGAACTTCGCGATCGACCGCGAGGCGATCCTGAACACCGTCGCGCTCGGCTACGGGACGGTGACCGACCAGTGGTTCGGGCCCCAGACCGCCGGCTACGACGAAGCCCTCGAGGGCACGTACACGTATGACCCCGACCGGGCGCGGAAGCTCCTCGCCGAGGCGGGGTACCCGAATGGGTTCGAGATGGCGATCACGATCCCGCCGATCCACACCGCTCTCATCCAGGCGATTCAGGGCTACTTCGCCCAGGTCGGAGTGACCGTCACGATCAACGACTCCCAAGCGAACTTCTTCCCCGACGTTCAGAAGGGCGTGACCCCGGCGTACACGCTCCAGAACGCCCAGCTCGACCTCTTCTCGCTCGCGCCGAACATCCTCTTCCCCGGTGGGCTCCAGAACCCCTTCAAGTCGGAGAGCACCGAGATCAGCGACCTCTACGCGCAGATCGCGACGGCGACGCCCGAGGACGCCGCCGAGAAGTGGCAGAAGATCAACGGCATCCTGACCGAAGAAGCCTGGTTCGTGCCGATCTACAACGGCTACACGATCGCCTACGCCGACCCCCGTGTGAACGTCGAGATCTGGCCGGGGATGAGCACCCCGTGGATCTACTCGTTCGCTCCCACGTCCTGACGACCGGGTGGTGAGCGGAGCGCCCTCCGCTCACCACCCCTTCCTCGAAAGGAGGCACGATGCTCGCTGTGATCGGGCGACGGATCGCCCTCGCCCTCCCCATCCTCTTCGTCGTTTCGCTCCTCACCTTCCTCCTGGTGCCTTTTCTCCCCGGTGACCCCGCCACGGCGATCCTGGGCGAGTCCGCGTCCGCGGAGCAGATCGCCGCCCTGCGCTCGCAGCTGGGCCTGGACCTGCCGATCGGGGAAAGGTACGCGCAGTGGCTCGGGTCCGCCCTCACCGGCGACCTCGGGCAGAGCTACTTCTCGTCGCAGCCCGTCGCGGACGTCGTCGCGGGTCGCATCGGCGTGACGCTGTCGCTCGCGTGCGCCGCCACCGTGTTGACCGTCCTCGTCGGCGTCTCCCTGGGGGCGGCGGCCGCCGTGCGAGGTGGGGCACTGGATCGCGTCGCGCAGGTCGTGGTGACCCTGGGCATGTCGGTGCCGGGCTTCTGGCTCGGTCTCGTCATCGTGATCGTGTTCGCCATCTGGCTGCGCGTCCTTCCTCCGTCGGGCTACACCGACCTGTTCGACGACCCGGGCAAATGGGCGCGGTACATCATCCTTCCCGCCGTCGCGCTGGCGGCCGGAGCGACCGCCGCGGTCGCACTGCAGACCCGGGCGGCGATGCTCGGCCTCATGAACCAGGAGTTCGTGCGCACGCTGAGGGCGAAGGGGATCAGCCCCCGCTCGATCGTGTGGGGTCATCTCCTCCGCAACGCGGCCGGACCGATCATCGCCGTCGTCGGCCTGCAATTCATCACGATGCTCGGCAACGTCGTCGTGATCGAGCAGGTCTTCGGACTCCCCGGGCTCGGCAGCCTCATCTTCGAGGCCGTCAACCGTCTCGACCTCCCGCTCATGCAGGCGCTCGTGCTCGTCATGGCTCTTCTCGTGATCGTCGTGAACCTCATCAGCGACGTCATCGTCGCCTGGCTCAACCCGAAAGTGCGGTGACCTCATGGCATCCTCCTCCGCTTCCCGTCGCCCCCGCCTTCCGCGTCCGACGTTCGGTCTCGCGCTGGCGGCCCTCTGGCTGATCGTGATCGTCGTCGGGTGCTTCGGTGCGCCGCTCTTCACGGGACACGATCCCATCCAGCAGGACCTCTCCAGCGCCATGCAGCTTCCCTCGCTGGTGCATCCTCTCGGCACGGATGCGCTCGGCCGCGACGTCCTCTCTCGTCTGCTCTACGGCGGCCGGGTGAGCCTCTTGAGCGCCACGGAGGCGGTTCTGGTGGCCGCGACGATCGGCGTATCACTCGGGCTGATCGCCGGATACTCCAGCCGCGCGGTCGACACGGTGATCTCCCGCGTCTTCGACGTGGTGCAGAGCGTGCCTGTGATCGTGCTGCTTCTCGCGATCCTGGCGATGACCGGTCGCAACATCTACAGCGCGATGGCCGTGTTCGGACTCATCACCAGCCCGGTCTTCTACCGACTGTCGCGGGATGCCGCGAGGTCAGCCAGCGCCGAGGCTTACGTCGACGCCGCCCGCGTCTCGGGCCTGCCGGAACATCGCATCCTCTTGCGGCACGTGGCACCGAACATCGTCACGCCGGTTCTCGTACAGGCCAGCGTGATCCTGGGTATCGCCATGCTGACCGAGTCGGGACTGAACTTCCTCGGGCTCGGGACGCCACCGCCCGCGCCCAGCTGGGGCGGACTCGTCAGTGACGCGAGCGCCGCCATCAACCGCCAGCCGTGGCTCATGGTCCCCTCGGGACTCGTCATCGTCTTCACGGTGCTCTCGTTCGCCGTCATCGGCGACCACCTGCGTTCGCGGCTCCGCGGAGCACAGGTCTCCGGCGCGCCGTGGCGGCCCACCCTGCGGAAGCGACCGCTCCGCATCACGGAGTCGGGCGAGGCCGACGGCGTCCTCGACGTGCGAGACCTGACCGTTCGCGTCGCGACCGACGGCGGGGCCACGATCCTCCACGGGGTCGATCTCTCCGTCCGAGCCGGTGAACGCGTGGCTCTGGTCGGGGAATCCGGCAGCGGCAAGACCATGACCGCGATGGCGATCCTCGGGCTCATCCCTCGCGGCGTCGAGGTGGACGGCGGGAGCATCCGATTCGAGGGGCAGCAACTGCTCGGACGAACCGATGCGCAGCTCAACCGGATCCGCGGGACTCGTCTGGCCTACATCGGCCAAGAACCCATGGTCGCGCTGGACCCCGTCCGCACCGTCTACAGCCAGATCAGTGAGGTCCTCGAGACGCACCGCATCGTGCCGCGCCCTCAGGTTCGCGCGCGGGTGATGGAGCTCCTGACGAAGGTCAATCTGCGGGATGCCGCGGGCGTCGCCGCGTCGTACCCGCATCAGCTGTCCGGTGGCATGGCCCAGCGCGTGTGCATCGCCATGGCCCTCGCCGGCGAACCCACGCTTCTGATCGCCGATGAGCCGACGACCGCGCTCGATGTCACGGTGCAGGCGGAGATCCTGCTGCTCCTGCGCTCGCTCACCGAGAGCACCGGGATGGCGCTGGTCCTCGTGACGCACGACTTCGGGGTCGTCGCCGACATCGCCGATCGCGCCGTCGTGATGCGCAACGGGTCTGTCGTCGAGGAGGCGCCGGTCGAAGAGCTCTTCGCCTCGCCGACGCACCCGTACACGCGGGCCCTTCTGGCGGCGAACCCCTACGGACGTGTCCCGCTCACCGCGCTGCCCACCTTGAACGCCCTGATGGAGTCGCGATGAACGACAAGACGGTCCTCCTCGACATCCAGGAACTCGACGTGACCTACCGGCGGCGGGGACTGCGCACCCGCCTCCACCGCGCGGTCAGCGGCGTGAACCTCTCGATCGCCCGCGGCAAGACCCTGGGGTTGGTCGGCGAGTCCGGATCGGGAAAATCCACCATCGGCCGCGCGGTCGTCGGTCTCGTCCGTCCGGCCCGGGGCCGCATCCTCTTCGAAGGGAACGATCTCGCCGGAACCGCGAAGCGAGCCCGTCGGGAGATGAGTTCTCGCATCCAGATGATCTTCCAGGACCCGTACAGCTCCCTCAACCCGACGAAGACGATCGAGGAGTCGCTTCGCGAGCCGCTGGAGTTCCACCAGCGGCTGTCGTCCGTGGACGCGGGGGCGAAGGTCCGGGGCCTTCTCGATCACGTCGGCCTTCCCACGGATGCCGCCCGGCGCCTCCCACGGGACTTCTCCGGCGGGCAGCGGCAGAGGATCGCGATCGCGCGGGCCCTCGCGGTCGACCCCGAGCTGATCGTCTGCGACGAGCCCACGAGCGCGCTGGATCTCTCGACACAGGCGACCGTGCTGAACCTGCTCCTCGACCTTCAGCGGGAACTCGGGCTCACGTACCTCTTCATCTCCCACGATCTCGCCGTGGTGCGGCACATGGCCCACGATGTCGCCGTGCTCGAGGCCGGCCGCATCGTCGAATCCGGTCCGGCGGATGCCGTGACCGCCCAGCCGACGCAGGAATACACCCAGCGCCTGATCATGGCATCCCCTGTCCCCGACCCCATCCGCCAACGCGAACGCAGGACGGAATTCCGCCTCCTCGACGCGGCTTCGAAAGGAAACACCCCATGAGCGAACGTCGATTCACCGTCGCGGCCGTACAGAGCGAGCCCGTGTGGTTCGATCTCGAGGCGACGACGCAGAAAACGCTGACACTGATCGCGGAGGCGGCCGCCGCCGGCGCCGACCTGATCGCGTTCCCCGAGGTGTGGCTCCCGGGCTACCCGGTGTTCCTCTGGCTCGGGACGGACGAGTGGCAGGCGGACCAGCGGGAGCACTACATCGCCAACTCGGCGGTGCACGGCGGGCCCGAGCACGTTCGCATCGCGGATGCCGCGGCCGAGCACGGCATCCAGGTCGTCCTCGGTCTGAGCGAACGCGATGACGCCGGCCGCATCTACATGGCGCAGTGGATCATCGACGAGACCGGCGCGACGGTTCTCGCGCGCCGCAAGCTCAAGCCGTCGTCGGTCGAGGGTTCGTTCTTCGCCCCGGGCGACCCCGAGACCAACCTCGTCGTCACGGACACGAGTATCGGAACGATCGGCGCGCTGAACTGCTCGGAGCACAAGCGACCGATGCTCCGTCATGTGATGTACGGGCTGGGTGAGGAGATCCACGTGGCCGCGTGGCCCGCGTTCGGGCTGGTCCCCGAGGTCGTCACGATGGGCGCCAAGGTGAACATGGGGGCGACGAGCTTCTACGCAGCCGAAGGCGGCATGTTCGTCGTCGCGCCGACGCAGGTGATCGGCGAGGAGTTCGCGCAGCGGTACTCGGACACGCCGGAACGGGCCGGCAAGATCAGCGTCGGCGGTGGAGCCACGCACATCTTCGGCCCCGACGGCCAGGATGTCGTCGAGCCTCTCGCGCACGACCACGACGGCATCCTCGTCGCCGAGATCGACCTGTCGCGCGTACGCCGGATCTTCGACGCGGATCCGCTCGCGGCTCTGCCCCTTCCGTGACGCAGGGCACGTACGGCGAGGAGTCTGCCGGTCGCGGGCTCCTCGCCACCCTGGCGCGCATGTTCTCGTCTTTCGCCGACCTGAGATTCCGCCGGTACGCGCTCGGAGCGCAGTTCGCCTACACGGGAAGCTGGATGATCCAGCTCTCGCAGTCCCTGCTCATCCTCGAGCTCTCCGGCGGGAGCGGCGCGCTGCTGGGACTCACGCTCGCAATCCAGTCGCTCCCGTTGTTGCTGTTCGGGCCGTGGACGGGAGTGCTGGCCGACCGCATCGGCCCCCGACGGGTGCTGATGGTCGGCGAACTGGTGATGATGACCGTAGCCACGACGCAAGCGGTCTTCATCGCCCTCGGCCTCGCCTCGATCACCTCGGTGCTCGTCCTCGCCGCTCTCTTCGGCCTCGGTTCTCTCATGGAGCAGACGATGCGATCGGCCGTCGTCGTCGACCTCGTGTCCACGGGTCGGATCGCGAACGCCGTCAGCCTCAACGCCCTCTTCCTCCAGCTGGGTCGCTTCGTCGGCCCCGCCGTCGGGGGCGTGCTGGTGGCGTCAACGGGGTTCGTTCTGCCGTTTGCGGTGGGGGCCGCGCTGTTCGGGGGATTCGCCATCGTCCTCGCGACGCTGGGAGGGCCGCGCCACGCGGTCGTGGCATCCGTGTCGAGGGGGCTCGGGCCCGCGCTCGCGTTCATCAAACGCGACCCGGTCCTCCCCGAGGTGCTCGTCATCGCCGCCGTGGGGGGACTCGTCGGGCCGAACTTCGTCACCTTCGCGACGCTGATCCTCACGGAGGATTTCGATGCCGGCCCCGAGCAGGTGGGGCTGGCCGCGACGGCCCTCGCGGTCGGCACGATCGCGGGCGCCCTCGTCGCCGCCTGGCGCAACAGCACGTCCGTCGTCCTGGTGCGATGGGGGGCCGTGGGAGTGGGGGTGCTCGCGATCCTCGCGCTGGCCAGCCCGAACATCGCGGTCTACATGGGCACCCTCGTCGCGGCCGGGTTCGCCGCGATGATGCTGGTCACGCAATCCGGCAGCACGGTCCAGGCGCGCGCGACCGCGGAGCTCCGTGGGCGGGTGTCCGCGGTGTTCTCGGTCTTCCTCCTCATCGGCATCCCCGTCGGCGCGCCGGTCTTCGGGGTGCTCGCGGACTCGCTCGATCCCCGCTCGGCCTCGGCCGTCCTCGGGGCCACGGTTCTCGTCTGCGTGCTCTTCGCCTGGCTGACGCTGGGAAGGGCACGTCGGTCCTGACCGGCCCGCCCGGCGACGCGCCCCAATCAGGTGCGACTGTCCGTCGCGGGAGATGGCGTCGAACGGGAGATGCCGTCGAACGCGAGGTCGAGCAGACGGGTCGCGAACGCCTCGGGATCGGTGTGGTTCCGGGCCTCGAGCGAGATCGCGTTGACGAGCGACAGCAGGTCGTACGCGCCGACGTCGCGGCGGATCGCGCCGGCGCTCGCCGCGGCATCCCGCAGGGTGGTGGCCGCCCCCAGCAGCAGGATCTCGCACGTGTGCATGTCGGGGTCGGCGTCGACCCCGGCGGACAGGTCGAGAGTGTCGGCGAGGCCGCGCGTGCTCGCGCTGTAGGCCGCGAGCTCCGACAGCCAGGTGCGCAGGGCGCTTCCGGCATCGCGTTCCTGCGCCAGGTCGGACGCGCGGGAGGCCAGCGCCGCAATACCGTCGGCGAAGACGGCCTGCAGCAGCAGATTGCGGGTGGGGAAGTGGCGGTGCAGGGTCGCCGATCCGACGCCCGCGCGCTTCGCGATGTCTTCGAGGGATGCCGTCGCCCCCCGTGATCCGACTTCTTCCACCGCCGCCTGGACGATCGCGTCGTAGTTGCGGCGGGCATCTGCGCGGAGGGGCCTGGCCATGGCATCCATTCTTTGACAAGTGGGGGGTGACCCCATATTGTGAAACGGAGCCACCCCCCACTTTACGTCCGCTGCCGGACGGATGCCAGCCAGGAGGAACCATGCGAGAGAGCCGACCGATGCGGATCGAGGTGTGGTCCGACGTGCAGTGCGTCTGGTGCTACGTCGGAGATGCCCGGTGGAAGAAGGCGCTGGCGGACTTTCCCGGGGAGGTGGACGTGGTGCATCGATCCTTCGAATTGCAGCCCGGTTTCCCCGTCGATTTCGACGCTCGCGAATATCTCGAGGCCAACCGCGGAATGGATGCCGCCGAGCAGGAACGCGTGTTCGCCGCGATGAAGAAGACGGCCTCCGCGGAGGGGCTGGGGTACGAACCCGAGAGAATTCGCCCCACGAATTCGCATCTGGCGCTCGAATTGCTGCATTACGCGGAGACCGTTGGAGCGCGGGCGTCACTCAGCGACCGCCTCTACGCCGCGTACTTCGCCGAGGGGCGGCACATCGGCACGGTGGAGTCGCTGCTCGACCTCGCGGCCGACGTCGGGATCGACGTGGCATCCGCTCGACGGGCGCTGGAGTCGCGCGAGTTCGCGGAGGCCGTCGACCGGGATGCCGCCACGGCCCACGAGCTGGGAGCGCGCGGCGTTCCGTTCGTGGTCATCGACGGCGCCTATGCGATCCCCGGCGCGGTCGAGGTGGACCAGCTGAAGAGCATCCTCGCCCAGGTCGCGAACGCATGACGGCGTCGCCCCCGCTTCGCGATCTGAGCGGCGGGGTCGCCATCGTCTGTGCCGATGGCGCCTGCACCGTTCCCGAAATACCCGTGAACGACAATCGAAAGGACACCATGAGCGTCACCATCAGTGCCGACCTGCGATTCGAGGTCCTCGACCTCGTCTACCGGTACGCGACCGGAATCGACACGCGGGATTGGGACCTCTTCCGCACCGTCTTCACCGACGACGCTGAAGTCGATTTCGGCTTCGCGCGCTGGGAAAGCGGCGACGCTTTCAGCGCCTTCATGCAGGAAACGCACGACCCGGCCGGCCGGACCCTCCACCGCATGACCAACACCGTCATCACCGGGGTCGACCCCCTGACCGCTCGCACCTACGGCGACGCGCTCGTGCTCGAGGGCGACAACCTCGCGGGCACGATCGCGAACGCCTGGTACGACGACGAGACGGTCCGGACCGACTCGGGCCTGCGCATCCGTCGCCGCATCGTCCGCATGGGGTCGATGGTGAACGTCGGCCCGAATCTCGTCGCTCAGCCCTCGAGGAACGGGTAGTCCGTGTACCCGCGCTCGTCTCCGCCGTAGACCGAGGGCTGGTGCACCTCGTTCTCGTTGGCGCCCTGCTCCCAGCGGGCGACGAGGTCGGGGTTGGCGATCGCGGGGCGGCCGACGGCGACGAGGTCGGCGATGTCGTCGTCGATGGCCTGGACGGCCTCGTCGCGCGTCGTGACGACCGAGAAGCCGGAGTTCACGATGAACGTGCCGCCGAACGCGCGGCGGAGGTCCTGGATCAGCTCGCCCGCGGGGTCGGCGTGCAGCACGCTGAGGTACGCGAGTCCCAGGGGCGCGAGCCCGGCGATCAGCGCCTCGTAGGTGGCGCGGGTCTCGGCGTCATCCTTCTCCCACACGTCCTGGATGTTGTGGGCGGGCGAGATCCGGATGCCGACGCGACCGGCGCCGATCTCGGCGGCCACGGCCCGCGCGACCTCGATGACGAACCGGGCACGAGCCTCGGGAGAGCCGCCGTAGGCGTCGGTGCGCTGGTTCGACGCGGGGGAGAGGAACTCGTGCAGCAGGTAGCCGTTGGCCGAGTGGAGCTCGACGCCGTCGATGCCGGCATCCACCGCTCGACGGGCCGCGGCGACGAACTCGTCGCGCACGATGGCGAGCTCTTCCGTCGCGAGGGCGTGCGGCACGGGGAAGTCGACCTTCGTGCCGTCGGCGAGGCGGGTCGAGCCCTCGATCGCGATCGCCGAGGGGGCGACGATGCGGTCGGTTCCGGTGAGGAGCGGGTGCGAGACGCGTCCGCCGTTCATGAGCTGCATGAAGACGGCTCCGCCCTCGGCGTGCACGGCATCCGCCACCTTCGCCCAGCCGGCTGCCTGCTCGTCGGTGACGATGCCCGGCTGACCGGGGTACGCCCGCGACTCGGCGCTCGGGAACACGCCCTCGGTCACCAGCAGACCGATGCCCGCGCGCTGCGCGTAGTAAGTCGCGACGAGGTGCCCGGGGACGCCGTCGGCGCTTGCGCGCAGGCGGGTCATCGGGGCGAGCGACACGCGGTTGCGGACGTCGACATCGCCGACGGTGGTGGGGCTGAACAGGCTCACGCGGGGGTCCTTTCGAGGGGGAACGGGGCCGGCTCTCCCCAACCGAGGGTGCCTGGCGGCTATTCCCGCACGCAGTAGACGCGGGGACCCCCGATGGCGTCCCCGCGTCCCCCGTGAGCGATCTCGCCGTCACCCCCGGTTCCGCAGGTGGCGGGCGATCTCCGCCTCGATCTCGCGGCTCGACGCCACTCCGTACTGTTGCGCCAAAGTCGCCGCGGCCTGCTGGATGTTCGCCTGCGCGACGTTCACCGCCATCCCCGCGGCGAAGGCCAGAGCCTTCGCGACCTCGATGATTTTGACCTCGGGTACCTTTGCCATGGGTTCTTCCCCCTTCTCGCACTCGGGGCGAGTGCTGGGTCCACTGTCCGAGAATCGATGCCGCGCATTTTCCGGCGCGACCGGAAAGTCCCGCGCCGTCGTCGTCCAAAAATGGGCGACATGGATGCCACCATCAGCGCCGTCTCATCACCGCGCCGGTCTTCGTCGAACGGCTCCCGCGCGCAGTCCTACACTGATGCCGAGATGCTCGCCGGGGGAGCCGAGGGGGACCGGATGCACGCGGAAGCACCGCCGATGACGCTCGTGGTCGAGATGATGAAGGACGGCATCGAATTTCCGATTCTCGACGCCGAGGAATTCGTCGTGGAAGAAGGCGAGAGCTTCGAACTCGGATCGCTCGTCAATCGGAACCTCAGCCTGACGTACTCCCCCTTCCTGGATGAATTCGCCGCCGTGGCGGAGAACATCCCGCGCACCCTCCTCGTCATCAGCCCGCGGGGCCGCCTCATCCACATCTTCGTCGACCTCGGTCGCCATCACCGGGGACAGTTCGATGCATGGGTGGATGACAAGCAGCTCACGGCCGACCGGCCAGCGGAAGGCGCTGCACTCCACGTCGTCGAGCGGCACAAGCGGGACGGCTTCGTCCTGCGGTTGCGGCACAAGACCCAGGGCCGATGGTTACGCGTGACCGGGCGGTTCGGGGTGCGCGGCATTCCGACGCCCACCACGTGCTCGGAGGCGCTCGACTACCTGCGCGAGTACATCGTGCCGGAGGCCTCCGGGCAGGCGGGCGAAGCGCTCGCCGCGGCTCTCGACGCGTACGAAGGTGGCCGCCGCAGCTCCCGCGACGACCTTGTTCGTCGGACATCGGCGACGGCGGCATCCCGGTTCGCCATGTCCGAGGAGACGTTGAAGGATGCCACGAGGTACGCGTACCGGAAGGTGTTCGTCTGGATCGTCGGGAAACAGGTGAGGGTCCGGCGCCGCCCGGATCGAAAGAAATGGATGGACGCCCTGGCCGAACTCCACCTCAATCGGTTCGCGGCGCCCGGGGATTTCGGGGAGTTCCGCGAGAGCAACCGCATCGAGGGTCTCATCGACCTTGCCATCGCCCTCAGCGACGCCGGCGTCCTCACGCGTGACGACCTCGCGCACATGCTCGACGACGCGCCCGAGCGTCGATGATGCGCGTGCGCACGAGCGGTCCGGTGTCCGTGCGCGGCTCTCGTTTCGAGCAACAGGATGCCGCCGCCATCCACGCCACACCTCGGTTCGCCGTGGTCGTCGTCGCCGACGGAGTCAGCTCCTCGCCGGACGCGGGCGCGTGCGCCCAGGTCGCTGCGCGGTCCGCCCGCGACCATCTCGCGGTCTTCCCCGCCCACCGCCGTGACCCCGCGCCGTTCCTTCACTCCACGGCGGAGGCGGTCACGCAGGACCTCCGCGCTGCCGCCACCGCGGGCCGTGTGGATGCGCGTTCGCAATCCACCCTGGCCGCGGCCGTGGTGTTCCGCGGATTCTGCTGGGCCCTGAGCCTCGGCGACAGCCGGGTGGCGCTCGTCCGCGACGGACAGCCGATCGAGTCGACGACGACGCACCGCGCGGCATCGGCGTACGCGGACGGCCTCGGTCCACGCAGCACGTCCCCCGCGTTGACGCGATGGGTGTCCCCGACCGGCGACCGGGGGAGCCTCACGGTGCAGTGTTGGCGGCTCAGCCCCGGCGACGCCGTCCTGGTGACCAGCGACGGAGTCGACGAGGTTCTCGCGCCGTGGCGGGCGGCTCAGGTCATCGCCACAGCGAGCCGCGCCGAGCGTGATCCGGCGGAGATGGTGTTGGCCGAGATCGACGCCGTCGGCGGCGCCGTGGACAACGCAACGCTCGCCGTTATTTCGATCCCGACCGAAAGGATCCGTTGATGGCACGGAGGTTCCACACCGCCCCGAAAGGTTTCCATTCCGTGCGCCTGCGGACCGGGGGATGGGTGCATTTCGACGACTCCCCGGAGAACCGCATCGACGCGGAGCGGGCGGGGAGCGGTCTGTCGTCTCGAGTCGTCGAGGGTGCGTTCGAGGCGCAGTGGAGCGGGCCGGTGGCCGCGGCTGTGAAGATCGCCGACGGCGAGGACGGCGCGCGTCCCCGCCTCCGCACCGAGATCGCCGCCTACCGCAATCTTCATGACCTGCCGGTGGTGATGATGCTGGGCTACCGGAGACAGCGGCGAATGGACGTGCTGGTGCTCGAGCGCGGGATGTTCTCGCTCGACGCGCTGCTCTCGGCAGGTCCCACCGGACTGAGTCAGCTGGATCACCCCGTGGTGCGATCGAAGGTGGAGAGCGTCGTCGGCGAGGTCGCGACCATGGCCGGTGCGTCGCTGGTCCGCGTGATGAGAGCGCTCGCTGCCGCATCCGAGCCGGGTGTTCCGTCGCGTCACGGAGACATCCGGTTGGAGAACCTCCTCATGGTCGACCGCGACGGAGTGCTGCAGGTCGTCGTCGGAGACTGGGGCTCATCCGGACGCATCGTCGATGCCGACGCTGACATCGAGGCGGCCGGAATCGCCCTGTGGGAACTGCTGCATGGGGGTCATACCCCGTTCACTCTGGGAAGAGGAACGGCCGCTCTGCGACGCGACGATCCGCGTCTCTCGCGACAGCGGCACGAGCTCGTCCTCGACACCGATGCGTGCAATGACGCGGGAGCATGCGCGCTGGACGGCGCGCACGACGATTCGGTGCATGCGGCCGTGCACCGACTCGCGGTGGCGATCCTCCACTCCGGGCGGGGAGACGCTCCGCAAACGCGGATCGAAATCATCAACGGACCGCTCGCTCAGGATGTCGTCGACGCCGGGACCGATCTCGAGCGGGTGCAGCTCGACGGTGAACACCGGCCCCACCCTGCCCGCGCGTTGGATCGACTGATGGCGTTCACGGACGTCGCCGTCGCGGACGCTCACGGCAGGGGATGGATGCCGTCGGGTCCGCTCCCACGTCGTCGTTTCGGGGTCGCCGCACGGGCGCCCCGGGACCGTCGCGCCCTCGCGTCGCTTCGGCGCCTGATGGCGCCGGCGCGGCTCGGGGCACTGTTCACGGCCGCCGCGGTGGGCCTTGTCGTCGGCTTCGCCGCGAGTTCCGCGGCGACGCTGCCACCCGGGGGCGCGATCCCGTCTGCCGCATCCGAGCGGGCTGCCTCGCTCGCGGTCGGGGCGGCGTTCGCGATCCTCGGGCTCGTCGCCTGTGCCGGTGCAGGCATCCTCGGTCGGGGCGTGCCGCGTGGTCACCGCGCGCCCCTCCTGGAGCGGTGGTCGCCCGTGTCGGCCGCCGTCGGCTTCGCGACCGCCTCGATCGTGGTCGGGACTTGGGCAGCGGCATCCCTCTGGAGTCCGCCGACGCCCGCCGGCGTGTCCACCGGCCCGTGGCCGGAGGTCGTCGCTCTCGGCGCGGCGGCGGCGGCGGTCGGGGTGAACGCGCTCGTCGTGGCCGTGGTCGAACGCGAGCACTACGCCGCGCGTCTGCAACGGAGTCGACGGTCGAGGTGGTGGGTGCCGACCGCTGCCACCCTGGGGATCGCGATGACGGTCGCCGTCGTCGGGTCATCGCTGGGCGGTGCCGCCGTTCCGCCCACCCTCGCCGCCTCGGCGGAGACGCTGTACACCGGCATGCCCGGCGACGAGCCCGCGTTCTTCAATCCCGACGGCCTCGCGGTGGCCGAGGACGGCTCCATCGCGGTGCTGGAACGGTACGCCGACGAAGCGGACGTCGTGTGGATCAAGCGGCCCAGCGCACCCTGGATTCCCGAGGTCCGCATCCCCCACAAACGAGCCGGCGCCACGCCGACCGCGGAAGTGGCCGGGTCGCCCTTCGATGCCCTCGCCGCGACGCTCCCCGGGCTGACTCCCCCCGGCGGGGTGCCCGCAGGGGACCGGCTCACGTCCCTCAACGATCTGGGGTTCCTCGACCCCGGGCACCTCGCCGTCGTCGGCGCGGAGGGCGTGTCGGTCATCGACCTCACCCCCGAGGTCCCCGTGGCCCGGACCGTTGATGCCGCTGTCCGCGCCGACGCGTTCGATCGGGACGCTGCGCTCGTCGTCGTCGACGGCGGAATACTCCTCACGGACGTCGACGAGGAGGCCTTCGAGCGGGGACATCCCGAGGAAGTCGAGAAGTGGAAGGCGATGGCGTCCTGCCCGGACGCCTCCCCGTGGAGGCCCACGGTGGTGCAGGTCGTGAAGGTCACAGATCCGCTCGGCGACGCGCGAGTGGCTCCGCCGACATGGAAGGATCCCGCGTCGGGTGCGGATTGTCGGCGAAACTCCTGGAGCATCGTCGCCGACGGGTCGAGCGGCGCGGTGATCGAACGCACTCAGGACGAGTCGACCGGGTACTTGGCGTACCGGCCGTTGGATGATCGTCCGAGTGTGCGTCTCACCGACACGGTGACGGAGTATGTCGGTCCCGCGGTCGAGCACGGCGGGCGTCTGCTCGTGGAGTTCGCGGGCTGTCTGCAGGGGTTCGCCCTGGATTCGTCGATCATCCCCCTTCCCCGGGTCGCGGACCGTTCGTGGTACACGCCGACCGCTGACGACGACGTGTGTCGGAAGCCCGACGGAACGGCGGGCTTCATCGGCGCCGACGTGGACGCCGAAAGTAACCGGGGGCAGCAGGCGAGGGGCGGGTCGGACATCTCTTCGACCCAAGGCCAGCTGACGGACACCTGCGTCCCGCCGCGCGCGGGTGTGTCCGTCCTCGATCTCACGAGATGGGCTCAGAATCCCTTGGCGGTGAGACCTGACGGGTCGATCCTGCTCGCGGCACCCGCGGGCGCCGGCTGCAGTTCCGCGCTGTGGTCCCTGGACGCGAAGTCTTCGGATTGGATGCCGGAGGGCGGTGTCCTCACCGAGCGCAAAGGCGCGGAGGCGGCGACGATGCTCGCGGTGTCGCCCGAGCGGGTCGAGGGCGGTGCTGCATGGTTCGCTCCCGGGCACTGGGCGGTCCTGTCCGACGACGGGTCCTCGCGGTACCCGTGGTCGGGCGCGACGTCGTCCTACCGTGCGCTCACCCCGCGCGTGATCACGACGTCAGACGGAACCGTCGGCGCCTTCGGTGCCTACTCGCCCGACCTCCCGCCGGACATCGACCGCACCAAGATCGTCATCGACTGGGACAGCGTCGACCTCGGCGACTTCGAGATCGACGTACCCGGCATCCGGGATCTCGCCTCTCCTCGCAGCTCGGAAGGCGACACGAACACGGTCGTGCTGGCGCTGTGCGACGGGATCTTCTCGTTCGACCCCACTCAGCTGGGCGCTGCCACGGAGACGACCGGATGGTTCGCGCCGTCCGCGGACGCGTTCGGGCGTATCGCCGGCGATCCGGATCGAGTCGTGTCCGGGGAAGCCTCCGCTCCCGACTGCGGAGTTGTTCCCACCGAGGCCCGGGACGCTCACGGCGAGGTCGCCTTCCCCCTGCGTCCGACGGCTGTGGACGCCGTGGTGATCGGGGATGCCCTAGTCACGGCCTACGCCGAAACAGCGATATTTGCAGAGAAGCGGGTGTCGCGCGTCCGCATCGTCGACCCGAGCGCGGGGCTCCTGGGAACGGTGCCGGGCGACGTCGCCTACACGCTCGGCTGCGACGAAGACCCCGCGTACGACGGCACCTGCCTCGGAGATCTCGCACCTCTCGGTCTGGAGGCATCCGACATCGCCATCTCCGACGAGGGCGTCGTCGCGGTGAGCACCGTCTCCGCCGCCGGGTGGGGTCCCGTGCTGCTGTTCACGGACGGGGAACGGCGGGTCGTTCGACTCGACCCCGGAATGCTGGCATCCGGTGTCGCCTGGAGCGGTGACCGTCTAGTAGTCACCGACGCTGCGCGCGGCGACGTCGTCGCCCTTTCGTTCTCGGACTGACTTTCCGACGGCGCCGGAAGAACCGGACCCTCTCGAGCGAGACGCTGAGATCACCCCGAAGGACCGCGGTTCCTCGGGGAGCGGCGCCGCAGTGGCGCCGTTTCAGCCGGGCGATGCCCCTCGTCGAAGGAGTCCGAAATGTCCACCCACACCGATTACGCCCCGCCGGTCGACGTGCCCGTCAGCGCACTCGTGCCGGTGTGCTTGCTGGGCGACACGAGTAGTTCGATGGCCTCCGGCCCCGGGCCCATCTCGCCGATCGCCGCACTCAACGCGGGCCTGACCTCCCTCATCTCGACGCTACAGATCCACCCGGAGGCGGCCGACACCGCCGTCGTCGAGATCATCCAGTTCGCCTCGACCGCGTCCGTGGTCATGCCCTACACCCACGTGGACGCCGCCGCCACGCCCCCCGTGCTCTCGGCCAGCGGTAGCACCGGATATGGCGAGGCGTTCGCTCTGGCCCGTCGCGGCCTCGAGACTCTCGTGGCCGCCCACCGCTCCACGCTCGTCTACCGCCCGACGGTGTACATGATCACGGACGGCGGGCCCACCGACACGGGGTGGGAGAGCGAGCTGGACACCCTCTGCAGCCTTCCGTACGCTCCGAACATCTGCGTGTTCGGTGTCGCCGGCGCCGACGAGGCCGTCCTTCGTCGCATCGCTCGACGGGATCGTGGCATGGTGTGGCTCGCCGATCAGGGCACCGACCCCGCACAGGCGTTCGCGGCTCTCTTTCCCGCGCTGGTCCGCACCGTGCTGAACTCGGCGTCGGCCGCCGCGGCGGGGGCGGCGGTCCCGGCCCCCATCCCGACCACCGTGCCCGGCATGACACAGCTGGATGTGGTCTCCGGTGCGTAGCAAGCAGACTCAGGAAGCCGGGGGGTCGCGCGCGGCGCGGCCCTTCGGGCCCATGCAGCGCCTGTTCGGGCGTCCGCACTCGATCTCGACCGAGGTCGTCCTGCCCGAACGCTCGGCCGCGGCCACGCCCGCGTCCATCCAGGCCGACTACGGCACGATCGTCGGGACCGATGTGGAACTCCGTGCCGCGAGCGTTCGCGGGCTCTCCCATCGCGCCGATCCGGGGCACGTGCGTCAAGACTCGTACGCCTGGGCCACGTCGGACGACCGCCTCTTCGTGGCCGTCGCTGACGGCGTGGGGTCCGCCTCGCACAGCCAGATCGGCGCCTGGACGGCGACCCGCGCGGCCGTCGAGTTGCTCTCGTCCGGTCTCGGCGACCCACGAACGCTGGGTCGCGTCGTGGCGGCGCGAATCGGCGCCACGGCACGCGACCTCGGCCTCAATCCCGCCGCCCTCGCCACCACACTGACCGTGGCCATGGTGCGGATCGGCGACGCCGACGCCCCCTGGCGCGTCGCGGTCGCCGAGTGGGGGGACTCGCGCGCCAGCGTGTTCACGCCGGGCGAGGTCGTCGAAGGACATCCGGCGTGGCGACGCGTCACGGCGGAGACCGCGGCCGTCCTCGCCAACGATGTCCCCGCGCTCCCGCTGCACGTCGAGCCCACCGCTCGAGGCACGGCGATGCTGGTTCCCGGAGACGTGCTCCTGGTCGCCACCGACGGCATTGACGCGCACCTCCGCGCCGAGAATCCCGTGGGTCACGGTCTCGGCCACTCGTGGACGCGCCCGCCCTCGATCGCCCAGTTCCTCTGCGACGTCGACTTCGAGCGAGTCGGGGCGCGGGACGACCGCACCGCCGTGGCCATGTTCCGTCCCGCCCGTACCGGCGAATCCGATCTCGTGGGCGGTGAGAAATGATCGGGCTGCGCAAGGCGGCGGCGGTCCGGGTCGATGATCTGGGTCTGCTCCCGGCGGACCCCGCTTCTGCGGCCTCGGGATTCGAGGGATCGGTCGTCCCGTGCACTGAGGTCTCCTTCCTGGCCAAGATCTACACCCGCCCGCGCAGCGGGGCCGAGGCCGCAGCGATCCAGCGACTCATCGACCTGAAGGAGTACGACCTTTCACCCGTGGACCGGGAGTTGGCCGCCCGCTCCTTCAGTTGGCCCGCGCATCGGATCATCGACGGACAGGGCGACACCGTGGGTGTGCTGATTCCGCGGGCGGAACCGAGGTTTTCGTTCCCGTTCCAGGGCGGGTGGCACCTCCTCGAGGGGCAGCATGTGGCGCGGGCCACGAGCGTGGCCGGGACCTTCACCGCCGAGCAGCGCCTTCGGTTCGCGCGGGACCTCGCCACCGCCTGGGACGTCCTCGACCGGCACGGACTCGTCTACACGGACGCCAACTCCCGCAACATCCTCTTCGCGACCTCGGGCGACCCCTCGACGTACTTCCTCGACTGCGACGGCGTACGTCGTCACGACGATCCCACGCTCGAGTTCCGCACGCAGCCCAACTGGAGTGATCCGCACGGCACCGGGGCCTCCATCCAGAACGACAGATACCTTCTCGCGACGTGGCTGCTGCGGATCCTCGCCGCGCAGATGGTGCGACCCCAGCCGGGACCGACGGATGCCGACGCGCTCCCTGCCATGACGCGCCGTTCGAAGGTGCGGCATCTCGTCGCCCACGGGCTCGGACCGGCGGGGTCCCGTCCCGCTCCGGCGGACTACGTCGCGGCCTTGGGGGGTGAGTGAACGGGACGGCGCGCGCCCGTCCCCGCCCGGCCGTACGATGGTGCCTCCCGCGACCGATCCGGAGGCCCCGCGATGACCGAGAACCCCCTCGCCCACCGGCTCGACTACACACTTGCCGAACTCGACGACGGCGCGATCGCCGCGTCTCCAATCGCGCTGTTACAGCAGTGGCTCGCCGATGCCGCCGACCTGCCCGAACCCAACGCGATGGTGGTGTCGACGGTGGATGCCACCGGCTCACCGACCTCGCGCACCGTGCTGCTGCGCGGCATCGACGACGACGGCGCGCTGTGGTTCTTCACGAACCGGGAGTCGCGGAAGGGGCGCGCGCTCGCGGAGAACCCGTCGGTGTCGGCGCTGTTCCCCTGGTACGCGCTGCAGCGGCAGGTCATCGTCCTGGGCGCGGCGACGCCTTTGCCTGCCGAGCGCGACGACGCGTACTTCGCGTCGCGTCCGCGCGGGTCGCAGCTGTCGGCCTGGGCGAGCGCGCAGTCGCAGCCCGTGGCATCCCGAGCCGCCCTCGAGGACGCCATGGATGCCGTCGAAGCGCGCTTCGCCGACGACGCACCCGTGCCGCGGCCACCGCATTGGGGTGGCTACCGCATCGAGCCGCGCGAGATCGAGTTCTGGCAGGGCCGCCCGTCGCGGCTGCACGACCGGATCGTGTTCACGCGCGAGGGCGATGAGTGGGCGGCGGAGCGTCGTCAGCCCTGACCGGCCGTTCGTCGGGGTCGCGGGATCGCCCGTGGCGGGATACCGTCGAGTATGGCCCTGCAGCTCTGGCGGCGGATCGCGATCGCCGTGATCCTCGTGGGCGGTTTCGCCCTCTACTGGGCGTCGCTCGCCTTGGAGTGGGACACTCCGCTGTGGGCGCTGCCGGTCGGAGCTGTGGTCGCCCTGGCCGCGGTCTCGCTCCTCTCGACCCGTCGTCGCGCGCCGTCCCGTCGCGGTGAAGACCTCTACGCGTCGGACGCGTACAGCGACATCTCCCTCGGACGGGGGCGACCGCGGCATCCGCACCGCGACACGAAGCCGAACGCCCAGTTCGGGCCGGCTCTCCCGATGGACCCGATCGCGGAGGCCATCCAGCGGCGTCGGGAGTCGGACGAGCGCTGAGTCATTCGTCCCCCGCGTGCCCGGCCCTCGGTGGGAGGTGCCCTTTTGTTGCCCGCGCCAACTTACCTCTTGCGCTCGACGGCGAACGTGGTCTAACTTTGCTGTCGAAGCGCTTCTGGGAAGCGCTTCGACAGCTACGAAGGAGTCGCTATGGCAGGGATCGACGAGGTCGCCCGCGCTGCGGGCGTGTCGATCAGCACCGTCTCGTACGCGCTGAGCGGCAAGCGTCCGGTCTCGGCCGATACGCGCCGGCGCATCCAGGATGCCGTGCAGCAGTTGGGGTACAGCCCCAACGCCGGAGCACGGATGCTCGCCGGCAGTCAGACCAACATCTTCGCGCTGTCCGAGCCGCTCCGCGCCGACAGTCACGCGCCCAGCCACATGGCGTTCATGCACGCGATGACCGTCGCGGCGCGGCGCAAGGAGTACGACATGCTCCTTCTCACCGACGAGGACGCCTCGGCCGGGATGAAGCGCGTCGCCGCGAGCGGACTCGTGGATGCCATCCTCGTGCTCGACGTCGCCCCCGCCGACCCGCGCGTCGCGATCGCCCGCGCGAGCGCGACGCCGACGGTGTTCGTCGGCATCCCGAACGAGCACGACGAACTCGTGTGCGTCGACCTCGATTTCGAGAGCGCCGCCGTCCAGGCCGTCGACCGGCTCGCCGACGCCGGGCACCGCGAGATCGGGCTCATCGGCGGGTCTCGCCGCGCGTACGAGAAGTCGAACTTCCCGCCCCGTGTCCGCAGCGCCGTCCTGGAGCGGGCGACCGAACGCGGGATGAACGCCACCGCAGTGGCATCCGGTGAGGTCGTCACCGACCGCGATCTCGTGCGCCGCTCGGTGCGCGCGTTCGTCGGGGCCGGGGTCACCGGGATCGTCCTGCACGCGCCCGAAGAAGTGCTGCAGGTGATGCTCGTCGAGCTCGCCGCGCTCGGCAAGAGCGTGCCGAACGATGTGTCGATCGTCTCGGTCGGCAGCAGCTTCGACACGGACGCCCTCGCCACCCCGGTCGACTCGATCCCGCTCGTCCCGCAGAACTCGTGCGAGCTCGCGGTCGATTTGGCGATCGAGCTCGTCGCCGGGCGCCCCGTGGCATCCGGCCTCCATCTCATCCCGCCGACCTATCTCGAGCGCGGCTCCGTCGCCGCGCCCGGCTCCGCCTGACCCGCCCAACTCGACAGCCTGTGCCGTTCGCCCATAATCGAAGCGCTTCGACACATCCGCCTCCGCTAGCGGACACCCCTGAACCAGCGGAACACAGTGAAAGGAGTGCCAACGATGGCACGCACGAACGCCCAACGACGCGCGACCCGAGCCCTCTCGGTCGTCGGCTCCATCGCCGTCGCCGCCCTGACCCTCGCCGCCTGCAGCGGTGGGGGAGGCGACAGCGGATCCACGGACGGCGAGGGCAAGACCCTCACCCTGTGGCACTACGAAGGCGCCGACAGCGCCATGGCGAAGGCCTGGAACGCCGCCGTCCCGATCTTCGAGGAGAAGACCGGTGCGACGGTGAAGATCGAGGAGAAGTCCTTCGAGCAGATCCAGAAGACGGCGAGCCAGGTGCTCGACACCGACGCCGCGCCCGACCTCATGGAGTTCAACAAGGGCAACGCGACCGCGGGCTTCCTCGCGAGCACCGGGCTCATCGCCGACATCAGCGACGCCGTCACCCAGTACGGCTGGGATGCAAAGCTCGCCCCGTCGCTGCAGACGACGGCGAAGTACTCCTCCGACGGCGTCATGGGCGGCGACACCTGGTACGGCGTGCCCAACTACGGCGAGTTCGTCGGCGTCTACTACAACCTCGACGCCTTCGCCGCGGCGGGCCTGGAAGTGCCCAAGACCTACGACGAGTTCGTGAAGGTGCTCGACGCCTTCGTCGCGAAGGGCATCACGCCCCTCGCCGAGGCGGGTGCCGAGTACCCGCTCGGGCAGCTGTGGTACCAGCTCGCGCTGAGCAAGGCCGACCGATCGTGGGTCGACGATTACCAGCTCTACAAGAACCCGGTCGACTGGAAGGGGTCCGAGGTGACCTACGCCTCCGACACCCTCAAGGAGTACGTCGACAAGGGCTACATCGCCAAGGACGTCTCGTCGGTGAAGGCCGAGGACGCCGGCGTCTCCTTCATCAACGGCACCTCGCCGATCTTCGTGTCGGGCTCGTGGTGGTACGGCCGCATGGCCAGCGAAGCCACGACGTTCGACTGGACGCTCGCGGCCTTCCCCGGGTCGAAGCTCTCGCTCGGCTCGTCGGGCAACCTGTGGGTCGTCCCGGAGCGTTCGAAGAACAAGGACCTCGCCTACCAGTTCATCGACATCACGATGAGCCCCGAGATCCAGGCGATCATCGGCAACAACGGCGGCGTTCCCGTCGCGGCGAACACCGCCGACATCACGGATGCCAAGAGCAAGGAGCTCATCGACACGTTCAACGGCGTGCTCGCCGACGACGGCCTGTCGTTCTACCCCGACTGGCCCGCTCCCGGCTTCTACGACGTGCTCGTGCAGGAGCTCCAGGGTCTCGTCACCGGATCGCAGGATGCCGCGACCACGAACGCGAACCTCGGCAAGAAGTACGACGAAGGCACGGCGGACTTCCGCTGATGGCCCTCCTCACGCGTCCGGCTGCTCGGGTGGCACTCCCGCCCGAGCAGCCGGCCATCCCCCAGCGCCGCGGCGGCACTGCCGGCTACTGGCTGTACCTGCTGCCCGGCTTCGTGCTGCTGCTGGTGATCGTGATCGTGCCGCTCGTGTGGAACGTGTTCCTCACCTTCACCAAGTGGCGCGGCGTCGGCGACCCCGAGTTCATCGGGCTCGAGAACTGGGCCAAGCTGCTCACCGACGACGACTTCTGGACCTCGTTCACCAACTCGGTGTGGATGGTCCTCGCGATGGTCGTCGTCCCCACCGTCGTCGGCCTCGCGGTCGCGGCCCTGCTCTTCGACGTCGTCGGCCGCAAGTTCGGCGGCAAGGTCGGCAGCTTCCTCCGCGCCACCTACTACCTGCCGCAGATCCTGCCGGTCGCGGTGGCCGGCATCGTCATCGGGTGGATCGTCCGCCCCGGCGACACCGGCGCGCTCAACCAGATCCTGGGCGGGCTCGGCCTCCCCTCGTATGACTGGCTGGGGCAGATGCCCTCGGCGCTCATCGTGCTCATGGTCGTGCTGGTCTGGGTGCAGATCGGGTACCCGGTCGTGGTGTTCATGGCGGCGCTGCAGCGCGTGGACCCCGAGCTCTACGAGGCCGCCGAACTCGACGGCGCCAACTGGTTCCAGCGGTTCACCGCGATCACGATGAGCATCATCCGCCCCGAGATCTTCGTCGTCACCCTCACCTGCACGATCGCCGCGCTCAAGGTGTTCGGGCCCGTGTACGTCATCACGCAGGGAGGTCCGGCGGGATCGACGATCGTCCCGGCGTACTACGCCTATCTCGAGTTCTTCACCAAGCGGAACGTCGGCTACGGCGCGACGATCGCCACCGTGCTCACGATCGTCGTCGTCATCGTCTCGATCGTGTTCATCCGGGTGCAGACCTCGCTCGAACGCAAGGAAAGGGCGGGACTATGACCACCACCGCCGTCATCACCACGGGACGTCCCCGGCGCCGCGGAGGACGCGGCGGCATGACCCGTCGCCGCCCCGTCGACTGGCTGCTGCTCGCGCTCGTCGTCGTCGGCGCGCTGCTCGTGCTCGCGCCCTTCTACCTCGTGCTCGTCAACTCGTTCAAGTCGCCCGTCGACTACGCGACCTCGGGCCCGCTCGCCCTTCCGCAGCAGCTCGACTTCGGCGGCATCGTCGACTTCTGGAACCGCGTCGACTTCCCGCGCAAGGTCGGCAACTCGATCCTCATCTCGGGCGTCGTCGCGGTGCTCGCGGTGCTGATCTCAGTGCTGAACGCCTTCGCGATCGGCATCGGGCGCGTCCGCGGACGCACCGGGATCGTGCTGCTGTTCCTGCTCGCGAACCTGCTGCCGCAGGAGGCGCTGCTGTACCCGCTGTACTACATGTTCAAATCCGTGGGCCTGTACGACAACGTGTGGTCGATCATCATCGTCTTCACCGTGGTGCAGGCGGCGTTCGGCACCTACCTGCTGTCGTCGGTGTACGGCACGTTCCCCCGCGAGATCCTCGAGGCCGCCGCGATCGACGGCGCGAGCCGCTGGCAGATCCTGTGGCGCGTGATCTTCCCGATCAGCCGCCCGACGCTGTCGGTGCTCGTCATCTTCTTCTTCATCTGGACGTGGAACGAGTTCCTGATCCCCCTGACGTTCCTGGCATCCAACGACAACCAGACCGTCCCGGTCGCGATCAGCGTGCTCCAGGGCGACCGACTCATGGACGTCACCACGATCAGCGCGTCGGCCCTGTTGGGCATCATCCCGACGCTCATCTTCTTCCTCATCTTTCAGCGCACGCTCACACGCGGCATCACGGCAGGAGCAGTCAAGTAATGAAGTTCACCGATGGGTTCTGGCTGATGCGTCCGGGCGTCACCGTCGACTACGCCGCCGAGGCGTACGACATCGGCCCGACCGACACCCCCGATGGTCCGGGGTTGGTCGTGCACGCACCGACGAAGGTCATCGCCAAACGCGGCGACGTGCTCAACCGCACGGTCCTGACCGTCACCCTGTCGTCTCCGCTCGAGGGGGTCGTGCGGGTCCGCGTCGTCCACCACGCCGGAGATACCCGTGCGACGGGGTTCGCACTCCCCGGCGCCGCGGCCGGCGGCGGTTCCGTCGAGGTCACCGACAAGGGGGGCGCCCTCGCGACCGGTGGTCTCGTCGCCCGCGTTGCGCCCGGCGCCCCGTGGGACCTGTCGTTCGAGCTCGACGGGACGCGGCTCACCGGCAGTGGCATCCGATCACTCGGTCGGGTGAGCCTCGCCGATGGAGCCGACGTCGAGACCGGCGTGATCGGCAACGCCGGCGCCGACACCGGAGTGCCGGCCGCACGCCACTACCTGCACGAGCAGCTCGACCTGGGCGTCGGAGAGACGATCTACGGCCTCGGCGAACGCTTCGGACCCGTCGTGAAGAACGGCCAGACGGTCGACATCTGGAACGCCGACGGCGGCACCTCGAGCGAACAGGCGTACAAGAGCGTGCCGTTCTACGTCTCGTCGGGCGGCTACGGCGTGCTCGTCAACGACTCAGGACACGTGTCGTTCGAAGTCGGTTCTGAGAACGTCGAACGCGTGCAGTTCTCGGTCTCGGGCGGGGTGTTGGAGTACTTCGTCATCGCCGGTCCCACCCCGAAGGACGTTCTCGAGCGGTACACCGCGCTTACCGGTCGCCCGCCCGTCGTGCCCGCGTGGTCGTTCGGCACGTGGCTCACGACATCGTTCACCACCGACTACGACGAAGCGACCGTGAACTCGTTCATCGACGGCATGGCCGAGCGCGACCTGCCCCTCTCGGTGTTCCACTTCGACTGCTTCTGGATGCGCGAGTTCAACTGGTGCGACTTCACGTGGGACGAGCGCGTGTTCCCGGACCCGGATGCCATGCTCCGCCGCCTCCACGATCGCGGTCTGCGCGTGTCGGTGTGGATCAACCCGTACATCGCGCAGCGCTCACCGCTGTTCGCCGAGGGGGCCGAGAACGGCTACTTCGTGCGTCGGCCGGATGGCTCGACGTGGCAGTGGGACCTGTGGGTGCCGGGCATGGCGCTCGTCGACTTCACCAACCCGGATGCCGTGCGGTGGTACCAGTCGTCCCTGCGCCGGCTGATCGCTCAGGGCGTGGACTGCTTCAAGACCGACTTCGGCGAGCGGATCCCCACCGACGTCGTGTGGCACGACGGCACCGACCCCGAGCGCATGCACAACCTCTACGCGCAGCTCTACAACGCCGCCGTGCACGAGGTGCTCGTCGACGAGCGCGGCGAGGGCGAGGCCGTGCTCTTCGCCCGGTCGGCGACCGCGGGCGGGCAGACGATGCCGGTGCACTGGGGCGGCGACAATTCTTCGACGTTCGCGTCGATGGCCGAGACCCTGCGCGGCGGGCTGTCGCTGGCCTGGAGCGGGTTCGCGTTCTGGAGCCACGACATCGGCGGCTTCGAGGGCACGCCCGACCCGGCGGTGTTCAAGCGCTGGGTCGCGTACGGGATGCTGTCGTCGCACAGCCGTTTCCACGGATCGGACTCGTATCGGGTGCCGTGGGCGTTCGACGACGAGGCCGTCGAGGTCACGCGGCTGTTCTCCCGGCTGAAGCTCCGGCTGATGCCGTACCTGTACGCGGCGGCGCGCGAGGCGGCCGTGAGCGGCGTCCCGATGATGCGGCCGATGGCGCTGGAGTTCCCCGACGACCCCACGACCCTGCATCTCGACCGGCAGTACATGCTCGGCCCGGACCTGCTCGTGGCGCCCGTGTTCTCGGCATCCGGTGACGTCAGCGTCTACCTGCCCGCGGGGGAGTGGACGCACCTGCTGACCGGGGAGCGCGTGACCGGCGGCGGGTGGCGGCGCGAGCAGCACGGCTTCGACTCGCTGCCGCTGTACGTGCGGCCCGGGGCTGTTCTGCCGTGGGGTGCGCGCGACGATCGGCCCGACTACGACTACCTCGACGGGCTGACGCTGCGCGTCTTCCCCGGCGGCGAGGGCGTGGCCGAGGTGACGGTGACGGCGCCCGACGGGCGGACGGAGACGTTCCTGGTGGATCGCGCGGAGGTGACGGAGTGACCCCCGGCGTACGCTGACGGCATGCTCGTGGTCGGGTCGATCGTCATCCGCGTCGATGATCTGCACGCCCAGATCCGGTTCTGGTCGGCGGCGACTTCGCGCTGCTGCACTCGGCCGACGGCACCGGGCCGAACCTGTCCCTCGACGCGCGGCGGTCGACCGAGGTGGAATGGGACGGCAGGCTCGCCGACGCGGACTACGTGATCCTGCAGGACCCCGAGGGTAACCGGTTCTGCGTGATCGACGCGGCTCCGTGATGGTTCCGCTCCGCGAGGTGGCACCGGGTGTGCTCGTCGCCACGAGCCGCGTGATGCAGACGAATACGACGGTGGTCGTTGAATCCGGTCGGGCGCTGCTGATCGATCCGGGATGGATGCCGGACGAACTCGACGCGCTCGCCGCGGCGCTGCGGAAGCGGGGACTGACGGTCGCTGAGGGGTTCGCGACCCACGCGCATCACGACCATCTTCTGTGGCATCCGTCGTTCGGAGACGTGCCGCGGCGGGCGTCGGGGCGGAGTTCCCCGCCGGGACATACGGCGGTCTGGCTGCCGGGGCCGCGGGTGCTCGTCGCCGGCGACATGCTGAGCGATGTCGAGCTGCCGTTGCCGTTCGATCCGGACGACGTTCCGGCGTACGAGAGGGCGCTCGACGTGCTGGAGCCGTACGCGCGGGCCGCGCGGGTCGTGATTCCCGGGCACGGATCGGTGGGTTCGGACGCGCTGGCGCGGCTGGCGGCCGACCGGCGGTACCTCGCCGACGTGCGGCAGACGGCGGAGTCGTGCAACCCGGTGCCCGCCCTTCTGGATGCGCCGGCCCCCGCGCGGCCGCGCATCCGCGCGCCCTCGCCCGCCCGCGCGGACGCGCCGACGTGCGGTTTCAGAACGGTGCCGGTTCGTGTTCATGGTCGGTCGGGGGTGGCG
>NZ_VBUM01000129.1 GCF_005774735.1 Microbacterium sp. 5K110 | reverse complement strand
GCCCCCGACCCGCAGGAGTTATGCCGTGGTTCGCGCGTGCTTGCGCAAAAAGGCTCGGTGCGCAAGCGGCCCGTCGCAGGCCCCGACGTGCGAAAGCGTGAAGACATGCCGAGCCCGAACGACGTTCCGACCCTCTACCTGCTGCACGCCCTGGGGGCGAGCGGCGGATCGTTCCAACGGCTCGGCGACGCGCTCGCGGGACGGGTGGACGTACAGGGCATCGACCTGCCGGGCTTCGGTTCGGAGACCGCTGCCTCGGACACCTCGATCGAGGCGACGGTCGCACACGTCATCGGCATCCTGCACGAGCGGGCCCGCGGCCGGTGGATGCTCGGCGGGCACAGCATGGGCGGCAAGATCGCCGGGATCGTGGCCTCCCGCGTCCTGAGCGGAGACGCGCCCCTGGCGGGGCTCGCCGGGCTGGTGCTGATGGCGCCCTCGCCGCCGCGCCCCGAGCCGATGGACGAGGACCGGCGCGCCCGGATGCTGTCGTGGGTGGCCGACGGGCCGATCTCAAAGACGGATGCCGAGACCTTCCTCGACCAGAACACCGCGAAGCCGCTGGATGCCGAGGCCCACCGTCTCGCCGTCGACGACCTCGCTCGAACGTCTCCCGCCGCGTGGCGGGCATGGCTCGAGACCGGGAGCCGTGTCGACGTGCGCGCCGAGGTCGGCCGCCTCGACCTCCCCGCCCTCGTGCTCGCCGGCGCCGACGACGCCGACCTCGGGGCCGCGGCGCAGCCGGGGCTGCTCTCCGGCGTCCTGCCCCGGGCACGGTTCCACAGCCTCGCCGACACCGGGCACCTGATCCCGCTCGAGCGCGCGCCCGAGGCTGCTGCGGCCATCGCCGCGTTCGTCGCGGACGAAGTGCTCGCCGGACCCGAGGTGCCCGAGGAGTGGGTGCGGCTCATCGCCGGCGACCGGGTGGATGCGCGGGTACGCGGCATCCTGAACCGCCGGGCGGTGCCCGACGACCGCGGCTACGCGCCGCGCGTGCTCGACATGGCGCAGCTCACGCTGCTGCGCGAGATCGCCGATCTCGTCGTGCCCCAGGACGGCCCCGCGATCGACCTCGCCGCGCGCATCGACGCGCAGTTGGCTCGCGGCGAGGGCGACGGATGGCGCCGCGACGGTCTCCCGCCCGATGCCGAGGCGTATCGCCGCGGGCTCGACACCCTCGCCCCGGGGTGGCCGACCGACCCGGTCGAGCGCGAGGCCGTGCTGCGTGCGGCGATCGAGGGCACCGGGTCCACGGACGGACCCCTGGATGCCGCTCTCCTGACGGCGTGGCTGGAGGACGCGCGCGTCGACCTCGTGCGGCAGTGGCTCTCGCACCCGGCGAGCATGGCCCGCACCGGCTTCGACGGCTTCGCCACCGGCGGCCGGGACCCGATCCGCGGCTATGTGCACCTCGATCTCGGGCGACGCGAGGACTGGGAGCCCGCCGGAGTCGGCGGCACGATCGCGACGGGAGACGCCGTATGAAGCTCGAGGGGATGCGCACGCACGGCACGGACGACATCGTCGACGTCGTCGTGATCGGGACGGGCGCGGGCGGCGCCCCGCTGACGGCCGAGTTCGCCCGGCGCGGGCTGTCGGTCGTGGCGCTGGAGGCGGGCCGGAACTTCGACCTCGACGACCTCACCCCCGACGAGACCGAGGCGGTGGAGATTAACTGGATGTCCGACCGCCTCAGCGGCGGAGGCGATCCCACAGCGTTCGGCCCCAACAACAGCGGTCGCGGTGTCGGCGGCTCCACGCTGCACTGGGGCGCGTTCGCGCCGCGTCCCGACGCGCGTGACCTCCGGCTGCGCACCGAGACCGGCGAGGGCCGCGACTGGCCGATCGACCCCGACGAGCTGCTGTCGTACGTCGCCCGCGTCGAGGGCGACATCGGCGTCTCGGGGCAGACGCCCTACCCGTGGGACCCCGACCGGTCGTACGCCTACGGTCCCGCCGCCCGCAACGCGCCCGCGAACCTCGTCGCGCGCGGGTGCGAGGCGCTCGGCATCCGCTGGGCGGACGCGCCCGCCGCCGTGCTCACCCGCGCCCGGGTGCAGGACCACTACGGCGAGCGCGGCACGTGCGTCAACTGCGGTTCCTGCCACCAGGGATGCCGAACCGATGCCAAGGCCACAACCGCCAACACCTACCTGCCGGCCGCGGTGGCCGCCGGAGCCGAGATCCGCAGCGGTGCGATGGTCCACGGGATCGAGCTCGACGCGCGCGGTCACGTCGCGGCGGTCGTGTACCGGCAGGACGGCGTCGACGTGCGCCAGCGCTGCCGTGCGCTCGTGCTCGCGGCCGGCGGCGTCGAGACGCCGCGGCTGCTGCTGCACACCGGCGTCGCGAACGGCAGCGGTCAGGTGGGTCGCAACTTCCTCGCGCACGGTGCGACGCAGGTGTGGGGCCGGTTCGACGAGCCCGTGCGGGGGCACCGCGGCTACCCCTCGTCGGTCATCACCGAGGACATGCTGCGCCCCGCCGACGCCGATTTCGCCGGGGGCTATCTCGTGCAGAGCCTTGGGGTGATGCCCCTCACCTTCGCCACGACGCTCGCGCGCGGCGGCGGGTTGTGGGGGCCGGAGCTCATGCGACGCCTCGATCAGGCGCAGTACATGGCGGGCATCGGCATCAACGGCGACTGCCTGCCGTCGGAGGCGAACCGCCTCGAACTCTCGGACGAGGCCGACGAATTCGGCATCCCCCGCGCCCGGGTGACGTTCACAGCGGGACCCAATGAGAAGGCTCTCGACCGGCATGCCACCGCGTTCCTGCGGCGGGTGATGGAGGCCGCGGGGGCGCGCGACACGATCACCCTCGCTCGCACCGCGCACACGATCGGCACGTGCCGCATGTCGACAGACCCGGACGACGGCGTGGTCGACGCCGACGGCCGCTCGCACGAGATCCCCAACCTCTGGATCTGCGACAACAGCGTCTTCCCCTCGGCGCTGGCCGCGAACCCCGCCCTGACGATCATGGCCCTGTCGCTGCGGACGGCGGACCGCTTCCTGGCATCCGTTGCTTAGGGCGGGGGCGCACCAGATCACGTGATCTGGGCGAGAACGCACCGTGCGACGCACCACGTCGAGCGGCCTCGTCCACATCACGTGATCTGGGCGAGAACGCACCGTGCGACGCACCACATCGAGCGACCTCGCCCACATCACGTGATCTGGGCGCCGCCGCGGCACGGGAGAATGGATGCCATGAAGCTTGCGCACCTCGTCCGGTTCGCCGCCCTCGCCGAGGAGCAGCACTTCCCGCGCGCGGCCGAGCGGCTCGGCATCCCCCTCGCGTCGCTGTACACCACGATCGACAAACTCGAAGAGGAGGTCGGGCAGCCGCTGGTGTCGCGCACGCCGCCGACGAACCTCACGCCCGCGGGTGTCCTGCTCCTCGACGAGGCCCGCGCCCGGATCGCCGACGCTCCCCCGCAGGCGGTCGCTGCTCCGAAGGCGCGGGGCGGCAAGGCCAAGGCCTCCAAGGGCACGGGCCGCGCCCCGATCGTGAAGGGCCAGCCCAAGCCGTACAAGAAGCGCCAGGGTCGCTGACGCCCCCGAACCCCCGCGATAAACGCTCTCCCGAGTGAGACACGCGCAGAGACGCCGTGTCTCACTCGACACGCCGTTTATCGATGCGGGGCTGAGCGTCACCGCTCCGACACGCGGCCGGACTCCACGCGCCAGTGGCGGTCAGTCTGTACGGCGTCGAGCATGCGGCGGTCGTGCGTGACGAGCAGCAGCGTGCCGGTGTAGCACTCCAGCGCCTGCTCGAGCTGCTCGATCGCGGGCAGGTCGAGGTGGTTCGTCGGCTCGTCGAGCACCAGGACGTTCACCCCGCGCGCCTGGAGGAGCGCCAGCCCCGCCCGCGTGCGCTCGCCGGGTGAAAGACCGTCGACCGGGCGGGTGACGTGGTCGGCCTTGAGCCCGAACTTCGCCAGCAGCGTGCGCACGTCGGCCGCGGTCATCTCGGGCACGAGTCCCTCGAAGGTCTCGGCGAGCGGACGCTCCCCCACCAGCAGCGAGCGGGCCTGGTCGATCTCGCCGATCGCAACGCTCGACCCGAGACTCGCGGTTCCTTCGTCCGGGGTCTGACGGCCCAGGATGCCACGCAGCAACGTCGTCTTCCCGGCACCGTTGGGGCCGGTGATGCCGATGCGCTCGCCCGCGTTCACCTGCAGCGAGACGGGACCGAGCGCGAACGCCCCCTGCCGGAACACGGCACCCGAAAGCGTGGAGACCACGGAACTCGACCGCGGCGCTGCCCCGATCGTGAACTCGAGCTTCCACTCCTTGCGGGGCTCCTCGACCTCGTCGAGCCGCGCGATGCGGCTCTCCATCTGCCGCACCTTCTGGGCCTGCTTCTCGCTGGACTCCATCGAGGCCTTGCGGCGGATCTTGTCGTTGTCGGGCGACTTCTTCATCGCGTTGCGCACGCCCTGGCTCGACCACTCGCGCTGCGTGCGGGCGCGCGCGACGAGGTCGGCCTTGGTGTCGGCGAACTCCTCGTACTTCTCGCGCGCCTGCCGCCGGAGGGTCGCGCGCTCCTCAAGGTAGGCGTCGTAGCCGCCGCCGAACACGCGATGCGAGTTCTGGGCGAGGTCCAGTTCGAGTACGCGCGTGACCGACCGGGCGAGGAACTCGCGGTCGTGGCTGACCAGCACGACCCCGCCGCGGAGACCCTTCACGAACGACTCCAATCGCTCGAGGCCGTCGAGGTCGAGGTCGTTGGTCGGTTCGTCGAGCAGCGCGATGTCGAAGCGCGAGAGCAGCAGCGCCGCGAGCCCCACCCGCGCAGCCTGCCCGCCCGAGAGCCCGGTCATGAGCGCGTCGGGGCCGACGTCGAGTCCGAGGTCGGCGAGCACCACCGGCATCCGCTCGTCGAGGTCGGCCGCGCCACTCGCGAGCCAGCGGTCCAGGGCCGTGGCGTACGCGTCGTCGGCCCCCACGGCGTCGGGGTCGCCGAGGGCCGCGGCCGTGGCATCCATCTCGCGCGTCGCCTCGGCGCAGCCGGTGCGCCGCGCAAGGTACTGCGCCACGGTCTCGCCGGGCACGCGCTCGTGCTCCTGCGGCAGCCAGCCGACGAAGGCGTCGGCCGGGGCCAGCGCGATCGAGCCGCCGAGCGGTTCGTCGACGCCGGCGAGCAGCCGCAGCAGCGTCGACTTGCCGGCGCCGTTGGCGCCCACGACGCCGATCACGTCGCCCGGCGCCACGGTGAGGTCGACGCCCTCGAACAGGGTGCGGTGTCCGTAGCCTCCGGTGAGGGCCTGGGCGACGAGCGTGGCGGTCATCCCCCGATTCTCGCAGGGCGCGCTGCGGGGGACGACGGACGGCGGCGCCCGCGCACGCCGCGGCCGCATGCGGGGCACGACGCGCGCCCACCGCGGCCCCGCACTCCGCCAGCGCACCCGGCGGGCGACGGCCACCCACCGCGGTCAGCCGCACCGCACCCGGCGGCGACGCGCACCCACCGCCGCCCGCACACACCACCACCGCGCCGCGCCGCACCGTGTCGAGCGCGCCGCGACGCCGCGGTCACCGCACGTCGCCGCCGCGCAGAGTCATCGGCCAGCCGGCGCCGGGCGCGGCGACGAGTACCTCGGCGGCCCCCGCGAGACGCCAGGCGCCGAAGGCGTGCGGCACGGCGTACACCTGACCGCGCGCGACGTCGACGCTCCCCGCCTCGGACACGAGCGCCCCGGCACCGTCGGAGACGAGCACGACCGCGAAGCCCGCCTCGCGCGAGGCGGTCTCTCCGGCGGCGTCGAACAACCGGAAGTAGGGGTCAGCCGCGGACGGCAGCAGCGAGCGGAAGCCCGCCTCCGCCGGCGCGGTGCCCGCCGTGCTGATCAGGGCGTCGAGCGCGGCGGCATCCAGCGCGTCCGTGGAGACCGCGGGCATGACGGCGTCGAAACCCAGGTCGAGGTGCGACTCCTCGCGGGTCGAGGTCGTCACCGACCACTCCAGCAGAATCGAGAAGTCGGTGGGTTCCTGCACCTCGGCCAGGAAGATCCCGCCGTCGATCGCATGCACGGTGCCGGCGGGCACGAGCACTCCCATCCCCGGGCGCACCACGACGCGGTTCATGTGGGCCAGCATCCACTCGCCGTCCTGCGCCTCGCGGCGGCGGTCGAGCTCGTCCCGGTCGACGGGCCGGTTCCACCCGAGGTGCACCGCGCAGTCGTCCTCGGTCTCGAGCACGTACCAGGCCTCGGTCTTGCCGTATGGGCAGTCGAGGTGGCTGGCGGCGAAGCCGCGGTCAGGGTGCACGTGCACGGGGAGACGCTGGCGCGCGTCGAGGAGTTTGACCAGGATGCCGAGGTCCGCGGCATCCCGTCCCCCGCGCGCCCCC
>NZ_VBUM01000128.1 GCF_005774735.1 Microbacterium sp. 5K110 | reverse complement strand
CCCCGACCCCGACCCCGACGGCTCAGCCGACGACGTCGCCGGCCGCGGTGGGCGTCTCGGCGAGCGCGACGCGCGTCGAGCAGGGCGGGTCGTTCACGGTCACGGTGACCGGCCTGAACGCCGGCGAGCAGCTGACGGCGACGCTGAACAGCACGCCGACGGTCATCACCGGCATCCCGGCCGCCGACGCGAACGGTTCGGTGACCTTCCGCGTGAGCGTCCCCTCGACGCTCGCCCCGGGCGCCCACACCGTCGTCATCACGCGTGCCGATGGCACGGTGCTGAGCCCTCTCACCATCGAGGTGTTCGCGAAGGGCACGTTGGCTGCCACCGGCGCCCAGGCGCCGTGGGGCCTCGCGCTCGCGGGCGGCTTCTTCGTGGTCGCGGGCGGTCTCGCCTTCGCCCTGCGCAAGCGCCGCACGGCCTGACCGCTCCGGAACGGCCCTCACCCTTCCGGGTGGGGGCCGTTCCCTTTCGCGCGAGGGGTCAGTTTCTGTCGCTTCGCCCGCGGCCAAGCGACACATATTGACCCCTCACGCGGGCGAGAACCGCCGGAGCAGCGCGGCCAGGGCCTGACCGCCGCCGATACACATCGTCACCACGGCGTACTCGAGGTCGCGGCGCTGCAGGTCGAGGGCCGCGCGCACCGTGAGGATCGCGCCGGTCGCCCCGACCGGATGCCCGAGCGCGATCGCTCCGCCGTACGGGTTCGTCTTCTCGGGATCGAGCCCGGCGTCGCGGATCACGGCGACCGCTTGCGCCGCGAAGGCCTCGTTCAGCTCGATCACGTCGACATCGGCCGGCGTCAGCCCCGTCTGCTCCCACAGCCGTTGCAGGGCGAGGACCGGGGCGTACCCCATGATCTCGGGATCGACCCCGGCCGTCGTGACGGCCTCGAGCGTCGCCAGCCCCGTGAGCCCGCGCTCGCGCACGTCATCCTCACGCATGAGGACCGTCGCGGCGGCGCCGTCGTTGATGCCCGAGGAGTTGCCCGCCGTCACCGACCCGCCCGCCTCGAACGCCGGCCGGAGCCCAGCCAGCACGTCGAGCGTCGTCCCGGGGCGCGGGTGCTCGTCGACCGACACCTCGACCGGCCGCTTTCCGCCGGTCGTCACCGGCACGATCTCGTCCGCGAACGCCGCACGACTGGCATCCTGGCCCGCCCTGCGCTGGCTCTCGACCGCGAAGGCGTCCTGCTCGGCGCGCGACACCCCGTAGCGGGATGCCACGGTCTCGGCGGTCGTGCCCATGTGCCGGCCGCTGAACGGGTCGGTGAGGATCGCGAGCGTGCCGTCGAGGAGCGTCCGGTCCCCCACACGCGCATTGCCCCGGGCGCCGTACTCGAGGAACGGGGTCCGCGACATGCTCTCGTCGCCGCCGGCGACCACGACGTCGACGCCGCCCCAGCGCAGTTCTTGGGCGCCCGACCAGATGGCCTGGAGCCCCGAGCCGCACAGGCGATTGACGGTGAACGCGGGGACCCGGGTCGGCAGCCCCGCGGCGAGCGCGACGCGCCGGGCGTTGTAGGCATCCGGCCCGTTCTGCGCGATGCAGCCCATGACGACCTCGTCGACCGCATCCTTCTGCACCCCCGCCCGCTCGAGGGCGGCGGTGACCGCGACGGCCCCGAGTTCGTACGCATCGACGCTCGACAGCGCCCCGCCGAACGAGCCGATGGGCGTGCGGGCGCCCGAGACGATCACGATGCGCGGGACGGTGGATGCCATGCGGACCTCCAGAAGGGGAAGGGGGCGATCACAGCATTGTGCCCGCGTTTCCGTCGCGGCGGCCGGAATCGCTGGCGGGGCGGGCACGCCGCTGTCACACTGACCGCATGCTCGTCACAACCATGAACGATGTCCCCGGCCGCCAGATCGTGGAGGTGTACGGCGAGGTCACCGGCCTCACCGTGCGCGCGCGAAACATCGGAGTCCAGTTCGGCGCCGGCTTGAAGTCGATCTTCGGCGGTGAGCTGGAGGGCCTCACGAAGCAGCTGCAGGAGAGCCGCGACGAGGCGAAGCAGCGCCTCATCGAGCAGGCGCAGGCGCTCGGGGCGGATGCCGTGATCGCGATGCGGTTCGACACCAGCGAGGTCGCGCAGAACTTCCAGGAGGTCGTCGCCTACGGCACGGCCGTCAAGCTCGGCTGACGCCGCCGCACGTGCGCCGGGGGGACACAGCGCCCCCGAGAAGCGCCGAGACTGCATGCGCCTGACAAGCCCACCGCAGCGTGCAGTGGAGACGTCAGGCAGATGCAGTCTCGCGGCCGCGGGGCCGGGCGCGGCCGGGGCGCGGCTCAGCGCCAGGACTCCAGCGTCGTGGGGACGGATGCCAGCGTCGCGACGGCCGCATCGCGGTCGACGCGGGCGAGGGTCAGCGCCGCCACGACCAGCGACGCGCAGACCGCGGACAGCGCGTCCACGGCATCCGAGGTCAGGTCGGGGCGGCGGTCGGCGACGGCCGCGCGGATGGCGACGCGCATCTCGGCGGCGTAGCCCGACACGAGGTCGCGCACCTCGGCGTCGTCGGACGCGAGGGGCGACGAACCGGCGTTGAGCAGCAGGCATCCGAGGCGCGCCCGGGGGCTGTCCGCAGCGATGGCCGCGCGCATCTCGTCGACGTAGGCCTCGAGGGCGCCGGGGTCTCCGCTGCCGAGGGGCCGCAACCGGGTGCGGACGATGTCGTCGAGATACGCCCCGAGCACCGCATCGAAGAGACCGCGCTTGCTGCCGAACGCGTTGTACAGGCTGGAGCGCGTGAGACCGGTGGCCTCTTCGAGCTCCGTGATCCCGGCCTCCGCGTATCCGCGCTGCCAGAAGACATCCCGCGCCGCGTCGATGACAGCACCGCGGTCGAACGCCGGCATCCTGCCCATGGGTTTCCTTCTCTCCGGTCCGGGTCTATATTAGACCGGTCGTTACAAAATAACCACGCAAGGAGAGAAATGCGCGCGATCGTGCACCACCAGTTCGGCGAACCGACCGACGTCCTCGACGTCGAAGAGGTCGAGACCCCGCAGCCCGGCCCCGGCCAGGTGCGGCTGCGCATCGTCCTGTCGACGATCCACAACCACGACCTGTGGACGATCCGCGGCACCTACGGCTACAAGCCCGAACTCCCCGCCCGCGCCGGCACCGAGGCCGTCGGCATCGTCGACGCGCTCGGCGAGGGCGTCGACGGACTGCAGCTCGGTCAACGCGTCGCCACCGGCGGCACCTTCGGCGTGTGGGCCGAGTACGTCGTCACCCCCGCCGCGGACCTCGTCCCCGTCGCCGCGGGCCTCCCCGACGAGATGGCGGCGCAGCTCGTGTCGATGCCGTTCAGCGCGATCAGCCTGCTGCACTCGCTCGACCTGCAGCCGGGCGACTGGATCGTGCAGAACACCGCCAACGGTGCGGTCGGCCGCATGGTCGCGCAGATCGCCCAGGCCCGTGGCATCCACGTCATCGGCCTGGTCCGGCGACAGAGCGCCGTCGACGAACTCGCCCAGCAGGGCATTCACAACGTCGTGTCGACCGACGCCGACGACTGGCGCGAGAAGGCCCTCGCGATCGCCGACGGCGCACGCATCGTCGCCGGCGTCGACTCGGTCGGCGGCACGGCGAGCAACGACGTGCTGTCGCTGCTGTCCGACAACGGCACGCTGGTGATCTTCGGCTCGATGGGGGCGGGAAAGCTCGAACTCTCGGCCGGCGACATCATCTTCCGCCAGGCCACCGTGAAGGGCTTCTGGGGCAACGTCGTCAGCAAGACGATGGATGCCGAGACCCGCGGCGCCCTCTTCGGCGAACTGTCGCGTTACCTCGCCGACGGCACCCTCACCCTGCCCGTCGCCGCGACGTTCGGTCTCGAGGATGCTCGTGAGGCCATGGCCGCGAGCCTCTCGCCGCGCGTCGGCAAGGTGCTCCTGCGCCCCTGAGCCGCTCCTCACCGGCGGCGGCGGCTGTGCGCCCTCACGGGGCGGGGCGCTGCACCCCCGCCGCCGCGGGCCGGGGAGCCCCGCCCCCGCCGGCGCGTGGGCCGAACTCCTGAGAAACCCGGCCCACTCCGACCACCGGCCGACGAGCCGGGCGGAACTGCGCCGTTTCTCAGGAGTTCGGCTCGCTCGCGGCCTGCGCGGGCCGGCGGACGCCCCGAGTCACACCCCGAGCAGGGACTCCAGCGCGTCGAGGACGGGCCGCTGACCTTTCACGAGCGCCTCGCGGGCGGCATCCGGGTCCATCCACTGTGCGCGGTCGACCTCGGGGAACGACCCGACACGGCCCGACCGCGGCGGCCACTCCATCTCGAACTCACCGAAGACGAACTCGGATGCCGTGAACCCGGCGCCGTCCGCGGCGAACACCACGATCTTCTTGCCCGAGGCGTACGGAAACGTGCCGAGCTCGGCCCACTCGACGTCGGGCGGTTCGACGCCGAGCTCTTCGCGGAACTCCCGCTGCGCAGCATCCCGGGGTGGCTCGGACGCGGGGTCGAACTCGCCCTTCGGGATCGACCAGGCGCCGGCGTCCTTGCGGGCCCAGAACGGCCCGCCCATGTGAGCAACGAACACCTCGAGCGCGGGACGCCGCCGATACAGCAGCAGCCCCGCGCTCCACGTGGTCATCAGACGCCCGCCGGGACGCGCACCGCTTCGTCGGCGATCACGTCGGCCCGCTTGCGGAACGTCCGCGCCGTGACCCGGTCGAGGGCGATCTGCGTACGCATCTTCTCGGCCTTCTCGTACAGCGACGGTCCACCGAAGCCCGTGAGCACCTTCACCAGCACCGGGAGCAGCTCGATCATGAAGAACAGGGCGGCGATGAGCCAGTGCGCCCAGCGCAGCGTCGGCTCACGCTCGGACAGCCGCTCGAGCGCCGAGATCTGGCTCAGCAACCCCACCGCACCGGCGTTGCCGTCGGCCACCGACGAGGCGCGCTCGTTGTAGGCCGCGAGCGCCGACTCGTACTGCGCGCGGGCGGCAGGGAGCTGGTCCTGCGCCTGCTGCTTGTTCTGGTCGGCCGAAGCGGCCGCGGCGTCGGCACCGGCCGAATTCGCCGTGGCGAGCGCCGTCTGGGCCTGCTGCAGCTGCGTCGACAGCGCGTCGTACGCCGACTGCGCCTGGGCGAGCTGCGCCTGAGCGGCGTCGGAGCTCGCCCCGTCGCCGGCGACACCCGTGCAGCCGGGGACCTCGCCGGCTCCCTGACCGGTCAACTCGCACTGATACACCGCGCGCGCCTGGTCGATGACGGTCTGCTGCGCGGCCAGCTGCTGCGTGAGCTGGTCGACGGTCTGCTGCGCCGCGGCGGCTTCGGCCGAGGTCGAGGAGGTGCCGGCGACGATGCCCGTCGCGGCCTGGTTCTCGAGCGCCGACACCTGTGCGCTCGCGGCGTCGAGGGCCTGCTTCTCGGGGCCGCTCGTCACGGCATCCTGGTCGGTCAGCGCCTGAGTGACGTTGGTGGAGTTGACCTCGCGGTTGATGTCGTTCTGGAACACCTGCAGCACGAGTGGCTCGGCCACGACGATGCCGATCAGCGCCGCCATGATCACGCGCGGGAACGCCAGGCCGAGCAGCCGGAACACGTTCGTCGTCGACCGCATGGTCGAGGTGAGGAAGCGGTCGAGGTTGAAGATGATCAAGCCCCACACCAGCGCCAGGGGGATGGCGAGCAGGATGCTCACGCGGACACCGGTGAGCAGGGCGAACATCATCGACAGGGCCGAGACCAAGGCCGTGCCCAGCAGAACGAGGAACATCTGCACGAAGCGCGGAACCTCTTCGGGCACCTCGTTCAGGACGTCGTTGTCGGCGCCGCCGAGGACGGCCATGCGGCGCACGAGCGACAGGCTCGGGCGGCGCGGGTCGGCCCGGCGCAGACGCGGCGGACGGGGGTCGGATGCCACGGGCGCGGGGAACGGGGCGGCTTCGGGGAGGTCCCGCGCGGCGCCCTCGGGCTCGGGCTCGGGCTCGGCGGCAGCGGGCTCGGGCTCGGGCTCGGCGGCAGCGGGCTCGGGCTCGGGGATCTGCTCCGGCCCGGGGTCGACCCGGGCGGGATCGCGCCCCTCGGTGTCCGCTGCGGCGGAGTCGACCTGCGCGACGGGAAGGGTCTCGTCGTCACCGGCGGGCGGCGCACCCCAGGGCTCTATGGGGTCGTCGGGGGCCACGTCGTCGGCAGCGGACGCGGGGTCATCGCGCTGCTGAGCGAGGATGTCGTCGAGGTACTGGGGCTCGCGTTCCTCGTCCGTCGTGAACTCGATGCGGCCGTCGGAACCGAAACGGCCCGGCCGGTGAGCGGAAAAGGACATTCGCACAGGGTACGACGCCGACCCTGTGCGTGGCTGAGCGGGGCCTGAGGCTGCACCCAGGGCCCACCGTCCGCGAGATCACCCCGGTTGCTCGAGATCACCCGCGATTGCGTCGAATATCGGGTCACCCCGGGCAGAAC
>NZ_VBUM01000127.1 GCF_005774735.1 Microbacterium sp. 5K110 | reverse complement strand
GTTCTGGTCGCTGTCCTTCGCCGTCACCGCCGCGACGTGGGAGCGCCTCGGCGGATTCCACGACGCGTACGAGGGGTACGGAGCCGAAGACACCGATCTCGCCTGGACCGCGCGGGCCGCCGGCATCCCCCTGGTGTGGACGGGCGGGGCGGATGCCTACCACCAGTGGCATCCGGTGTCCTCACCGCCATGGCAGCACCTCGACGACATCCTCCGCAACGGCGCCGCGTTCCACCGCCGCTGGGGCGTCTGGCCCATGGGCGGCTGGCTCGAGGCCTTCGCCGCCGCCGGCGCGATCGAGCTCCGCGGCGCCACGTGGGTGCGCCGTCCCAGCGCGTGAGGGGTCAAGAATTGTCGCTTCGGCAGCGCCCGAAGCGACACATTCTGACCCCTCACGCGAGAGATAGCTAGGCGCTCCGGAGCCAGGCCGTTGCCTCGCCGGGCAGGGTGCCCGACTCGACCGGCGCGCTCGACAGCAGCACCTCGCCCGCGGGGAGCTCCACGGGCTCGGCGCCGAAGTTCGTCACGACCGTCCAGCCGTTCGGTCGCGAGAACGCCACGACATCGTCACGGCCGAGGTCGAGCCACTCCAGCTCCTCGGCGGTCTGCAGCTCGTGCCGCAGGTCGAGGGCGCGGCGGTAGAGCGATAGCGTCGAGCCCGGGTCGCCGTCCTGGCGGTCGACGGCGTACGCGGCGAACCACTCCGGCTGCGGCAGGTGCGCACCCGCGTCACCGAAACCGAACGCCGGCCCCTCGGCCGTCCACGGCAGCGGCACGCGGCATCCGTCCCGCCCCTGGTCGACACCGGGGCTGCGGAAGAACGTCGGGTCCTGGCGCTGGGCGTCGGGGATGTCGGCGACCTCGTGCAGCCCCAGCTCCTCGCCCTGGTACAGGTACGCCGACCCCGGCAGACCCAGCACGAACAGCGCCGCGGCGCGGGCGCGGCGCACGCCGCGCTCGGCGTCGAGGGCCGGCTCGACCCCGCCCGAGAGCAGCCACCGGTTGCCGTGCTTGAGCGTCGGGCGGCCGTCCGCGGCCCGCTCGGCGTCGGGCAGGCCGTAGCGGGTGGCGTGGCGCACGACGTCGTGGTTGGACAGCACCCACGTCGTCGACGACCCCGACTCGGCGGCGAGCGCGAGGTTGTCGGCGACGATGCGGCGGAACTGCGCCGGGTCGAAGTCGGCCTCGAGCAGGTCGAAGTTGAACGACTGCCCCAGGCTCTCGATGCTCGCGTACAGCGGCACGCGCGACGGGTGCACCCATGCCTCGGCGACGGCGGTACGGGGCGGGTCGTACTCGTTGAACACGGCGCGCCACTCGGCGTAGACCTCGTGCACGTCGTCGCGGTCGAGCAGGGGGTGGGTGCCGTCCTGCGGCATCGCGGCGAGCTCGGCGGCCGACGGCAGCGGCTCGCTGAGGTCCTTGGTGAGCATGTGGGCGACGTCGATACGGAACCCGTCGACACCGCGGTCGCTCCAGAACCGCAGGGTGCGGACGAAGTCCGCCCGCACCTCGGGGTTCGCCCAGTTCAGGTCGGGCTGCGACACATCGAAGTTGTGGAAGTACCACTGCCCGTCCGCCACGCGCTCCCACGCGGACCCGCCGAACACCGACTGCCAGTCCGTCGGCGGCTCGGACCCATCGGGGCCCGTCCCCTCGCGGAAGATGTACCGCTCGCGCGCGGCCGACCCGCGGCCGGCGGCGAGAGCCTCCTGGAACCACGTGTGGTCGTCCGAGGTGTGGTTGGGCACGATGTCGACGACGACCCGGATGCCATGGGCGTGCAGCTGCGCGATGAGCTCGTCCATGTCGGCCAGGGTCCCCAGGCGCGGGTCGACGTCGCGGTAGTCGGCGACGTCGTACCCGCCGTCGGCGAGCGCCGAGGGGTAGAAGGGGCTCAGCCAGATGGCATCCACCCCCAGTTCGGCGAGGTACGGCACGCGCGCGGTGATGCCGGGGATGTCGCCGAGGCCGTCGGCGTTGCTGTCGGCGAAGCTGCGGGGATACACCTGGTACACCACGGCCTGGCGCCACCAGTCGGGAGCGTCGGAGAGGGCGCGGGCGTGCACGGAGGGTGCGGCGGTGGTCACGGGAGGGTCCTTTCGGGGAGGGGTCGGTCAGCCCTTGACGGCGCCCTGCGTGACACCGGCCATCACCCATCGCTGGGTGAAGAGGTAGGCGACGATCGCGGGAGCCATGGCCATGAGGTACGACGCGAAGGCGACGTTGTAGTTGTTGCTGAACTGCGTCTGGAACAGGTTCTGACGCACGGGCAGCGTCTGCATCGCGGGATCGCTGATGATGAGCGAGGGCATCATGAAGTCGTTCCACGCGTACAGGAAGGCGAAGATGCCGACGGTCGCGCTCATCGGCGCGAGCAGCGGGAAGATCAGCCGCCAGAACGTCTGCCACGTCGTGGCGCCGTCGATGCGCGCGCTCTCTTCGAGTTCGAGCGGGATCGAGCGCAGGAATGCCGTGAACAGCAGCACGCTGAAGCTCAGCTGGAACATCGTGGCGAGGATGATCACGCCGAACGGGTTGTCGAGCCCGACCCGGCCGGTGAGCTGGATCTGCGGCAACGCCACCACGGGGAACGGGATGAACATCGCCGCGAGCAGGTAGAAGAACGAGTATCGGAAGAGCTTGCGGTCCCAGTTGCGCGCGATCGCGTAGGAGGCGAAGGCCGCGAGCACGATGGTCGCCACTACGGTTCCGGCCGTGACCAGGAGCGAGATCGCGAGCCCGACGGGGAACTTCGTCAGCGTCCACGCTTGCACGAACCCGTCGAAGCTGATCGGCGCGGGGACCGAGAAGGCGTTGCCGTCGACGACCTGCGCCCCGCTCTTCAGCGCCATCGTGACGGTGACGTACAGGGGCAGCAGCACCGTGACGGAGCAGAGGATGAGGATCGTCGTGGTCGACCAGTTGATCCGCTCCGTCCCCACGCGGCGCGGCCGCCGTTCGGTGCGGCGCTGATCGGGGAGGGCGAGGTCGGCCTGCTCGAAGGCGAGCGCCGGCTGGTTGACAGCGGTCATGAGAGGGTGTTCCTTCCCCGGGTCAGCGAGAGCTGCAGCAGCGAGATGACGACGGCGACGAGGAAGAACAGGGCCGCGTTGGCCATCTGATAGGCGTAGTCGCCGCCGTTGAAGCCGAAGATGATCGACATCGCGACGCTGCGGGTCGCGGTGCCGGGACCGCCATTGGTGAGACCGACGATGATGTCGTAGGCGTTGAGGAACCCCTTGAAGCCGAGGATGACGTTGATGACGACGTACCCGGCGACCAGCGGGAGCGTGATGCGCAGCAGTTGCTGGACCTTGCCCGCACCGTCCAGGCCCGCGGCCTCGTAGACGTCACCCGGTACCGAGAGAAGACCGGCGATGTAGATCAGCAGCGTCCCGGGGATCGCCTGCCACGCGGTGACGATCACGATCGCGACCCACGCCAAGTCGGGGTTGGCGAGCAGGCTCGATTCGAGCCACGGGATGCCGAGGGCGGCTCCCGCCTGCGGCAGCGAGTTGCTGAAGAGGAAGTTGAAGACGAAGGCGATGATGATGCCCGAGATCACCATCGGGATGACGAAGACCGTGCGGAGGGCCCTCGTGAAGCGGATCTTCGAAGTCAGACCGACCGCCAGCAGGAACGCCGCGATGTTGACCACGATGACCGTCGCGACCGAGAACCCGAAGGTGAACAGGTACGCCTGGAGGATGGCCGGGTCACTGAAGAGGGCGATGTAGTTCGTCAGCCCGACGAAGTTCCACTCCCCGATGCCGATGGAGTCGGTGAAGCTGAAGAAGATGCCGATGATGCCCGGCACCGTGATCGCCAGCGTGAACAGCACGAGGGTCGGAATCAGGAAGACGTAGTAGATCGGCTCGACGCGGCGGGTGCTGCGGCGAGCGGCGGCCTTCCCTCCGGTGACGATCGTCGTGGTGGTGGTCATCGCTGGCCTCCCTCGGCGGCGGCGGAGGCGGAGTCGGTGGTCGACGCGGCGGGCTGCCGGAAGGCCAGGCGAGCCCAGTCCTGGTCCATCGTGCGCAGCGTGTTCTCGGGCGAGGCGCCGAGGATCATCGCCTGGGCGTAGTTGAAGACCGGGATCGTCTTCGGCACGAGGACCGATGCGCCCTGGTAGATGCGGCCCGCGTCGTAGAACGGGATCATCCCGGCGACGCGCGGGTCGCTCGGCGAGGGCGCGTCCTTCGTCGGCGCGAACCCGAGCTGCGACTCGTTGTAGGCCTCGATGATCTGCGGCTGGTAGAGATACTCGAGGAAGTCGCGCGCGGCATCCTGATGGCGTGAGCCCTCGGGGATGGTCGCGGCGAGGTCCATGTTGACCCGCACGGCGAGGTCGGCGGGGTCGTCGGTCATCGGGAGAGGGAACGTCCCCACCGCGAGGTCGGGCGCGGTCTTGGCGATCTCGCCGAGCGCCCACGGCCCCTGCAGGTACATCGCCGCCTGGCCCTGGGCGAACGCGAGGTTCCCGTCGCCATAGGCCCGGCTGTCGGCATCCGGGTTCGTGTAGGTCGTGGCGAGCTCGGTCATGCGGCCCATGGCACCGGCGAAGTCCTTCTGGAACGACACCGCGGAATCGGCTCCCACCCGGTCGCCCTCGGCCGCGAGGGCGTCGAAGAAGTCGAGCACGTCGAGCGATCCGCCGATCGAGTAGTCGTACCAGCCCTGCCCCACGGTCCAGTCGTCCTTGAAGGTGCCGTAGAAGGGGGTGATGCCGTTGGCCTGCAGGGTGTCAGCGGTCTGGACCAGTTCGTCCCACGTGGTGGGGACTCCGAGCCCTAGCTGATCGAAGATCTCGGTGTTGTAGATGACCGACGACGCCATCACCGAGTAGGGGAGCGCGCTCGTGCGGCCGGCGCAGACGCCGTACTGGTCCATGAGCGGCTGCAGGTCCTCGCGGACCGTGGCCGCCGCCGCGGTGCCGGACAGGTCGGTGAGCGCACAGCGCTGCACGAACCGGGCGACCTCGTAGTTGTAGTTCGCGAGCATGATGTCGGGCGGATTGCCCCGGACGAAGCTCGCCGAGACGACGTCGACGCCCGAGGCGTCCATCTCGACCCGCACCTTGTCCTGCGACGCGTTGTAGTCCGCCACCACCTGGTTCATGAACGCGAGCGCCTCACGTTTGCTGAAGGTGAAGCGGATGGTCTCGCGGCCGTCGGCGGAGCAGCCCGCGAGCATCGCCGCTCCCAGTGCCGTCACCGCCCCCGCCGCGACCCACCGTCGCACCGTCGCCGTCTTCGCTGGCACGTGTCCTCCTCGCATCGTTGCGACTTCCTAGAATCAGGGAGTAAATCTACTCGCTAAATCAATTCGATGAGGGCAGTATTGCAGGAGACACGAAGGGGGTCAAGATCCGATGACGGATGCCACACCCTCGGTGCCCTCGCTCCGCCGCCACAGCCTCGACGCCGTGCTCGCCTACGCCTGGGACGCCGAGGCGTTCACCGCCAGCGACGTCATGTCGGCGGTCACCCTCACCCGCTCGACGACGATCGACGTGCTCGACGAGCTCGTCGCACGCGGGCTCCTCGTCGAGATGCCGAACGCCCGCGCCGTCGGCGAGTACTCCAAGGGTCGCCCCGCGCGACGCTTCGCCCTGCGCGACGACGCCGGTCTCGTCGTCGGGGTCGACGCGGGCCGCGGCCACGTCACCGCGACCGTCGCCGACCTCCGCGGACGCGCGGTCGCGACCTCGCGCCTCGCGGTCGATCCCGAACGCGATTCGCCGGAACGTCGCCGCCGCGCCGCCGAGAAAGTCGTCGAAGCGACCTTGACGCGCGCCCGGGCGACGCGCGCCGACCTCGTCGCGATCTGCGTGGGCGTCCCCGCCCCTGTCGATCGCGAGGGCCGCTCCCCCGCCCACCACGACGGCTTCTGGGAGCGCATGAACCCGCGCTTCATCGACACCTTCGCCGCGTGGGCCCCCGTCGTCCGCGTCGAGAACGACGCCTCGCTCGCAGCGGTCGCCGAGCGCACGCACGGGGCCGCCGTCGACTGCGACGACTTCGTGGCGCTCCTGGCCGGCGAACGCTTCGGCGCGGGCGTGTGGGTCGACGGGCGACTGCTCCGCGGCGCCCACGGCGGCGCGGGCGAGACGGTCGCGTTCGACCGCGTCGAGGGGGTGGGCAGCGCCCTCGGGCTCGCGCCTCGCTGCGTCGACGCCGCTCGGGCGGCGATCGCCGGAGGCACGGTGCCGGCGGGCAGCGCGCTGGCCGACGTCGACCCCGACACCCTGGATGCCAAGACCGTCCTCGATCTGGCGCGGGCGGGCGACCCGGGCGCCTTGGCCGTGGCCGCCGAGGTCGGTGCCGCGCTCGCGGTGGTCGCCGGCATGTTCGGCAGCATGTTCGACGTACGCCGCGTGATCATCTCCGGTGCCCTCGCGGCCGGGGCCGCACCCCTCATCGACGCGGCCGCCCACACGCTTCCGGACGCGCTCGACCTGCCCGCCCCCGAGATCGTGGCCTCGCCGTTGGGCGCCGACATCGTCTCGATCGGCGCGGTCGCCGCGGCGATCGACGCCGCC
>NZ_VBUM01000126.1 GCF_005774735.1 Microbacterium sp. 5K110 | reverse complement strand
GACCCCCGAGATCTACACTTCTAGCTTCGTCGGCGGCGTCAGATGTGCATAAGAGACAGGGGCGTCGTGGCCGGGGGGTCAGCGCCAGAGGACCGCGAGCGCCGCGTTGAGCAGAGTCAGCGGACCGACGAGCCAGAACAGGATCGGCGGCACCGCGCCGGTGCGCTTCTGCCGGGCCGAACCGATCCCGAGCAGCGCGCCGATGACGATGAGCACGACGAGCTTCACGCCGATCTTGACGTAGTTCGGCTCGTACGTCATGCCCCACGGTGCCGCGAGGATGAGGCCCGAGAGCAGGGAGATCAGCAGGCCGTAGTTCATCAGGGGAGTGATCCGCGCGCGGCGCGAGACGGCATCGACGATCCAGGCTCCGAAGAGCACGGCAAAGCCCACGAGGTGGACGAGCACGACGACATGACGCAGGATCTCCATGCCCGTCACCCTAGGGATGCCGCGCGCGCGGCGCCAGCAAGGCGCACCTCACCGCGACGGGAGGCGCGCCTCGCAGCGCTCAGCCGCGGAGCTCGCGAAGCACCAGGGCGGTGCGCAGGGCGGCGTCGGCCGCCTCGGCGCCCTTGTCTTCCTTCGAGCCCTCGAGCCCGGCGCGATCCAGTCCCTGCTGCTCGTCGTCGAGGGTGAGGACGCCGAAGCCGACGGGCTTGCCGGCGTCGATCGCGACCCGGGTGAGGCCGTCGGTGGCCGCCGACGAGACGTACTCGAAGTGCGGCGTGCCACCGCGGATGATGACACCGAGCGCCACGACCGCGTCGGCCCCGCCCTCGAACGCCGCCACCGCGGCGACCGGCAGCTCGAACGAACCCGGCACGCGCACGACGCGGTACGTCGCGCCCGTGGCATCCAGGACGCGCCGGGCCCCGGCGATCAGTCCGTCGGTGATGACCTCGTGCCAGGTCCCTGCGACCACGACGACGTTCAGTCCGCTCGCGTCGATGCCGCCGGTTTCAGGTGCTCCGCTGCCCGCCATCAGACGAGTCCTTCCTTCATGTGCGCGAGCGCGTCGCGCAGGTCGTCCTCGGCGATGACGTGACCCATGCGGTCGCGCTTCGTCTCGAGGTACTGGTGGTTGTTGGGGCCGACGCCCACGAGCAGGGGGACCTGCTCGACGACGTCGAGACCGAAGCCGCGCAGCTGCGCGACTTTGTCGGTGTTGTTCGTCAGCAGGCGCACCTTCTCGACGCCGAGGTCGGCGAGGATGCCCGCGGCGGCGGCGTAGTCGCGCGCGTCGGCGGGCAGACCGAGGGCGAGATTGGCATCCACCGTGTCCAGGCCGCGCTCCTGCAGGCTGTAGGCGCGCAGCTTGTTGATGAGGCCGATACCGCGCCCCTCGTGGCCGCGCATGTAGATGACGATGCCGCCGTCGCGGTCGATCGTGTCGAGGGCGGCATCCAGCTGCGGACCGCACTCGCACTTCAGCGATCCGAAGGCCTCGCCGGTCAGGCACTCCGAGTGCACGCGCACGAGCGGGGCCTGGTCGGAGAGGTCGCCCGAGACGACCGCGAGGTGGTCGGTCCCGGTGATGCGGTCCTTGTACGCGAGGAAGCGGAACGTGCCGTGCGAGGTCGGCACGTTCGCCTCGGCCCGCAGGCTCACGCGGCGCCGCGGGGCCGGGGTGGCGTCCAGGGGCTGGGTCTCGTTGAGGTACGCGATGAGCTGCTCGATCGTGATGACCGGGATGCCGTCGCGCTCGCCCAGTTCGAGGAGTCCGGGCAGACGCATCATGCTGCCGTCTTCGGCCACGACCTCGGCGATCGCACCGACCGGCTCCAGGCCCGCCAGACGCATGAGGTCGACGGCCGCCTCGGTGTGCCCGGCGCGCTCGCGCACGCCGCCGTCGACGGCGCGCAGCGGCAGCACGTGGCCGGGGCGGATGAGGCTCGAGGGCATCGACGACGGGTCGGCCAGCACGGTGAGGGTGCGCGCGCGGTCTGCGGCGCTGATCCCGGTTCCCACGCCCGTCGCGGCATCCACGCTGACCGTGTAGGCGGTCCCGCGGGCGTCCTGGTTCACCTCGACCATGGGCGGCAGGTCGAGGCGGTCGGCCCAGTCGGACGGCATCGGCGCGCACACGTAGCCGCTGGACCAGCGGACGGTCCACGCCATCCACTCGGGGGTCGCGAGCTGGGCGGACAGGATGACGTCGCCTTCGTTCTCGCGGTTCTCGTCGTCGGCGACGAGAACGGGTCGTCCGGCGCGCAGGGCCTCGAGGGCCTCGGGGATGGTGGACAGGCTCATGCGGAGCCCCTCTCGGTCGATGCGGCCGCGGCCGCGGGATTCTCGGTGCTGCGGAAGGCCAGCAGGCGCTGCACGTGCCGGGCCAGGATGTCGGTCTCGAGGTTCACGGGGGAGCCCGCTTCGGCGCGGCCGAGGGTCGTCGCCTCGAGCGTCTCGGGGATGAGCGACACCTCGAGCCACGGCTCGGGGTCGGCGGCGTCGCTCACGGCGCTCACAGTCAGCGAGACGCCGTCGATCGCGATCGAGCCCTTGTCGACCACGAGCGGAGCCAGGTGGGCCGGGATGCCGATGCGCACGACGCTCCACTGTGCGCCCGGTCGCACCTCGCGCACGATGCCCGTGCCGTCGATGTGGCCCTGGACGACGTGGCCGCCGAGGCGTCCGTGGGCGGCGGTGGCGCGTTCGAGGTTGACCGCGCGGCCGGCGGCGACGTCCGCGAGCGTGGACATGTCCAGCGTCTGCTTCATCACGTCGGCGGTGAACCAGTCGGGGCCCTGCTCGACCACGGTGAGGCACACGCCGCTGACCGAGATCGAGTCGCCGTGACCGGCATCCGACACCGCCAGCGGTGCCCGCACGGTCACGCGCACGCCGTCGCCGGCGGGTTCGACGGCGGTGATCTCGCCGATCTCTTCGACGATTCCGGTGAACATCAGAGATCTCCCTGGGGGTCGTGGACGGGACGGGCGACGACGCGGATGTCGTCGCCGAGCACATCGATGGATGCCACCTCGAGCCGCCGCGCGGCGTCGATGGTGGGCACTCCCACGTCGCCGAGCGCGAGGCGGGACCCGCCGAGGAGCACGGGGGCGACGTAGACGAGCACCTCGTCGGCGAGGCCGTCGCGCACGAGGGCGCTCTCGAGGGTCGGACCGCCCTCGACGAAGATGCGCTGGATGCCGCGGGAGCCGAGGTCGTCGAGCACGGCGGCCAGGTCGCGGGTGGGGAAGATCAGCGGCTCGTGCGGGTGCCGGTGCACCGCGGCATCCGGTGCGATCGGGCTTTCGCCGACGATGACCGGGACCGGCTGGTCGGGCAGGAGCGAGCCGTCGTGGGCGCGCGCGGTGAGCGCCGGGTCGTCGGCGAGGACCGTTCCGGTTCCGGCGAGGATCGCGTCGGCGGCGGCGCGACGTTCGTGCACGTCGCGGCGGGCGGCGGGCCCGGTGATCCACTGGCTGGATCCGTCGTCGGCGGCGGCGCGGCCGTCGAGGCTCTGCGCCCACTTGACGGTCACGACGGGGCGACCGGTGCGCTGCAGGTGCACCCAGTCGTGCACGAGGTCGGCGGCGGCGTCGCGCTCGAGGCCCGCTTCGACATCGACGCCGCCGCCGCGGAGGCGGTCGGCGCCGCCCGTCGCAGCGTCGGTCGGATCGTCGAGCGCGTAGACGACGCGCGCGACACCGGCCTCGAGGAGGGCGACCGCGCACGGGCCGGTGCGGCCGGTGTGGTTGCAGGGTTCGAGGGTGACGACGGCGGTCGCGCCGCGGGCCGCCCCGGGGGTGAGCTGCGACAGGGCGTCGACCTCGGCGTGCGGGGTTCCGGCGCCGCGGTGGTAACCCTCGGCGAGCACCTCGCCCGCGGGCGAGAGGAGGACGGCGCCGACCTGGGGGTTGAGCCCGCGGGGGCCGTTCCGCGCGAGACGCAGCGCACGGCGCATCGCGTCTGCTTCGGCGGCGGATGCCATCTTTCCCTGTCCTTCCCGTCGTGAACGGGGAAGGAGCGCAGGGCGGCGCGGCGCGCCGACCGTGCTGCCTCCTATCCGGACTAGAGACGATCGCTCGCCTCATCACCGTCGGTTCCGGAATTCCACCGGATCGGCCCCACCGCGTGATGCGGAGGGGTTCGCGGACTGTCACCGCCGGTTCGGATTCTCACCGACCCCGGAGCACGTGTTGCTTGTTCGAAGTCTAATCAACACCGCCGACACGGATTCATTCCCGCCGACTCGGGGCGAAACCGTGCTACTTCAGCAGCCGCGACAGCCGCCGGTCGGCGAGGATCTTGCCGCCCGTCTGACACGTCGGGCAGTACTCGAGGGAGTTGTCGGCGAAGAACACGCTGCGCACCTCGTCGCCGCACACCGGGCACGCCTCGCCGCGGCGCCCGTGCACGCGCATGCCCCGGCGCTTGGCATCCTTCAGATCGGCGGGCGGCTTGCCGCGCGCGGTCTCGATCGCTTCGGTCAGCGTGGCGATCATCGCGGCGTACAGCGTGTCGATCTCGGCGTCGGTCAGGGTGGCCGCGAGGGCGTAGGGCGACATCTTGGCGGCGTGCAGGATCTCGTCGGAGTAGGCGTTGCCGACGCCCGCGATGATCGCCTGATCGCGCAGCACGCCCTTGATCTGGGTGCGACGGCCCGCGAGCAGGGCGGCGAACGCGTCGCGGTCGAGAGCCGCGTCGAGCGGGTCGGGGCCGAGCCGGGCGATCCCCGGGACGTCGGTGGGGGAGCGTGCGGCGTACACCGCGAGCGACTTCTTCGTGCCGGCTTCGGTGAGGTCGAACCCGGAGCCGTCGTCGAATCCCACGCGCAGCGCGATGGGGGTCTTGCCGGGCTTGATGATCGTCGAGGGCAGAGCGTCGTACCAGCGCAGCCAGCCCGCTTTCGCCAGGTGGAACACGAGATGGATGCCGCTGTCGGCGGCGATGTCGACGAACTTGCCGTGCCGTTCGACCCCGGTGACCGCGGAGCCGACGAGCGCGTCGATCGGGGGGTCGTACGTCTTGAGGGCGCTGATGGCGGCGATCGAGGCCTTCGTGAACGTCAACCCCGCGACACGACCGCGCAAGAACTCGACGAGTCCTTCGACCTCGGGCATCTCGGGCATGGAGCCATCGTGGCATCCCCTTCCGACATTCGACAGGGTCTTGCGGCGCTCGTCGAGGTCCGCGGCACGGGGCCGCCCGGGCACAACTCCTGCATGTGTGGGCGGAGAGGCGGGGATGCCGCGGAGCCCGGCGGATGTGCCGGAGTTGTGCGGCCACTCAGCCCAGGTCGAGCAGCCACTCCTGCGGTACGCGTTCGTCGTGCCGGAGCAGGCCTCCAATCCACAGGTCGGCGCGTCCGAGGCTGTTGACGTGCGCCCGCCGCAACAGCCCCTCGTAACGGAACCCGAGCCGCCGCGCGGTGCGCGCCGAGCCGATGTTGCCGACGACGGCGCGCCATTCGATCCGCTCGATGCTCGGGCGATCGTCGGCGAACGCCCAGTCGATCACGGCCGCCGCGGCCTCGCTGGCCGCACTCTGCCGCCGCGCGTCGCGGGCGATCCAGTACCCGATCTCCGGGGCGCCGGTGTCGAACCTCGCCAGCCCGATCATGCCCGCGAGGCGCCCGTCGCGGCGGATCGCCCAGGTCGGCTCCGTACCGTCGCCCCACCAGCGGGCGGTCAGTTCGACGAAGCGCTCGGCATCCGTGAGGAGGTACGGCGACGGCACCGTGGTGTAGCGCTGCAGGTCGGCATCCTGGCACTCCGCGTGGATGGACGCCACGTCCGCCGCCGTCGGCGCGGACAGTTCGAGGTGCGGGGTGTGGAGGCGGTCCGGTTCCATCCGCCCACGCTACCGACCGGGCACAACTCCGGCGATTCTCCGCACGCTGACCGGTGGATGCCGCAGCGTGCATGTCGCGCCGGAGTTCTGTCTGTCCCGAGGCTCCTCCACAGCGGAGCAATCTCGGCATCCATCCCCCATTCGCCTCTCGCCTCGCTCGCGCGCGTCCGATGCCGGGCACGGTGGGGGAGATGGCGACACCCGAGTTCCGCACCTACCGTCAGCTTCGCGACGACGGATGGAGCCGACATCGCATCGACAGCGCGGTGCGGAGCGGGGCCCTGGTCCGGCTCCGGCGGGGGAGGTATGCGGTCGCCTCCGTCGAGTCGACAGCGCGGGATGCCGGGTACTTCGGCGGCCGTCTGGATTGCGTGTCGTTGCTGTCGGTGCTCGGCGTCTTCGTTCTGCGCACCGACGGGCTCCACGTCCAATTCGACCGAGAAGCGAGCAGGATCCCCGAGCGGTCGACCGGTGTCGTCGCCCACTGGCGTGCGAGTCGGGCCCGCCCCGGCGACCTGCACGCGGATCTCGTGGAGGCGCTGAGGCAAGCCGTGTTGTGCCAGGGGCCGCGTGCCGGGATCGCCTCGGTGGACAGCGCGTTGCACGGTCGACTGATCTCCGACGTCGAGGTGGATGCGGTGTTCGACGGGCTCCCGCGGCGGTACCGGCGGCTCCGCGGTCTCGTGGACTCTTCGGCCGAGTCGGGTCCCGAGACGTTCGTGCGTCTCATCCTGCGTGCCCTCGGTGCACCGTACGAGACACAGGGGCGTCTTCGAGGGGTCGGTCGGGTCGATTTCCTCGTCGGCGGGTGGCTCATCGTCGAGTGCGACAGCCGCGCCCATCATTCGTCGTGGGAGGAGCAGCTCCGTGACCGACGTCGGGATCGCGCGGCAGCGGCTCTCGGATACGTCACCCTGCGCCTGGTTGCCGAGGACATCCTGTACCGCCCGGACCTGGTGCGCGACGCGCTGGCCGGCGTGTGGAAAGGCCCGCGCCGAAGCCGGTGAGACCGACCGCGCATGCTCGCCGCCGCGCGACGGCGGCGCACAACTCCTGCAGGATCGACCGCGCGCGGCGCCCCGCCGCACTTTTGCGGCTCTGCGGCCGGAGTTG
>NZ_VBUM01000125.1 GCF_005774735.1 Microbacterium sp. 5K110 | reverse complement strand
CCCCCTCTTCCCCTCTCATAAACCACCCCACCCACTGACAAAGGAGTCCTCCATGGCCGACTACGTCCTCGCCATCGACCAGGGCACGACCTCGACGCGCGCGATGATCTTCAACAAGTCCGGCGGCGTCGTGTCCGTCGGACAGAAGGAACACGAGCAGATCTTCCCGAAGGCCGGGTGGGTCGAGCACGACCCGCTCGAGATCTGGCGCAACACCCAGGAAGTCATCGGTCTGGCCCTGAGCCGCGCCGACATCACCCGCCACGACATCGCCGCGGTCGGGATCACCAACCAGCGCGAGACCGCGGTGGTCTGGGACAAGAACACCGGCAAGCCCGTCTACAACGCCATCGTCTGGCAGGACACCCGCACGCAGTCGATCGTCGACCGCCTGGCCGACGGCGATGTCGAGCGCTACAAGAGCATCGTGGGCCTGCCCCTCGCGACCTACTTCTCCGGCACCAAGATCGTGTGGATCCTCGAGAACGTCGACGGCGCGCGAGAGAAGGCCGAGTCGGGCGATCTGATCTTCGGCACCACCGACACGTGGGTGCTGTGGAACCTCACCGGCGGCATCGACGGCGGCGTGCACGCGACCGACGTCACCAACGCCAGCCGCACGCTCTTCATGGACCTCGAGACCCTGCAGTGGCGCGACGACATCCTCGCCGACTTCGGTGTGCCGCGGTCGATGATGCCCGAGATCCGCTCCTCCTCCGAGGTCTACGGCCAGGTCGAGTCGTCGTCGCTGCTGCGCGAGACCCCCGTGGCCGGCATCCTGGGCGACCAGCAGGCCGCGACGTTCGGTCAGGCCGCGTTCGACCCGGGTGAGAGCAAGAACACCTACGGCACCGGTAACTTCCTCATCTTCCAGACGGGCGAAGAGATCGTCCACTCCAAGAACGGTCTGCTGACCACCCTCGGCTACAAGCTCGGAGACGAGCCGGCTCGCTACGCCCTCGAGGGCTCGATCGCCGTCACCGGTTCGCTCATCCAGTGGCTGCGCGACCAGCTCGGCATCATCTCCTCGGCGCCCGAGGTGGAAGCCCTCGCCCGCACCGTCGACGACAACGGCGGCGTGTACTTCGTGCCGGCCTTCTCGGGCCTGTTCGCTCCGTACTGGCGTCCCGACGCCCGCGGCGCGATCGTCGGCATGACGCGCTTCGTCAACAAGGGCCACATCGCCCGCGCCGCCCTCGAGGCCACGGCCTTCCAGACTCGCGAGGTGCTCGAGGCCGTCAACGCCGACTCGGGCGTCGACCTCACCGAGCTCAAGGTCGACGGTGGTATGACCGCCAACGACGAGCTCATGCAGTTCCAGGCCGACATCCTCGGCGTTCCGGTCGTCCGACCCGTCGTGGCCGAGACCACGGCCCTGGGTGCCGCCTATGCGGCGGGCCTGGCCGTCGGTTTCTGGGACAACCTCGATGACCTGCGCGCCAACTGGCAGGAGGACAAGCGCTGGGAGCCCGACATGGACCCCACCGAGCGCGAGCGCGAACTGCGCCTGTGGAAGAAGGCCGTCACCAAGTCGATGGACTGGGTCGACGAAGACGTGCGCTGAGCACACCCCCGCAGATCGGAACCCCGTCGGCCTCGTGCCGGCGGGGTTCCGTCGTTCCCGGGGCCCTCGGCATCCGGATGCCGGGACTCAGCGCGACGGCTTCGGGAACGCCGCCCGCACGGCGTCGGACTGCAGGTAGTCCGAGACCCCGATGAGGAGGATCGCGAACAGGATCTGCTCGGTCACCACCCAGAACGGGTAGAGCCCGGGGATCGCGGCGAGGACGAGCGCCACGATCGGGAAGATGCGGCTGAACAGCTGCAGGCGCCGGAACGCCCAGTACCAGCCCGCCCGCGCGCGCCACAGGAAGTAGAACAGCGTCGTGGTGATGCCGAGCACGACGAGGCACCGCATCCACACGGCGAAGCCGACGTCGTCACCGTTCAGGGCCATCACGGCGGCCACGATGATCGTGGCGACGCCGAGGAGGAATCCCGCGGCGAGCAGGATCGTCACCGCGCGGAAGGCGCGGCGGACGCGGGGATCGTCGGACGGGTCGACGCGATGATCGGCCTGACGACCGCCGGCGAGGCGGTCCAGACGTCGCAGGGCGGGTTCGAGCTGCATGCGCTCACTGTACGACGCGCGCCGCACCGCGCGATGTCAGGCGGCGGTGACGACGGGCTCGTGGCGCACGGGGAAGTTGACCGAGTTCGCGATGAAGCACCACTCGCGCGCCTGACGATGCGCGGCGAGAGCGGCCTCGACCATGGACTCCTCCGCCACCACGACACGGGGCCGCAGCAGGACATCGGTGAACGCTCCCCCGCCCTTGCCGTCCTCGACCATCGTTCCGGTGGCCTCATCGCTGTACGAGACGACGACCACACCCGTGGTCACGCACGCGTGCAGGTACGACAGCAGGTGGCACTCGCTGAGCGCACCGAGCAGCAGTTCCTCGGGGTTCCACTTCGCCGGGTCGCCCCGGAAGGGCTTGTCCGCGGAGGCCTCCAGCAGAGGTTTCCCGTCGACCTCGAGCGAGACCGACCGGTCGTAGTCGCGGTACCCGCTCGTGCCGGTCCCCCGGTCGCCGGTCCACGTGGCCTGCAGGCGGTACTGGTGCTCACCGATCATGCTCCCATCCTGCCCCCTTCCCCCGCCGCGGAGTCCGGGGCGCGGAAGATACGATGGACGGATGCCTGCCACGCCCCCGGATGCCGTCGAGATCGCCGTCGTGGAACGGAGCGGCTTCGTCGAGTCACGGCACAGCGGCGTGGCCGTCGTGCTGTCGCCCGACGGGTCCGAGCACACGGCGCTGGGCGACGTGAGCGCGCCCTTTCTCCCTCGCTCGAGCATGAAGCCCCTGCAGGCTCTCGCGTGTCTGTCCGCCGGTGCCGACCTCAGCGGCGAGAGCCTGGCGCTGTCGACGGCGAGCCACTCCGGAACCGACCGGCACGTCGAGGTGGCCCGTGGCATCCTGCAGTCCGCCGGACTGACCGAGGACGACCTGGGGTGCCCCGCGGCGTGGCCGAGCGATACCGCGTCGCGCGACGATCTCGTCCGGGACCACGGCACCCCCTCTCCCCTGCGCATGAACTGCTCGGGCAAGCACGCCGCGATGCTGCTGACGTGCGTGGCCAACGGCTGGTCGACCGCGGACTACCTCGACCCGCAGCACCCCCTGCAGGTGCACATCCGCGAGGTGATCGAGCGCCTCGTCGGCGAGCGCGCCACGACCATGGCGATCGACGGGTGCGGTGCGCCGGTGTACGCGATGAGCCTGACCGGCCTCGCCCGTGCCATCCAGCGCATCGCGACGTCGTCGGAGCGCTCGCCGTTCGCGCTCCACCGCAGCGCCGGCGCGCTCGTGCGCGCCGTCCGCGAGAACCCGTGGACCATCGACGGCCCCGGCCGCCCCGACACCGTCGTGATCGAACGCCTGGGCGTGTTCTCGAAGTACGGCGCGGAGGGCGTCCAGGTCATGACGGCTCCCGACGGGACGACCGTTGCGCTGAAGACGCTCGACGGATCGACCCGGGCCGGCCACGCCGTCGCCCTGCGTCTGCTGGAACGCGCGGGGGCCCTCGATGCGTCCGCGGTCGCCGATACCCTCTCGGCGCTTCCGCTGACCGTTCTCGGCGGCGGAGCACAGGTCGGCGTCATCCGCGCCACGGTCTGAGCGGAGTCGGTCACCCGCCGTGACGGCGACCGGCTCACCGTCCTCAGATGCCGCCGTCGACCGACCGCGGGTACGTGATCGGCTCGTCGGGGACGAGCACCTCGGTGTCGCGGTTGAGGCTCTCTCTGTGGAAGAAGGGCTTCGAGCGCGGGAAGGCGTACCAGAGCAGCATCAGCACGACGCCGATCGCGAGCGCGCCGATACCGACGACGAACGTCCCTCCGATGCCCAGCAGGACCGTGTTGCCGTACTCGGGGTCGTACATGTCGATCGCCGACTGCACGAACGCGTAGGTCAGCATGAGCGCTCCCAGCAGCGGAAGGATGCCGCGGTAGACGAGGTTCCGCGCCGAGGTGAACAGGTCGCGGCGGAAGTACCAGACGCACGCGTAGCCCGTGATGGCGTAGTAGAACGCGATCGCGAGCCCGAGCGACAGGATCGAGTCCTGCAGGATGTTGTCGCTGATCAGCGTCATGCCGACGTAGTAGACGCTCGCGACGATGCCCATCACGAGCGTGGAGAACGACGGCGTCCGGAAGCGCGGGTGCACGGTGCTGAACCGCTTCGGCAGCGCCTTGTACGCGGCCATCGCGAGCGTGCCCCGGGCCGTGGGGAGGATCGTGGTCTGCGTCGACGACACCGCAGAGATCAACACCGCGACGATGAGGATCCAGCCGAACGGGCCGAAGAGTCCGTCCTTCAGGGCGAGGAACACATCGTTGGCGTTGTCGGCGTTGGCCAACCCCGTCCCGTCCTCGCCGACCCCGGCGTACATCATCGCGGCCACCGTGACCGAGACGTAGGTGCCGAGCAGGATGACGGTGGTCAGCAGTGCCGCCCGACCGGGGATGCGCTTGGGGTCCTTGGTCTCCTCGTTCAGGGCGAGACACGTGTCCCAGCCCCAGTAGATGAACAAGGCCAGCAGCACGGCCTCGGTGAAGCCGCTCCAGTCGGTGAAGCCCAACGGGTTGAACCAGGCGAGATCGAACGGCGTCGGGTTCGGCGCGGTCCCGTCGAAGAACTTCCACAGCGCCACCACCACGAACAGCGCCAGCACGAGGTACTGCACGCCGAGGAGGATGTTCTGGATGCGCTCGCCGATCTCGACGCCGCGATAGCTGACGTACGTCATCGCGGCGATGAACGCGACGCCGGTGGCGGTCACGAGCGGCACGTTCTCGGCGAGGGACCCGTCACCGATGAGAGACCACAGGTAGATGCCCGCGATCTGGGCGAGGTTGGCGAGCACGACCATCCCGGCCACGGCGACGCCCCAGCCCCCCATCCAGCCGACCCACGGGCCGAATGCCTTCGTCCCCCAGGTGAAGGTCGTGCCGCAGTCGGGGACATCGTTGTTCAACTCGCGGTACGCGAAGGCGATGAACAACATCGGAATGAAGGCGATGATGAACGCGATGGGCGCCGAGGCGCCGACGGCGAGGACGACGAAGCCCAGGGTCGCTACGAGCGAGTACACCGGGGCCGTGGATGCCAGACCGATGACGGTCGAGCCCCACAGGCCGAGGGTTCCCGCCGCCAGGCCCTTGCCGGCCGTCCGTTCGGGTGCGGAGGTCATCTGCTGAACCTAGGAGCAGCGACGCTCCGCGGTCAAGCTCTCGGGTTACGCGGCCCGACGGGTGACGTCGAGCACGACGATGGTGATGTTGTCGCGGCCGCCGTTCTCGAGGGCGGCGGCCATCATCGCCTCGACGGCGGCGGCCGGGTCGGGGTTGGCCTCGAGGAAGTGCCGGATGCCGAAATCGGTCAGTTCCTTCGTCAGCCCGTCGGAGCAGATGACGAAACGATCCCCGTCGACCACCTCGAGGCGGAGGTAGTCGGGCTTGACGCTGTCGCTCGGGCCGACGGCGCGGGTGATGACGTTGCCGTACGGGTGATTCTCGGCCTCTTCCGGGCTCAGCCGCCCGGCGGCGATCAGTTCCTGCACGACGGAATGGTCGGTGGTGATCTGCACGATGTCGTCGTCGCGCAGCAGGTAGACGCGCGAGTCCCCGATGTTCAAGGTCACCCAGTGCGGCTCCTCCCCGCCCACCTCGAGGTAGAGACCGGTCAGCGTGGTGCCGGTTCCCTCGTCGGTGGTCTCGGGGTGCGAGACGATGTCCTTGACGGCGCGCGACAGAGCCTTCTCGATGTTCTTGGGAGACACCGCGCCGCCCTCGACGACGCCGCGCAGGCGATCCACCGTGCTGGCGCTGGCGATCTCTCCGCCCAGGTGCCCGCCCATGCCGTCCGCGACGACGAACAGGGGGTACTCGGCCAGGAGCGCGTCCTGGTTGACCTCTCGGCGCTTGCCCGTGTCGGTCGACGCCGCCCAGGAGAGATCGAGCGCGCCGCCCGCCAGGGGAACGGTACGCGTATGCGTGGTCACCTCGGGCACGACAGATCCTCCGGTAGGCCGACAGCTTCGCCGGCGGAAGCGCACGGCCCTGCCATCCTAGTAGACGCCCAGGCCGGGCTCTTCGATCCGACAGGCGCGGCGCACGGGCGCGAACGACGACGAGCTCCCCGCGGGGCGGGGAGCTCGTCGCTCGCGTTCAGGCCTGCGGACCGGCAGGCGGCGGCGTGGGGCCGGCCGGCGGTGCCGGCGGAGGCGGCGTCGCGCCGCCGGCCGGGGGCGTCTGCGGCGGGGTGGAGGGCTGGGCCGGAGGCGCGTACGGCTGCGCGGGCGGAGCGTAACCGCCGGCCGTGGCCGCAGGCGGTCCCTGCAACTGCTGATCGGGCTGCACCGGGATCCCGCTCCAGACCGTCTTGTCCGCAAGGAACGAGGTCGCCCACGGCGAGGGACGGATCGCGGGGTTCCACGGCGACGAGCCGAAGGCCAGGATGCCGAGCCAGATGAGGTATCCGATGCCGGGGATCAGCCAGAGCAGCAGGTACGGCCAGTCCTTGCCGAACTTCAGGCCCAGACGGTAGGAGAACATCACCGCGGCGGCCACGCCGACGAGGCTGATGATCCATCCGATGACCGGGATCCCCGCGAGCACGCTGGAGGCGACGACCGCGATCAGGTAGGCCCACGGTGACAGATCACCCAGTTTCGCCGCGACGAGGGCGTTGTAGACGGGCACCCACGCGCGCCACTTCCCCTCCACTCCGGCCTTCTCGAAGATCTTCATCAGCAGGAAGGACGAGATGATGTACCCCGCCAGCGCGATGATCAGCAGGACGGGAAGAAAGACGAGGAAGAAGGCGAACGCGGCGAAGCCGCCCCCGTCGTCCCCGTAGTAATAAGAGTCACCCATGTGAGTTCCCTTCCAGGAGGTGCACGACGCGACATCCGCGCGTGCGGTGCGACTCACATGGTAGCGAAGCTGAATGTTCGCTGGCAGACCCCGCGCAACATTGTCATGTGCGG
>NZ_VBUM01000124.1 GCF_005774735.1 Microbacterium sp. 5K110 | reverse complement strand
GGCGGGCCCGGTGCGGGCGCGTGACGAAGGGAAGGTCGGCGACCTCGGGGCGCTGCACGCTCGCGAGGTACGTCACCGGCCCGGCCAGCAGCGCGTCGGGGTGCGCGGTGGCGGCGTCGATGTACCGCGCGACGAGGTCGGCCCCCGGCAAGCAGTCCACGTCGAGGAAGACCAGCAGCTCGGCGCCCGCGGCGATCGCGGCCGCGGCGGCGGTGTTGCGTCCCGCCCCCACCCGCAGCCCGTGCGGGCCGGGCGGTACGTGCCGCGTCTGCGTCCCGGCATCCGGGATGCCGGTGGGCGGCGCCGCGTCGAGCCACACCTCCACGCGCTCCACGTCGGGCGCGACCTCCGCCAGCACGGCGCGCTGACGCTCGAGGTGTTCGCGTCGGGCGTCCGAGGCGACGGTGAGGACAGCGATCCTCACGGCAGCATCGCCTCGACGGCTTCGGCCGCGCGTTCGGCGGCACCGGCCACCTGCCACCGCGACCAGTCCGGTTCGTCGCCCGCGGCCGCCTCGACGAGCGCCACGACACCGGCGGCATCGACGCCCTCGGGGGCGACGCGGGCGAGGTTCCACCGGTGCAGCGCGCACGCGGTGTGGCGCTGCTCGTCGAAGGGGCGGTCCTGGGCGACGACGACCGCGCGCGCCCCCGCTGCGGCGAGGTCGGCGACGCTGTTCTGGCCCGCGGCGCTGACCACGACGGTGTGCGAGGTCAGCAGCGGCCAGGGGTCGTCGACCCGCGAAGCGGCGTCGTGACCGATCGCGCGTGTGCGCCACCCCGCGGCGGCGAGCTGCTGCTCCGCCGCGCGGCGCACGTCGTCGTCGAGCGCACGACCGAGGAAGAGCACGGAACGCTCGGCGTCCGCGGCATCCGCGACCCGCCCGTCGTGTCGCGAGATTCCGCCGGTCCACACCACCCGGTCGGTCCGCGGCGAGAGGGCGCCGGCCGGAACGGCACCGTGCGCCCACGGGGCGAGGATGCGGTCCGCCAGGTCGTAGGCGAGGGAATGCGCCGGGTCGGTGCGCTCGCCGGGCTGCGTCACCGCGACCGTGCGCAGACCCAGGAGCCGCGTGAACGCCACCACCTCGGCGCTCACGTCGGTGACGAACACCCGCAGATCCTCGGCGTGCGCCGCGATGCGCGCGAGCCGGGCGCGATGCCCGGGATGGTCGTGCGGTGCCCAGTGCAGCGCGCCGCGCACGGTCGGGTCGGCGTCGCGGGGGTTGCACACGGTGCCGTCCGCGCGTTCGACGGTGTCGGCGTCGCCCGGCAGCACGATCCACTCGACACCGCCGTCCAGCCCGTCGGGCCGGGGGAGCGACGAGAACACCCGCACCCGCGCGCGCAGGTGCGGCTGCACGGCGCGGAACCGCGCGACGTGACCGTAGCCGTGGTGGTGCACGTACCAGCCGATCACCACGACACCGCCGGGACGGAGCGCGGGGCGACCTGCTGCGCGGTGTGGGTCAGCACGCGCTCGATCTCGCGGTAGCGGCGACTCAGCGCGTGCTCGCGCACCGCTGCGCGGCGCGTCCACACGCGGATCAGGGGTTCCCGCTCGCCCTGCCGGGCAAGGTCACGCGCAGCGTGCGCGAGGGCGGTGACATCGCCGGGCATGACCGCGGCCGTGCCGGGCATGCCGGCCAGCACCTCCGATACCCCGCCGATGTCGAAGGCGGCGACCGGCGTACCGGTGGCCAGGGCCTCGGCGATGACGAGTCCGAACGGTTCCTCCCACATCGGCGTCACGAGGGCGACCGCCGATTCGCCGACCAAGCGGCACAGGGCATCCTGGTGCAGGGCCCCGACGTACCGCGCGTGCGGGCCCAACCGCGGGGCGACCTCTTGCTGGAAGTAGTCGACGTCGCCGATCCGCCCCGCCACGACGATCTCGGCACCCGCGGTCCGCGCCGCCTCGATCGCGAGGTGCGGTGCCTTCTCGGGGACGAGGCGTCCCGACCAGACCCATCGGCGTCCCCCGGGCCCGCGGACCCAGCGATCGGTGTCGACGCCGTTGGGGAAGACGAACGAATCCACGCCCTCCGCCGACCACGCGCGTGCGGTCGCCTGGCTCACCGCGACGAAACGGTGCGCGCTTCCGCGGGCGTATGCGGCCGCTTCGAGCAGCGGTTCGAGCGGGGGCGTGTGCAGGGTCGTCACGACCGGGATGTCGGCATCCCGGCTCCACCGGATCGGGGCGGGATGCAGGCTGTGGTTGTCGATGACGTCGAAGCGGTGCCGCTCGGCACGCAGACGATCGAACGCGGCCTCGTGGGCGGCCTCCGTCGCCGCCGCGTACCCGGCCGGGTACTGGGTGTCCGAGGCGTCCTCGACCCGCGACCATTCGGGTGCGGGCAGCGCGAACTCCGGGGCGTCGCCGAGGAAGTCCGAGCCCTCCGCGGCGCACAGCGTGACCTCGTGCCCGCGGGCGCGCAGCCAGCTGACGCGGTCCCACACCGTGGCCTCCAGGCCGCCCGCGTGGGGTTGGCGCAGGGGATAGCGCGAGGGCGCCACCACGAGCACGCGCATCTGTCGCAGCCCCCGGATCACGCCGCGCTCTCCGTCCGCAACGACCGGCGGTACAGCGCGACGTGGGCCTGGCGCACCCGCTCGCGCTCCTCCCGACGCTCTGTCCGACGCCGGGCGACCTCGGCGGCGCGCGCCGCGGATCCCGGGACGGACCACGCCGGGGCCGTGGCATCCACGATCGCCCGCTCGAGCGACACCGGGTCGCCGAGACCGTACGTATGGAAGTCGCCGGGGTGCTGGGAGCCGACGTGGCCGACGCGGGTGCCGGCGACGGGGACGGCGAGGTCGTAGCAGAGCTCGGCCCACCCCGAGTGGGTGCCGTGCGTGTACGGCAGCAGGCACACGTCGAGGTCGGCGATCCAGGCGGCGAGGGCGTCGTCGTCGAGCCGCGCCGCCCGCTCGAGGCGCACGCCGTCGGCGGTGCGGGCGAGGGCGTCGATGGATGCCGCGGCGTCGGCGTCGCGCACGTTCTCGTTCATGCGCACCACGGCTTCGACAGCCGCTCCTTGCGCGCGGAGGTCGGCGACGGCGCGCACGAGGGTCGCCGTCATGGCGACGCCGTCGATGTTGGGCCGGAGGTCGCGCAGGTGCACGCCGACGCGCGTCGCGGTCGAGGGGCGCCCGAAGGGCAACGCGCCGTCCTCGACGAGAGTGGGGTGCGCGATGACGTCGCTCGCGCGTCCATAGTCGCGTTCCACCTCGGCCGCGGTCGAGGGAGTCAGGGTGATCAGCTCGTCCGCACCCGCGATGAGCACCGCGAGGGCCGCGCGATGCGCGTCCTGGGCGCTCAGCTGGGGGTTCTCGAGGTCGTGCACCGTGTAGACGAGCGGGAGCCCGAGGCGCTGCAGGGTGTCCACGGTCGCGGCGAGGTCGTCGGCGGAATACGACTCGCTGCCGAAGTGCAGGTGCACGAGGTCGATCTCGCCCGCGTGCGCCTCGAGCCAGGCCGGCAGCAGCACTTGCGGCGGCCACCACTGACCGGGGGCCGCACCGGGCACCGGGGGATCGGGGCGCAGGTCTACGGAGCGTTCGTCGGTCACGGCGCGCACGTACGGGTGGCTCGCGGGCACGGCGGCGACGCGGATACGGCGAGAGGGGACGGTGTTTATCGGGGGCCTCCTGGCGGGCGGGCGGTGGTGACGCGTATCGCATCGACACGGGCATCGCAAGGCAACCGGGCGGTTGGGGAGACGAGAGCACCGACGGCGTACCTTCACATCATGCGTGGCAGTGAGGACGGGTCGACAAGCCTTGCGGACGACGCCGCGGCGGTGATAGCGCGTCGACGGCACTACGCCGAGTTCTTCGGCGATGCCGTTCCGCCGTCCGGTTACGGCGTCGTCGTGGGCAACTGCCAGGCGGAGTCGATCCGGCTCGTCGTCTCGAGCGGCGACCACCCGGCCGTCCGAATCCCCGCCGTGCACGAGATGGATGCCGCCGACGCGGAGCGTCTGCACCGCTTGCTGGCCGGAGCGGCCTTTCTGGTCGTGCAGCCGATCCGCGACGACTATCGAGGGCTGCCCCTCGGCACCGCCCAGCTGCGGGAGGTCCTCCCCGACGGCGCGCGGACGGTCGTCGTGCCGTCGCTGCGCTACGGCGGTCTGCACCCCTTCCAGGCGGCGATCCGCGTTCCCGGCGTCGACGAGGATCCGCCCCTCGTCGCGTATCACGACGTCCGGCTGATCGCCGAGGCCGCGGGACTCCCCGTCGCGGCCGGCCTTCCCCCGGAGGTCGTGCGCGCCGTCGCCGCGGACTCCGTGTCCGAGCTGCGGCGCCGCGAGGGCCTCGGCGTCGATGTCGTGGCATCCGATCTCTACGCCCCGGTCGTCGCCGATCTGGCCCGCACGGTCAACCACCCGGGCAACGCCGTCTTCCTGCCGCTCGGGGAGCGGGTCGTCGCCGCGCTCGGTGCCCCCGGGACCGCGGTCGACCCGGGCCGTCCGATCCTCGCCGGTGTGCAGGCCCCGCTCGAACCGTGGGTCGTGGACGCGTGGGACCTGGATGCCGAGCCCCGACGCGACTGGATCGTCGGCGGCGAGCGGGTCGAGGCCGAGGTCGTCGCCGAGGCGCATCGCCGGTGGTACGCCGCGCACCCCGGGTTCGTCGCGGCGGCGGTGGAGCGTCTCGCACCGCTCGTGCGCCGGTGGCGAGCCGCATGAGCGTGGTGCCTGTCCTGCTCACGCCCCCGGGCCCGCACGGTGTCGCCGCGTACGCCCGCGCGGTCGCGGCCGAGGTGCGTGCGCTGGACCCGTCGGTGCGGACGCTCACGCCCGACGCGCTGCCCGCGCTCACCGCCGGGACGCCGCTGCATGTCCACGTCACCGACAAGATGTGGGGCGCCTCGCCCGAGGAGGCGACCGAGCGGCTGACAGCCCTGGCCCGGCGGCATCCGCTCACGGTCACCTTGCACGACGTGCCGCAGGCCTCGGACGGGGAGCGCAACCGCCCGCGCCGCCGCGCGTTCTACGCCGCCGTCGCCCGGGCCGCGCACGCCGTCGCCGTGAACAGCGCCCACGAGCGAGCGCTGCTGGCCGAAGAGGACGTGTGGCACGGGCCGGTCGAGGTCGTGCCGCTCCCCGCGGAATCCCCCGCCGCGACCGACCGCCCCCGTCCCGACGGCGCCGTGGGGGTGCTCGGCTACTTCTACCCGGGCAAGGGCCACGACGAGGCGCTCGCCGCCACCGTGGCCGCGGGCGTCGGGCGCCTCACGGTGCTGGGGCGAGCGTCGGAGGGACACGCCGCCGACCTCGACGCGTTCGTGCGCCGCGCCGCCGACGTCGGGGTCGACGTCGAGGTCACCGGTTGGCTCGACGATGCCGAGATGGCAGAGCGCGCCCGCGCCGTCGCGGTGCCGGTGATCGCGCACCGGCACGTCTCGGCGTCGGGGTCGCTGACCTCGTGGATCGGCTGGGGCCGCCGGCCGCTGGCCGTGCGCAACCGCTACGTCGACGAGATGGACGCCCTGCGACCGGGAACCCTGCGCCCCGTCGAGCCCGACGAGCTCGCCGCCGCCGTGGGCGAATCCCTCGGGGATCCGGTTGCCACGTGGCACGGCATCCATCCCGTCCCCGTCGGCCCCGCCGACGTCGCCCGCGCGTACCTGGGCTGGTGGGCGGCGCTGCCCGCCCCCGACGCCCCGTGGGTCGTGGGCAACCGGTGGGACCTCGTCGCGGAACGGGAACCGGAGCCGCCGCGCGTGAGCGTCGTCGTCACGCACTACGACCAGCCCGAGGAGCTCGCCCGCACTCTCGCGGCGCTGCGCGCGCAGGACCACCCCGCCGATCGGCTCGAGATCGTGGTCGCCGACGACGGTTCGCCCGAGGCGCCGGTCGTCCCCGAGGGGGTGCGGCTCGTCCGCCAGGCCGACCGCGGTTTCCGCGCCGCCGCCGCGCGCAACCTCGGCGTCGCCGCGAGCACCGGCGACGTCCTGTGCTTCCTGGATGCCGACACGACCCCCGAACCGGGATACGTGCGGGCCCTCGCGCGCTTGCCGGCGCTGCTGCCCGAGGCCGTGACCGTGGGGCGGCGACGGCACGCCGACCTCGCCGGTCTCGGCCCGGAGGTGCCCGTCGCCGACGCGGGACCGCCGCGCGAGCTGCCCGAACCGGCGTGGCTGCGCGAGGAGTACGCGCGCACCGGCGACCTCTTGCGCGCCGACGACCGCTCGTACCGTTTCGTGATCGGGGCGGTCTCGGCGTGCTCCCGCCGCCTCTTCGACGAGGTCGGCGGCTTCGACGAGTCGTATACGGAGTACGGCGGCGAGGACTGGGAGTGGGTGCATCGGGCGTGGCAGGCCGGGGCCGTGCTCGCCCACGTTCCCGCGGCGGTGGCGTGGCACGACGGCCCCGACTGGTCGGGTCGCGACGTCGACCGGGTCCGCGAGGGCAACCGCCAGACGCTGCGTCTCTCGGTCGACATCCCCGTGGCGGGCTCGGCCGGGCGGGGGCTGCTCCCCGCCGCGCCCGATCTCGTCGTGCACCTCGCCGGGGAGCACCCCGAGGCGGCGATCTTCCTCACGGTCGACTCCGTGCTCGCGGCTTTCCCCCGTGCCGTCGTCGTGCTCGACGCCCCGCCGTCGACCCCCGCCCTCGCCGCCGATCCCCGCGTGCGCTCCGGCGCGATCCCCGACGCGCGCGTCGTGTGGCGCCTCGACCGTCCGGTGCTCGTGGAGGACGCCGCCGGGCTGAGCGAGCGCCTCGCCGCGCTCGGTCAGGGCGAGGAGGGCCGGCTCGACGTGCACGCCGCGGACGGCGCACGGATCGGTGCCGCGGTCGCGCGTCGCGCCCGTCGCCGCGCGGAGCGCTGGGGTGCCGCCGTCGGTTTCACGACCGGCGAGATCGTGGCATCCGGGGTCCACGTCCTCCGCGACGAGCCGCACCTGGAGTCCTGGGTGGGCGGCTGGGGCGGCGTCGACCGCTGGACATGAACGGTCATGGTGTAGATGTGGAAGCGGCCGGCATCGTCGCCGCGTCGCCCCACCCGATCGGAGCCCCCCGGTGAAGCCCGTCCTGTTGCCGCCCCGTCCCGTGCAGCACTTCTATCGCGGAGGCGACCGCATCGCCGCGCTCCGCGGAATCGAGCCCGAGACCGACCGCCAGCCCGAGGAGTGGCTCGCCTCGACCGTGTCGCGCTTCGGCTCGGACGACGTCGGTCTCGCCGTCACCGACGACGGGGCGTACCTCCGCGACCTCGTGGGCGCGGACCGCGCCGCGTGGGTGGGGG
>NZ_VBUM01000123.1 GCF_005774735.1 Microbacterium sp. 5K110 | reverse complement strand
GTGCCGGAGCGGGCGCGGGCTGCGTGGGCGGGGCGACGACGGGCGCGGGGACCGCGTCGGCCTCGGGCGCGGCCGCGCGCTCGCTCACGGCATCCGTTTCCGGGACCGCGGAGGTCGTCTCGGTCGGTGCGGTCTGGGCCCGGCGGGCTTCGCGTGCGGCACGTCGCGACGACGGCGCGGGCGGGTCGGCCTCGGCGTCCCCGGGGGTCCCGTCGCCGCGTGCCGTGGCATCCGCTGCTCCCGCGCGCGGGTCGGGCAGGCGACGGTACAGCTGGGCGAACGGATCGGAGGGGTCGTTCTCGGGCATATCAGGCGGGCTCCTGTCCCGGTGCTACGGCGGGTCCGGCCGGGTCGCCGGACTTTCGCTCCACGTCGAGCGCCTGCTGCAGCAGGACCACAGCGGCGACTTGGTCCACAATGCTACGAGAATCCCGCTGGGAGCGCCCTGCTTGACGCAGCACGTCGTGCGCTGACACCGTGCTCAGCCGCTCGTCCACGAGGCGGACGGTCACCGCCACGGCCCCGGCCAGCTCCGCGGCGAATCGGCGGGCGTCCGTCGTGGAGGGGGTGTCCTCGCCGCGGAGGTTCAGCGGGAGTCCGACGAGGATCTCGAGTGCCTCGTACTCGGCGGCGAGGGCGGCGATCCGTCGCACGGGCTCGCCCTTGCGGGGAACCGTCTCGACCGGCACCGCGAGCAGACCGTCGGGATCCGACCGGGCGACGCCGACACGGGCGCGGCCGACATCGATGCCCAGTCGGATGCCTCGGCGGAACCCCGTCACGCCGTGGTCGCCCGCACGTCCGCGACGATGCCCTCGAGCGCCTGCGGCAGGGCCGCAGAATCCGTTCCGCCGCCCTGCGCGACGTCCGGCTTGCCGCCGCCACCGCCGCCGAGGATGCCGGCCGCAGCCTTGGCCAGCGCGCCCGCGGCGAGGCCGCGTTCACGTGCCGCGGGGTTGGTCACGACGACCACGGTCGCACGACCGCCGGACACGCTGCCGAGGGCGACGACCGCGGGGTCCGACCCGAGGCGATCGCGCACCTGCAGAGCGAGCGAACGCACGTCGTCGGCCGCGGAGCCTTCGCCGAGCGACTGCGCGACGACCCGCACGCTGCCCACGGCCGTCGCCGACTCCACGAGCTGCGGCAGACGGTCGGACAGGGCGCGCGCCTCGAACGCCGCGATCTTCTTCTCGGCGGCCTTGAGGCTCGCCGCGAGCTCCGCGATACGGGTGGTCAGCTGCTCCCGCGGGGTCTTCAGTGATGTCGAGAGCTGCGACACGATCGCGCGCTCGGCGGCGAGGTCGCGGAACGCGTCGAGCCCGACGAGAGCTTCGACGCGGCGGTTGGACGCGCCCACCGACTGCTCTCCGACGAGGTTGACCAGGCCGATCTCGGCGCTGCGGGCGACGTGGGTGCCGCCGCAGAGCTCGCGCGACCAGGGCCCGCCGATGTCGACCATTCGCACGGTGTCGCCGTACTTCTCACCGAACAGGGCCATCGCTCCGGCGGCCTTGGCCTCATCGAGCGAGAGTACGCGCGTGGTGACCTCGAGGTTGTCGCGCACGGCGTTGTTGGCGATGTCCTCGATCTCGGTGCGGGTCTCGGGCGAGAGCGCCGCACCCCAGCTGAAGTCGAAGCGCATGTACCCGGCGCGGTTGAGCGACCCGGTCTGCGTCGCCGTCTTGCCCAGGGTGTCGCGGATCGCCGCGTGGACGAGGTGCGTGGCCGAGTGCGCCTGCTGAGCGGAGTGGCGGTTCAGTGCGTCGACGACCGTCGTCGCCAGAGCATCGACCGACACTTCGCCGGTGGTGACCTCGACGGTGTGGCTGATCAAGCCCGGTACGGGGCGCTGCACGTCGAGGACCTCGAGCTCGTAGCCCGGGCCCACGATGAGGCCCTTGTCGGCCACCTGGCCGCCGGACTCGGCGTACAGCGCGGTCTCGGCGAGGATGACCTCGGCGATCTGTCCCTGCGACGCCCGATCGGTGGCGCGGCCCTCGACGAGGATGCCGAGCACCTTCGACTCGGTCTCGAGGTCGGTGTAGCCGGTGAAGACCGTCTCGCCCTTGGCCCGGAACTCGCGGTACGCGCTCTGGTCGGCGATCGCACCCTTGCGCGCGCGGGCGTCGGCCTTGGCGCGGGAGCGCTGCTCCTGCATGAGGGTGTCGAAGGCGCCGCGGTCCACGCTCAGACCCGCCTCTTCGGCGATCTCGAGCGTGAGGTCGATCGGGAAGCCGTAGGTGTCGTGCAGCAGGAAGGCCTCGGACCCGGAGAGGGTCGTGGTGCCGCCGCTCTTGGCATCCGCCACCGATTGGTCCAGGATCGCCGACCCGGCCGCGAGAGTGCGCAGGAACGTCTGCTCCTCGGCGATGGCGTACGCCGAGAGTCGGGCGTAGTCGGCTTCGACCTCGGGGTACGACTCTTTCATCGCGTCACGCGAGGCGGCGAACAACTCGGGGAAGGTCGGGCCCTCGACGCCGAGCAGGCGCATCGACCGGATGGCGCGGCGCATGATGCGGCGCAGGATGTAGCCGCGGCCCTCGTTCGAGGGCGTCACACCGTCGGCGAGCAGCATGAGCGAGGAGCGCACGTGGTCGGCGACGATGCGGAGCCGCACGTCGTCCTCGTGCGCCTCGGCGCCGTAGGACTTGCCCGCGAGCTTCGCCGCCAGGTCGAGGACCGGGCGCACCTGGTCGGTCTCGTACATGTTGTCGACGCCCTGCTTGATGAACGCGATGCGCTCCAGGCCCATGCCGGTGTCGATGTTCTTCGCCGGCAGCTCGCCGACGATGTCGAAGTCGTACTTCGACCGCACGTTCGTGATCTCGTACTGCATGAACACGAGGTTCCAGATCTCGACGTAGCGGTCGTCGTCGGTCGCCGGTCCCCCGTCGATGCCGTACGCCGGACCGCGATCGAAGAAGATCTCGGAGCACGGACCCGCGGGGCCCGGGAGCCCGGTCGACCAGTAGTTGGTGTCCTTGCCGAGACGCTGGATGCGCTCCTCGGGCAGGTCGGTCAGGCGCAGCCAGAGGTCGTGCGCTTCGTCGTCTTCTTCGTAGACGGTGACCCAGAGGTCCTTCGGGTCGAAGGCCAGGCCGCCGTCCTCCTCGGGCGAGGTCAGCAGCTCCCACGCGTAGCGGATCGCGTCCTCTTTGAAGTAGTCGCCGAACGACCAGTTGCCCAGCATCTGGAAGAAGGTGCCGTGACGCGGGGTCTTGCCCACTTCTTCGATGTCGTTGGTACGGATGCACTTCTGCACGTCGGCGGCGCGGGGGTAGGGCGGGGGCACGACGCCGCTGAGGTAGGGGATGAACGGCACCATGCCGGCCACCGTGAACAGCAGGGCCGGGTCGTCCGTGACGAGCGAGGCCGACGGCACGATGGTGTGGTTCTTCTTCTCGAAGTAGTCGAGGAAGCGCTGAGCGATCTCGGCGGTTTTCATGTCGGATCTTTCCGTGGGCGTGCGGATCCTCCCCCGGCGGGCGGGGCCGGATGCCGGGAGGTCAGTCGGTGGAGACGGCGTTCTTGGCCGCGGCGGCGGCGGAGCCCGCGGCGTCGGCGGTCGCGTCGACGGCGGACGCGGCGACGCCCTTGGCGTCGTCGAGGATCTCGGACAGGCGCGTCTCCTGCTCGTGGTAGGCCTCGCTCATGCGGTCGGCGAACTCGCCGATGCGGGAGTCGACCTGGGCGAGCAGCTCTTGGCCGCGGGGGTCTTTGTTGACCAGGTGGGCGGCGACGAAGCCTCCGGCGATGCCCAATACGAACCAGACGAGGCTTCTCACGATCACCACTTCTTCCTCGAGCAAGCGCCGCGGGCGCGGCATCCCTTCATCGTAGGCGACAGGCCCTGTGTCGCGCGTGCTCGACGGGGCGGATGCCGCTCGCCCCGGCATCCGTGGCCGTTCTTGGCGCGCAGAACTCCTGCAGGGATGCCGTTTCGGACGTGCCGCGGCTGTTCGGGTGCCGATGGTGCCGGAGTTGTGCCGCAGCGAAACGACGAAGGGCGCCGGGAGAACCCGGCGCCCTTCGGCTCGTGAGTCTGGGACTCAGCGAGCGGCATAGTACTCGACGACGAGCTGCACGTCACAGGTGACGGGCACTTCGGCGCGCTTGGGGCGACGCACGAGCTTCGCCTGCAGAGTCGCGAGGTCGACCTCGAGGTAGCCCGGAACGGGGGGCAGAACCTCGGCGTGCCCACCGGCGGCCGCGACCTGGAAGGGCTCGAGGCCTTCGCTCTTGGTCTTGACGTGGATGAGCTGACCCGGCTTGACGCGGAACGACGGGCGGTCCACGAGCTGGCCGTCGACCAGGATGTGGCGGTGCACGACGAGCTGGCGGGCCTGGGCGGTGGTGCGGGCGAAGCCCGAACGCACGACCAGGGCGTCCAGACGCATCTCGAGCAGCTCGACCAGGTTCTCACCGGTCAGGCCGTCGGTGCGGCGGGCCTCGTTGAACGCGATGCGCAGCTGCTTCTCGCGGATGCCGTACTGCTCGCGCAGACGCTGCTTCTCGCGCAGACGGACGGCGTAGTCGCTGTCGGCCTTGCGCTTGGTGCGGCCGTGCTCGCCGGGAGCGTAGGGACGCTTCTCGAGGTAGCGGGCGGCCTTCGGGGTGAGCGCGACGCCGAGGGCGCGCGACAGACGGACCTTGCGGCGGTCCTGGGACTTCGTTGCCACGAAGTACTCCTTCCGATGACGTGGCCGCGCCTTTCGCGGCTCACGGACGTATCACGCTCTCTTCGCCCTGTCCGGACTGCACGCCGGGGCATGCCGGAAGGTCGGTGAAGAAGAGAGGGGATGCCCGAAAACACTGTTTCGAACCGATGCAGTCTATCAGACGGCGGTCGCCGCGAAGGAGGTCCAGGTGATCGAGAACAGGGGCACGTAAAGCAGCCCGATGAGGAGCGCGTGGGTGATGACGAAGGCGCTCGCCTCCAGCGCCGTGCCCGGCTGGCGCAGATGGGCCGTGAGCTTCCGCAGCAGAGTCACGGGATGCCGGACATCCCAGCTGTTGACGCGCAGATAGCGGCCGAGGTACACGCCGACGGCTCCCAGCACGATGACGACGCCGGCGAAGACCCACCCGGTTGCCGGAAGACTCGCGTCGGGGCGGTCCTCGAAGACGACGAGAAGGGTCTGCAGGATGCCGAGGCTCAGGATCGCATTGCCGATCCCTGAGAGCGTGAGCACCAGCGTCTGAATGATGTCGTACCAGAGCGGGACCGGAGAGGTCGCCGTGCGGTGGCTGAAGTTCAGCTCGGTGATCAGGTAGACCGAGTTGGGGAACAGGAGAAGCCACACGCCGGTGGCCGCCACGAGGTACGCCGTCACGACGACGGACCGCGCATCGGGGCCGATGTCGACGAGGTGGGCGAGGATCGGTGCCAACACGGCCAGTCCGCCGCAGACTCCGAGCGCCGTCACGACCGGCAGGGCCGACAGGCCGATGTTCAGGAGCATCGGCCGGTAGAGCGCGACCCGGTAGACCTTCGCTCGCAGGACGACCAGCACGACGGCGTACACATCGAGGACGATCACGGCGGCGGCGGCGAGCAGGACGGCGGTCACCGCGACAGCGTCGCACGGCCGTTCCGGTTCGCTGACGCGACGTCCCTCGATTTCACCCGCCGTCGAGGATGCGGCGGATCTTCTCCAGTCGCGCCGAGACGTCCCGTTCGGCGCCGTGCGAAGTCGGCTGGTAGTACTGCCGTCCGCGCAGTTCGTCGGGCAGATACTGCTGCGCGACGATGCCGATGTCGCTGTCGTGCGCGTACTTGTAGCCCTTGCCGTGCCCCAACCGCTTGGCTCCGGGGTAGTGCGCGTCGCGCAGGTGCAGCGGCACACGCCCGAACCCGCCGGCGCGGACATCGGCGATCGCGGCGTTGATCGCGTTGTAGGCGGCGTTGGATTTGGCCGTGGTCGCGAGGTACACCGTCGCCTCGGCCAGCGGGATACGTCCCTCGGGCATGCCGATGAAGGCCACGGCATCCGCCGCGGCGACGGCGATCTGCAGTGCCTGCGGATCGGCGAGACCGATGTCCTCGGCGGCGGAGATGACCAGTCGTCGAGCGATGAACCGCGGGTCCTCCCCCGCCTCGATCATGCGGGCGAGGTAGTGGACCGCGGCGTCGACATCGGAGCCGCGCACCGACTTGATGAAGGCGCTGATGACGTCGTAATGCTCGTCGCCCTGCCGGTCGTACCGCAGCAGCGCGCGGTCGACGGCTTGGGCGATGTGGTCGCCGGTGATGACGGGGCGCTCGTCGCCGTCCGGCGCGGTCTCGGCGTCCGCATCATCGGCATCCGCGTCTTCGGGACCGTCGGTGTCGTCGTCCGTGCCGTCAGGGTGGGGCACGTCGTCGCGGGTGGCGTCGTCGGCAGCGACGGATGCCGCGGCCTCGAGGGCCGTGAGGGCGCGGCGCGCGTCGCCCGAGGCCAGGCGCACGAGGGCTGATCGGGCCTCGGTGCTGAGCACGACAGCGCCGGCGAGTCCGCGCGGATCGGTCACCGCGCGATCGACGAGAGCGCCGAGGTCGTCGTCGCCGAGCGGGCGCAGCGTCAGCAGCAGCGAGCGCGAGAGCAGCGGCGAGATCACCGAGAACGAGGGGTTCTCGGTGGTGGCGGCGATGAGGACCACCCACCCGTTCTCGACGCCCGGAAGCAGAGCGTCCTGCTGGGCCTTGGTGAAGCGGTGGATCTCGTCGAGGAAGAGGATCGTCGATTGACCGTAGAGGTCGCGTTGAGTGAGCGCCTCTTGCATGACCTCGCGGACGTCCTTCACGCCCGCGGTGATCGCCGACAGCTCGACGAAACGGCGTCCCGACGATCGTGCGATCGCCTGCGCGAGCGTCGTCTTACCGGTGCCCGGAGGTCCCCACAGGATCACCGAGACGGCCGAGACGGATGCCGAGGAGTCGGCGCCGGCGAGGGTGACCAGGGGTGAGCCCGGGCGCAGCAGGTGTCCCTGACCGGCGACCTCGTCGAGGCTCGTCGGACGCATCCGCACGGCGAGCGGGGTCTGGCCCTGGAAGAGGGCGGAAGCACTGGTCACCGATCCAGGCTAATCGCGCCCGCCGACACGGGGTGTGCCTGCCTTTGTGGGGCGCTGCGGGCGGTGCGTAGGATCGGGGGCGGTTCGCGGACGGTGAGAAGGAGTCGATGTGGCGACGGGTGGCAAGGCTCGGCAGAGCCGCGAGCAGCGTGAGCGGGCGCGGGCGTACCAGGCCCGTCAAGACCTCCACCGCCGTCAGGGTCGGCGCCGCCTGCGCGACAACGTGCTGGCCCTCGTGGTCGGGCTCGTGGTGATCGGTGCGGCGATCGGTCTGCAGACCGTCTACTTCGTCGCCGGTCCCGGCGCACCCGCGCCCGAGCCGACCGTCGTCGACACGCCGAGCCCGACGCCGAGCGGCCCCGTGCTCCCCGACCCCGCGGTCTCTCCCACTCCCTAATCCTGTGACGACGGCATCCGTCGTACTAGGCTCGGAC
>NZ_VBUM01000122.1 GCF_005774735.1 Microbacterium sp. 5K110 | reverse complement strand
CTCCCCCACGGCGTGATCGATCGCTGCGACCTCGTCATCGTGAACGAGACCGAGTACGCGCAGCTCCCCGAAGTGCACGATGCTCCGCTGCTGTGCGTCACTCTCGGCGCCGTGGGGGCGCGGCTGTACCGCCACGGCACGCTCGTCGCCGAAGCGCCGGGGGTGACCACGACGGTGCGCAACACCGTGGGCGCCGGCGACGCGTTCTGCGCCGCGCTGGTGGTGGGCCTTCTCCGCGGAGACGACGAGACCGCGGCGCTGGCCCGCGCGTGCGCCGTGGGTGCCGCCGCCGTCGCCGACGACGCCTCGCAGCCCGCGCTCGAGCCGCTCGACACCTACGGGGTGACCCGATGACCCGCCGCCCGATCCTCGTCGACTGCGACACCGGCATCGACGACGCGCTCGCCCTCGCGTACCTGCTCGCAGAGCCCACCGTCGAGATCGTGGGTGTCACGACCGTCTCCGGGAACACGGATGCCGCCCGCGCCGCCGCCAACACCCTGTCGCTGTTCGAGCTCGCCGGTGTCCACGACATCCCCGTCGCCGTGGGCGCGCACGACTTCCGCGGCCGCGCCTACGCCGGCGGCGCTCCGCACGTGCACGGGGAAGACGGCGTCGGCGGGATCGCGTGGGCCGCGGCCGACCGCTCCCCCGACACCCGCGCCGCGGTCGAACTCATCGATCACCTGGCCTCCCGAAATCCGGATCTCACGGTGCTCGCCCTCGGCCCGCTCACCAATCTCGCCGCCTACGCCGAGGCTCCCGGCGTCACCGCGTTCCATCGGCTCGTCGTCATGGGCGGCGCGTTCGCCCACTCCGGCAACGTCACCGCGTGGGCCGAAGCGAACATCCACAACGACCCCGAGTCCGCCGCGGTCGTCTTCGCGCAGGACTGGGACATCACCGCCGTTCCGCTCGACGTCACGATGACGCAGACCTTGGATGCCACCGACCTCGTGCGCCTCGAAGCGATCCCGGGTGCCGTGCCGCAGGCGCTGGCCGGGATGCTGCCCGCGTATCTGGACTTCTACGAGAACCGCGTCTTCCCCGACCGCCGCTGCGCGCTGCACGATCCGCTGGCCGCGATGGTCGCCGCGGGGGCACTGCGGGGACTCAGCGTCGCCAGCGGTCAGATCGAGGTGCGGCTTTCCGGCGGGGAGCGCGGGCGCACGGTGTCGTCGCGCGCGTCGTCCACGCAGCGGTGGGTGCGCGGCATGGAGGGGTCGGCCGTCGAGCTGTTGATCGAGCGGCTCGAGTCGCGGGAGTGGCCGGGCTGAATGCCCCGTTGCGCACACCGCTCCCCGACGACATGATGGCCTCGTCCGACGGCACTCCAATGGGGGAGAAATCATGGCAGGAAAGTACGAGCTGTACAGCGACAAGGCCGGCAAGTTCCGGTTCCGACTCAAGGCGGGCAACGGTCAGGTCATCGCGTCGAGCGAGGCCTACGAGTCGAAGGCATCCGCTCTGAACGGGATCGCCTCGGTGAAGGCGAACGCGGATTCCGACACCGACGATCTGACCTGATCCTGACCCGCGTCCCGCTGGCGATCCCGGCCCGGGAGGCCGGTCGCCTCGACCATGCGCGGAGAGGTATTCGGGTCGCGCACGAAGGATTGCGCACGACCCGGCCACCACAGAGGTACGGCGCCCATTGGGCACCAGCGGTCGCTGGCCGCATCACAGACGAAGGGGCCCCGCGCGATCTCTCGCGCGGGGCCCCTTCGTCACCACCGGGTCAGAAGTCCCAGTCGTCGTCCTCGGTCGCCTCGGCCTTGCCGATGACGTACGACGAACCCGACCCCGAGAAGAAGTCGTGGTTCTCATCGGCGTTGGGCGACAGGGCCGACAGGATCGCCGGGTTCACGTTCGTCACCGACGCGGGGAACATCGCCTCGTAGCCGAGGTTCATCAGCGCCTTGTTGGCGTTGTAGTGGAGGAACTTCTTGACGTCCTCGCTCAGGCCTACCGAGTCGTACAGGCTCTGCGTGTACTGCACCTCGTTGTCGTACAGCTCGTACAGCAGCGAGAACGTGTAGTCCTTGATCTCGTCGCGGCGGGCCTGGTCGACCTGCTCCAGTCCGCGCTGGAACTTGTAGCCGATGTAGTAGCCGTGCACGGCCTCGTCGCGAATGATCAGGCGGATCAGGTCTGCCGTGTTCGTGAGCTTGGCGCGGCTCGACCAGTGCATCGGCAGGTAGAAGCCCGAGTAGAACAGGAACGACTCCAGCAGCGTGGAAGCGACCTTGCGCTTGAGCGGGTCGTCGCCACGGTAATAGTCCATGACGATGTGCGCCTTCTTCTGAAGGAACTCGTTCTCGGTCGACCAGCGGAACGCCTCGTCGATCTCCTTCGTCGAGCACAGCGTCGAGAAGATCGACGAGTAGCTCTTGGCGTGCACCGACTCCATGAACGCGATGTTGGTGTACACCGCCTCCTCGTGCGGGGTGATCGCGTCGGGGATGAGCGAGACCGCCCCGACGGTGCCCTGGATCGTGTCGAGCAGCGTCAGACCCGTGAAGACGCGCATCGTCAGCGTCTGCTCGTCGGGCGTCAGCGTGTTCCACGACTGGATGTCGTTGGACAGCGGCACCTTCTCGGGCAGCCAGAAGTTGTTGACGAGACGGTTCCAGACCTCGAGGTCCTTGTCGTCCTGGATGCGGTTCCAGTTGATGGCCTGAACGTGGTTCAGCAACTGCAGCTTCTCAGCCATGGTGTCCTCAATAAGAATTCGTGATCAGCGGATCAAAGCATGCACGAGACGCACTCGGTCATGTCGGTGCCCTCGAGCGCCAGCTGACGGAGGCGGATGTAGTAGATCGTCTTGATGCCCTTCTTCCAGGCATAGATCTGGGCCTTGTTGATGTCGCGCGTGGTGACGGTGTCCTTGAAGAACAGCGTCAGCGACAGGCCCTGGTCGACGTGCTGCGTGGCCGCGGCGTACGTGTCGATGACCTTCTCGTAGCCGATCTCGTACGCGTCCTGGTAGTACTCCAGGTTCTCGTTCGTCATGAACGGCGCCGGGTAGTAGACGCGGCCGAGCTTGCCTTCCTTGCGGATCTCGATCTTCGAGGCGATCGGGTGGATCGAGCTCGTGGAGTTGTTGATGTACGAGATCGAACCGGTCGGCGGGACGGCCTGCAGGTTCTGGTTGTAGATACCGTGCTGCTGGACGGATGCCTTGAGCTCGCGCCAGTCGTCCTGGGTGGGCACGGGGATGCCGGCGAAGAGCTCGGCGACCTTGGCGGTCTGCGGCTCCCACACCTGGTCGGTGTACTTGTCGAAGAACTCCCCCGACGCGTAGGTCGAGTCGGCGAACCCGTCGAAGGCGACACCGCGCTCCATCGCGAGGCGGTTCGAGGCCCGGAGGGCGTGGAACAGCACCGTGTAGAAGTAGATGTTCGTGAAGTCGATGCCCTCTTCGGAGCCGTAGTGCACGTGCTCGCGAGCGAGGTAGCCGTGAAGGTTCATCTGCCCGAGGCCGATCGCGTGCGACCGGTCGTTGCCGTCTTCGATGGAACGGACCGAGGCGATGTGGCTCTGGTCGCTCACCGCGGTGAGGGCGCGGATCGCGGTCTCGACCGTGAGGCCGAGGTCGCGGCCGTCCATCGCCAGGGCGATGTTCATCGAACCGAGGTTGCAGGAGATGTCCTTGCCGATCTCGGCGTACGAGAGGTCCTCGTTGTACGAAGTCGGGGTGTTGACCTGCAGGATTTCCGAGCACAGGTTGGACATGTTGATCCGACCCTTGATCGGGTTGGCCTTGTTCACCGTGTCCTCGAACATGATGTACGGGTAGCCCGACTCGAACTGGATCTCGGCGAGGGTCTGGAAGAACTCGCGCGCGTTGATCTTCGTCTTCTTGATGCGCGGGTCGTCGACCATCTCGCGGTACTTCTCGGTGACCGAGACGTCGCCGAAGGGCACGCCGTAGACGCGCTCGACGTCGTACGGCGAGAAGAGGTACATGTCCTCGCCGTTCTTCGCCAGCTCGAACGTGATGTCGGGGATGACGACACCCAGCGACAGCGTCTTGATGCGGATCTTCTCGTCGGCGTTCTCACGCTTGGTGTCGAGGAAGCGCAGGATGTCGGGGTGGTGCGCGTTGAGATACACCGCACCGGCACCCTGGCGGGCTCCGAGCTGGTTGGCGTAGCTGAAGCTGTCTTCGAGGAGCTTCATCACGGGGATGATGCCCGAGGACTGGTTCTCGATCTGCTTGATCGGGGCGCCCGACTCGCGGATGTTCGACAGCAGCAGGGCCACGCCACCGCCGCGCTTGGACAGCTGCAGGGCGGAGTTGATGCCGCGGGCGATCGACTCCATGTTGTCTTCGATACGCAGCAGGAAGCAGGACACGAGCTCGCCGCGCTGCGCCTTGCCGGCGTTGAGGAACGTCGGGGTGGCGGGCTGGAAGCGACCGGAGATGATCTCGTCGACGAGCTGCACCGCGAGGCGGGGGTCGCCGTCGGCGAGGGCGAGGGCGGTCATGACGACGCGGTCCTCGAAACGCTCGAGGTAGCGCTTGCCGTCGAAGGTCTTCAGCGTGTAGCTCGTGTAGTACTTGAACGCGCCGAGGAAGGTCTCGAAGCGGAACTTCTTGCCGTAGGCACGGTCGTTGAGCTCCTGGATGAACTCCAGCGAGTACTTGTCGAGCACCTTGGGCTCGTAGTACTCCTTCTCGACGAGGTAGTCGAGACGCTCCTTCAGGGAGTGGAAGAACACCGTGTTCTGGTTGACGTGCTGCAGGAAGTACTCCCGCGCCGCCCGCTTGTCGGCGTCGAACTGGATCTTGCCGTCCGCGTCGTACAGGTTCAGCATCGCGTTCAGGGCGTGGTAATCCAGCCCTTCGAACCGCGCCTCGGTCTTGAAGTCCACGTCGCTCAGCCCTACTTCCACCACTGTTCCAATCCTTCGGTGACGCGCTCGACGTCTTCTGGTGTGCCGAATACCTCGATGCGATACAAGTGCGGCACAGAGCACTTGCGGCTGATGATGTCTCCGGCGAGACAGAAGGCGTCGCCGAAGTTGGTGTTGCCTGCGGAGATCACTCCGCGGATATGCCGTCGGTTGCTTTCCTCGTTCAGGAAGCGGATGACTTGCTTGGGGACGGCGCCCTTCTCGACGCCCCGGCCGACACCCCCGCCATAGGTGGGGGTGACCAGCACGAAGGGTTCGTCGACGTGAAGCGGCGGGTCGGTCGGTCGCAGGGGGATGCGGACGGCCCGCTTGCCGAGCTTCTCGATGAAACGTGCGGTGTTGCCCGACACGCTCGAGAAGTAGACGAGCAGCGGAGCCTCGGTCTCCGACATGACAGCGCTCACGAGAACCCTCTGAGCCCGTCCGGGATCAGGCCAGGCGCGAGGCCAGCTCGTCGATCTTGTCGGGGCGGAAGCCCGACCAGTGGTCCTCGTCGGTGATGACGACGGGGGCCTGCAGGTACCCGAGCGACTTGACCTGCTCGAGGGCCGCGGGGTCCTCGGTGACGTCGAGCACGTTGTACTCGATGCCCTTCGAGTCGAGTGCGCGGTACGTCGCGTTGCACTGGACGCAAGACGGCTTGGTGTAGACCGTGATCGCCATTTCGTTCTCTCTCTCCCCTGGAAAATCGTCATCCGACCGCTGGGAGCGGGCCGGGAGCTCAATACTACATATGGGGACGGACATCGGGGGGAACCACAAGGGGTAGTAGTTACACGAGTGTGATTTTCCACCGCTCTCCCCATGTACAACACAGGTTGTCCACGATTTCATCCACAGGCGGAGCCCTCATTTGGATGTCATCAAGACCCGCCGTTCCGCGGATCTCGTGCCTTCTCCCACGATCCATCCACAGCTCGGACGCTAGACGGGGGCTCCGACATCGCACAGGCGGTGGATATCTCCGCCCGGCGTGTCGCGGCGTGTCGGACTCGGCGGTCGTGGACGGCGACGTCACCCGTGTCGGAGGCAGGGGATAGCGTGGTGCGGTGGCCGGCTACCGCGTACTTCTCAGAACCCCGGGCGTGGGGCGCATCATCGCCGCTCAGCTGACGGCGCGGTTCCCCAACGGCATGATCAGCCTCGCGGTGCTCCTGCACATCGAGCACGTCACCGGCTCATACGGCGCGGCGGGCCTCGTCCTGGCCGCCACCAGCGTCGGCCAGGCCATCGCCGGGCCCGTGACGAGCCGCTGGATGGGTCTCTGGGGCATGCGGCGCGTCTTGACGGTCACCCTCCTCATCTGCGCGGCCGCGATCGCCTCCATCGCCCTCCTGGTCGTGCCGCTGCCGGTCTACATGGTCTTGGGCCTCATCGGCGGTCTCTCCACTCCCCCGGTCCAGTCGGCCGTGCGCACCATCTACCCCAAGATGGTCAACTCCTCCCAGCTGACGCCGCTGTATTCGCTGGACGCGTCGCTGCAAGAGATCATCTGGGTGCTCGCGCCCGTGCTCATCACACTGGTCGGAACACAGGTGGGCACCGTCCCGGCCCTGCTGCTCATCGTCGTGATCCTCCTCGGCGGGGGCGCGTGGTTCATCCTCAGCCCCGAGGTCGGGCGCGTGCGCATCCCCCGCAGCCGTCGGGCGCTGGGCACGGTGCTGCGCAAACCGCCGGTCATCCTCGCGACCGCGACCGGGTTCCTGCTCATCGGCGCGTGCGCGGCCGTCGAGGCCGGCGTGGTGGCGACGTTCGACCACGGCGGCCTCGAAGCCGGTCTCGTCCTGGCCGTGTTCGCCGTCGGCAGCCTCACGGGCGGCCTCGCGTTCGGGCACATCCCCATCGGCCCGTGGGCCATGGCGCGTCGCTTCGCGATCGTCGCCGTCGGCCTCAGCCTCACGATCGTCTCGCTCAACGCATGGTGGCTCGGGGCGACGCTGCTCGTCGCCGGCGCGGGCATCGCCCCCGCTCTGGCCGTCATGTTCGCGATGACCTCCGCGAGCGTCCGGTTCAGCGAGACCGCCGAGGCGTACGGCTGGATCGGAACCGGCCAGCTCATCGGTGCGGCGGCGGGATCCGCGGTCGCCGGCTTCCTCGTCGACGGTGTCGGGCCGCAGGGGGCGTACGTCGCCGCCGCGGCGTTCGCCGTCCTCGGACTGGGGGTCGCCGCACTGTTCGTCCGGGGCTTCCCCGACCTGCGCCACCGCGACGCGAGCCCCATCCCCGACACCGAACCGGTGCCCACGATCACCTGACGCGCGACCGGTGCCCACACGCCGGCCCCACCCCCCGCACGGGGTACGGCGACGCGGCGCTCAGCGCAGCCGACGGAGCATCTCCAGCACGGCGAGCGCGTAGGCGTCGGCGGGTTCGGGGTGATCGAAGACCAGGGTGGTGCCCGTGATCGAGATCTCGACCTCGTACGTGTCCGACAGTCGACGCAACGACCGGAACGACGACCGCAGCAACTCCCGCAGGTGCGCCTCCGACGGCAGCCAGAGCGCGTCCTCGGTCGCGACGGAATCCAGCGCCCACTCGGTGGTTCCGTTGAACGCGAGGATCCGCCCGGTCGGGTACTCCCGCGGCTCCACCGTCATTTCACTGACGGTGAACACATCGGCCTCGAACTCGGGTTCGTTCAGCTGGAACCGGTCGCCCGAGCGCGGATGCCACACGAGCCCCGCCTCGCGCAGGGCCAGAGCCATCTCGGTCGAGATCATGGCATC
>NZ_VBUM01000121.1 GCF_005774735.1 Microbacterium sp. 5K110 | reverse complement strand
GGGGCGGCGGGTCGACGGGCGGCTCAGGCAACGGCTCTGGCAACGGCAACGGCAACGGCAACGGCAACGGCAGCGGCAGCGGCGGGTCGACCGCGCCGGCGGGGCCGACGATGAGCCCCGGGGCCGCGCGCGACTACGCCCGCGGTGCGATCGGCGGTTACGGCTGGGGCGACGATCAGTTCTCGTGCCTGGTGTCGCTGTGGAACCGGGAATCCGGCTGGCGAGCGGACGCTCTGAATCCGTGGAGCGGTGCCTATGGCATCCCCCAGGCTCTTCCCGGAGACAAGATGGCCGCCGCTGGTCCCGATTGGCGGACGAACGCCGCGACGCAGATCGCCTGGGGCCTGTCCTACATCAAGTCCCGCTACGGCTCCCCGTGCGGCGCGTGGGCGCACTCCGAGTCCACCGGCTGGTACTGAGTCGCCAGATCACGTGATCTGGTCGAGGTCACGCCTCGTGACCGTCCACGCCGTGCCCGTTCGGCCAGACCACGTGATCTGGGCACCCACGACGGCGATCAGGACGTCGTGCGCTGACGCTGGCGGTCGCCGCGCGTGGGCAGCTCGACGTACCCGTCGTGCTTGGGGAGGATGCCGTCGCCGGCGGTGCGCCCGCGAACTCGACGCCACACCCAGGGCAGGGCGTCGCGGGTCAGCCACCCGCGCTGGGGCACGTCGTCGTCGGCGTGCAGCGCTTCGTCGAGGTCGGACAGCTCTCCGGCGTCCGGCACGCCCAGCGCCTCGGCCGCGCGATAGGCCACCAGGCGGTGACCCCGCGAGCGCAGGTGCACGAGGTCATCGGCCCACAGCGGCAGTTCGCCGATCTCGGCGACCGCTTCCAAGTCGAGCAGGATCGCGCCGTGCGCACGGGCGATGCGACGCAGCTCCACGTTGTAGGCGGCGAAACGGCGAGCGAAGATGCGCGCGGCCGCCCGCCGGGGCAGGAACGTCGTCACCAGGAGCACGTCGGCGCCGGTGCGACGCACGGCGCGAACGGCGGACTCGACCTCGGCCACGAGCGCCGGGATCACCGGCGCGGGACCGACCAGGTCGTTGGCGCCGATGAGGATCGAGACGAGGTCGGGTCGCAGGGCGAGGGCGGCCGGGATCTGCTCGTCGATGAGGTGCCGCACCCGCCGGCTGCGCACGGCGAGGTTCGCGTACCGGAACGGGCCCTCGTCGCTCGTGTGCGCGAGCAGTTCGGCGAGGCGGTCGGCCCACCCGCGGAACTGTCCCGACGGCATGCGCGACGCGTCGCACAGTCCCTCGGTCAGCGAGTCGCCCAGGGCGACATAGCGCGTCCAGCGCCCGCGCGCCCGCGGCGCCGGGACCTCGGGCCGTTGCCCCCCGCGCACGAGCATGCCCTCGTCCATCGTCCTTAACGCCGCAGCCTCGCGGTAGTGCCCGACCAGATCGTGCGTCAGGGCCTCCCACGTGCGTCCGGCCACGGCATCCCGAGCTGCGCGCGCGAACGCCTGCCGCTTCGACTCGTCGCCGACGAGGTCGGCCACGCGTGCCCGCAGGTCGTCGAGGTCGCCCGGTCGGTACAGCCAGCCGTCGACGCTGGAGCGGACGAGGTCGACGGGACCGCCGACGCCGGTCGCGACCACCGGGACGCCACTGGCGAGCGCCTCCTGGATCGTCTGCCCGAAGGTCTCGCTCTCACCGGGGTGCACGAACACGTCGAACCCCGCCATCGTCGACGCCAACGCCGAACCCGAGAGGTGACCGGTGAACACGGCATCCGGAATCGCCTTCTCCAGCGCGGGACGCGACGGGCCGTCGCCGACGACGACCAGACGCGTCCCGGGCAGATCGGCGAGCGCCCGCAGGTCGTCGACCTGCTTCTCGGGGGCGAGTCGGCCGACGTACCCGACGATGCGCTCCCCTCCCGGCGCGACCGCGGCGCGCCAGGCCTCGTCGCGGTGCTCGGGGGCGAAGCGCACGGCATCCACTCCCCGGCCCCACCGGCGCACGCGGTCGACGCCGAGCCCCTCGAGCTGACGCATCGACGCCGACGAGGGCGCGAGAGTGAGCGTCGCCCGGCGGTGCAGCCGCGTGACGTGCCCCGCGACGAGGGCGGTCGCGTGCGGCAGGCCGTACTTCTGGGCGTACGCGATGACGTCGGTCTGGTAGACGGCGACCGAGGGGATCTTCAACGCCTCGGCGGCGGCGAGCCCTTGCCAGCCGAGCACGAACGGGGATGCCAGGTGCACGACGTCGGGGCGGAACTCCCGCAGCAGACCGCCCAGGCGCGCCGCACGGGCGAACACCACGCGGACCTCGGGGTACGACGGCAGCGGAACCGAACGCAGCAGCTCGGCGCGGGCGCCGTGGAGGTCGGCGGTCACATCGCCGGATTTGGGGGCGATCACGAGCGTCTCGTGGCCCGCCTCCGCCAGATGGCGCAGGACATGGAGAACGGAACCGGTGACCCCGTTCATGTGCGGGAGGAAGGATTCGGCCAGCAGCGCGACTCTCACGCCTCCAGGGTGGGACCCGCGGACCTGCGGGGGCGTCGATCCTGGCCCGACGTTCGCGATGTTCACCGGATGATCCGCGCGGGGTCACCGCCTGGACGGCATCGCGTCCCGATCGGCGGCGGAGAGTGACGTGATGGACGGGATCGACGCGTGGCTCGCAGGCGTCGCGGCGAGCCCGTGGGCGCTTCCGGCGATGGCTCTCCTCGTCTTCGCGGACGCGTTCCTCGTCGTGATCCCGGGTGAGGCGGCCGTCACCGCCTTCGGAGCCCTGGCCGTCGCGAACGGCACTCCTCCGCTCTTCGCGGTGATCCTCGTCGCGGGGGCGGCGGCCTTCTGCGGCGACCTGTGCTGCTACCTCGTGGGGCGCGCGGTCGGCGTCGAGCGGTGGCGCTGGATGCGCGGTCCGCGCGTGCGCGGCGCGTTGGAATGGGCACGGGCGCGGCTCGAGCGCAACGCCGCGGTCGTGCTGTTCACCGCGCGGTTCGTGCCGTTCGCCCGACTCGCGGTGAACCTCGCGGCGGGTGCGTCGCGGGTGAATCCGGCGCGCTACCTCGGTGTCGCCGCCGCGGCGGCCCTGGCGTGGGCCGCGTACCAAGCGGTGATCGGTGCGGTCGTGGCCGCGATCGTCCCGGGCGGGCCGGTGGTCGCGGTGATCGTGTCGATCGTGGTGGCCGTGGGCATCGGGGTCGGCATCGACATGGTGCTGGCCCGGCGCGCGCGTCGGCGTGCCGCCAAGGACGTCGCGGCGTAGTCCCTCGGCCGCGCGTCGAATCGCACGATCTCCGCGGCACCCCGGCCGCGAGCTGCGATGGCCGCGAGAGCCCGCGGATCCCGGATGCCGCCACTCCCGGCGTCAGCCGAGCGCGAGCGTCCGCTCGGCCGCGTCGACGAGCGCGCGGCCGTAGGACGGCCCGTGCCCGGCGGCGTGGACGGCGAGCGGATGCAATTGGTGCACGGGCACGCGATCGTGCCAGCCCTCGCGCAGCGGGTGCGCGCGATCGTACGCGTCGACGATGTCGTCGAAGTGGGGGCAGCCGAACAGCGCGAGCATCGCCAGGTCTGTCTCGCGATGGCCGCCGTGCGCCGCGGGGTCGATGAGCACGACCCCCTCGGGCGACCACAGGACGTTCCCCGCCCAGAGGTCGCCGTGCAGCCGGGCGGGGGCGTCGCCGTCGTCGAAAGCCCCGGCGGAGATGAGCGCGCACGCGCGCCGGACGACCGCGGCGCCGGATGCCGAGAGGTTCCCCGCCGCGACGGCGGAGGCGAGGAAGGGCTCGACGCGCTGCGCGGCGTAGAACGCGCCCCACGTCGGATTCGGTCGGGACGGCTGCGACCGACGCCCGATGAAGATGTCGCCCGCCCAGCCCGGTGGCGGAGCGCCGAACGCCGAGGCGCCCGCGTCGTGGGTGGCCGCGAGGGCGGCACCGAACGCGGCCGCGGCGCCCGCGCTCGGGCGCGCCTCGCCGATGCGCTCGAGGACGATGCGCGTCGGTTCGACCTCGATCACGCGCACGGTGCGCGCGCCGCCGGCCTCCGCGAGCCACTCCAGTCCCGCGGCCTCCGCCGCGAAGAACCCCTGCGGCGCGTCGTCCCGGGTCTTCACCAGCCGTTCCATCGCTCCAGTCTGTCGCGATGTCGGAGGTCAGGGGCACGATGGGGCGATGAGCGACGGTTTCGACCCCGACTTCCTCGGCATCCCCCTGCCCCTCCCCTCGCCCGCCGTCGACACGATCCGGCTCGACTACCCGCGTTTCTCGGTGCTGCTCGACCCCGAGCGGCGCTTCGCCGCGGTCACCGGAGTGATCATCGACGGCGTGCGCCTGCAGGACCCGCCGCGCGCGGGCGAGTGGCGGCTCGACCCGCGCGCCCCCGCGACGACCCAGGCCGGCCCCGAGGTGTACAGCCGCAACGACCTCGATCGCGGTCACCTCGTGCGGCGTCGCGATCCCGGGTGGGGCAGTGCGTCCGAGGCTCGGGATGCCACCGCCGCGACGTTCTTCTACCCCAACGCCGCCCCGCAGGCGGCGGGGTTCAACCAGTCGAAGGAGCTGTGGCTGGGACTGGAGGATCACGTCCTCGCCTACGCCGAGAGCACCGACCAGCGGATCGCGGTGTTCACCGCGCCCGTGCTCGGTGACGACGACCCGGCGTATCGCGGCATCCGTGTTCCGTTGCGGTTCTGGAAGATCGCGGTGTGGCGCACCGGCGAGCGCCTCGCCGCGGCGGGGTTCGTGCTCGACCAGACCGATCTCGTCGACACGAGACAGGGACTGACCGTGCCGCCGCTCGGGGCGTTCCGGACGTTCCAGGTGCCGATCCGCGACATCGCCACCGAAGCGCGTGTCGACGTCCGAGACCTCGCCGGCGCCGACGTCCTCGCGCGTCCGGGCGTTCGGCCCGCCGGTGCCCGCGAACTGCGGAGCACGGCGGATATCGTGCTCTGACCCGGGTCAGGCCACCCGCACGGCGTGCAGCACCGTGTCCACGGCCGCGTGGGAATGACCGCCGCGCAGCTCGGCGTCCGCGGTGCCGCGGACCACGCGCTCGCAGCGCTCGACGCGGAACCGCTCGTCGAGGGCACCCCGCAGCAGCTCGGGGGTGTAGAGGATCGCGGGGTCGGAGGGGCCGTGGCCCCCGGCGGCGATGTTCTCGACGTCGTGACCGACCACGACGAGGGTTCCGCCCACCGCGACCCAGTCGGCGATCCGGGCCACCGCCGCCGCACTGTCCGCCAGGTGCAGGTAGCACGACACGACCAGGTCGACGGATGCCGCCGGCTCCCACGCGTGCACGTCGGCGCGCACCCACGACACGGCGTCGCCGCCGGGTCGGTCCGCGGCGATCGCCAGGGCCTCGGCCGAGAAGTCCACCCCCGTGACGCTCCACCCCCGCGCGGCGAGCCACAGCGCCGTACGGCCGTCCCCGGTGGCGACGTCGATCGCCGTGCCGGGGCGCAGCGCCTCAGCGATCTCGCGGACCGTCGCGGGGGGCTCGCTGGCCCACACTCCTCCGGCGGAGGCGCGGTAACGCTCGTCCCACTGCTCGGCATCCATGTCCCTCACCCTAGGGGCCCCGTGCGACGTCGGTGATCGGCACGACCTCCGCCCGGCGCTCCGCCGAGCGGCTGAGGTTGCGCGGAGGGCGCGCCCGGCAGCACGAAGCCCCGCCGCCACGGACGGGCGACGGGGCTTCGGGGGAGATCACTCGCCGGAGAGACCACCGAGGAGGTGTCCGAACGACTTCCCGGCACCGAGGTACGAGGCGGGGTCGAAGGGATCGGCGTCGCGTACGGGCTCCCGGGCGGCGATCGCCTCGGCGAACTCCCGCGCGCCGCGGTCGACGCGCGCGCCCAGCGGGGCGACCTCGTCGGCGGTCGCGCCCCAGTCACTGGATGCCGCGAACACGCCGGTCGGCACGGGGTTGGCGTGCAGGTAGGTGAACAGCGGCCGGATGGCGTAGTCGATCGCGAGCGAGTGGCGGGCCGTGCCGGCGTTGGCGCCGAGGAGGACCGGGGTCCCCGACAGCGCCTGCGGGTCGAGCACGTCGATGAACGACTTGAACAGCCCCGAGTAGCTCGTGGAGAAGATCGGCGTCACCGCGATGATGCCGTCGGCCGAGACCACGGTGTTGATCATCTGCTCGAGGGCGGGCGGAGCGAACCCCGTCAGCAGATTGTCGGTCAGGTCGTGGGCGTAGTCGCGCAGCTCGAACACGTCGGCGGTGGCGTCGATCCCGCGCTGGCGCAGTTCGGCGAGCGCGGCGTGAGCGAGACGGTCGCCGAGCATGCGCGTCGACGACGGCGTGGACAGCCCCGCGGTCACGACCGCGATACGGCGGGCGGTCATGTCAGGCCCCCACTCGGGTCGCGGCGGCACCGAAGGCGCTGCCGGCCTTCGCCGGGGCGTCCTGGTAGGGGCTGCCGGCGGTGAGGTTGTCGCCGCGGTTGGCGCCGGGGACGGCCTGGCGCGGAGCGGCACCGGCGTAGATCTTCTCGACGAGGTTGGCATGCGTGGGCGCGTCGGGAACCTCGGCCGGGCGGTTGACCTGGAACTCCTTGCGCAGTGCCGGGACGACTTCGCCGCCGAGGATGTCGAGCTGCTCGAGCACGGTCTTGGTGGGAAGACCCGCGTGGTCGATGAGGAAGAGCTGGCGCTGATAGTCGCCGAACGTCTCGCGCATCGCGGCGTAGCGGTCGATGATCTGCTGCGGCGAGCCGACGGTCAGCGGCGTCATCTCGCTGAAGTCCTCGAGGCTCGGGCCGTGGCCGTACACGGGCGCGTTGTCGAAGTAGGGGCGGAACTCCCGCACCGCGTCCTGCGAGTTCGCGCGCATGAACACCTGGCCGCCGAGGCCGACGATCGCCTGCTGGGGAGTGCCGTGGCCGTAGTGGGCGTAGCGCTCGCGGTACAGCGTGATGAGGCGCTGGTAGTGCTCCTTGGGCCAGAAGATGTTGTTGGCGAAGAAGCCGTTGCCGTAGAACGCGGCCTGCTCGGCGATCTCCGGGGTGCGGATCGAACCGTGCCACACGAACGGGGGAACGCCGTCCAGCGGACGAGGGGTCGAGGTGAAGCCCTGCAGGGGCGTGCGGAACTTGCCCTCCCAGTCCACGACGTCCTCGCGCCACAGCTTGTGCAGCAGATCGTAGTTCTCGATGGTCAGCGGCAGGCCCTGACGGATGTCCTTGCCGAACCAGGGGTAGACGGGGCCGGTGTTGCCGCGGCCGAGCATGAGGTCGGCGCGACCGCCCGAGACGTGCTGCAGCATCGCGAAGTCCTCGGCGATCTTCACCGGGTCGTTCGTGGTGATGAGGGTCGTGGAGGTCGTGAGGATGAGGCGCTCGGTCTGCGCGGCGATGTACGCCAGCGTCGTGGTGGGCGACGAGGACCAGAACGGCGGGTTGTGGTGCTCGCCGAGCGCGAAGACGTCGAGCCCGACCTCTTCGGTGTGCTTCGCGATCGTGAGCGTGTCCTGGATGCGCTGGGCTTCGCTCGGGGTCTTGCCGGTGGTCGGGTCCTGGGTGATGTCGCTCACCGTCATGACACCGAACTGCATCCCGGGCCAGTTGGTCGTCTCGTTCACGATGCCCCTCCTTTTTGTATGCATCTGAATATACATGGGAGAACGCCTCCCGCGGGGTTTTATTCCGCCCTACCCCATCGGCATCCCCCGAC
>NZ_VBUM01000120.1 GCF_005774735.1 Microbacterium sp. 5K110 | reverse complement strand
GCGCTTCGGCCACCGCCGACCCCAGGCGCCCAAGCTGCCCGAGGCCGCCTGGATCAACCAGCCCTCACAGGAGGCCCTCATACAGACCGCCTGACGGAATCTGTCTCACCCGCCTTGACACTTTCCGGAAGACCACGGCCTGCTCACTCGCACCGTCTACCCCGAGGTTCCCGCTCGCGTGGAGTACGAACTTACTGACCTCGGACACAGCGCAGCCGCCCCGTTGAAGCATCTGCGCGACTGGGTTGAACACAACGTCGGAACCGACCAGTAGCGACCCCCTCGGCGCTACATCGAGCCAGGAGTCCCGGCCTCCGCGTAATACCGCGTCAACACAGACGAGGCGTCGCGGTCGCCGTCACCGGACACGACAGAGTTCAGCAGGTACCGGTACCCGTCACCGGTCGTCATCACCCTAATTGATAACGTCACACCTAGAAGGTGCGAAGTAACCGACGCGCGAGCACAGGAGCGCTTCTGTCATTTCGAAGGCGAGACTTCGCGCGATTGGGATTCGCCGGGCCATCCTTCTTCTCTTTCGTCGAACGTCACCGCAACACCGTGTCGCTGGGGTTCGTGAAATCTTCTTCCGGAAGCGAAACCCAGGTACTGCGCCATGAGGAACTCGCCGCAGCGATGCACAGGCGTTCGACAGTTCGGTCGCACGAACCGATCGTTTGTTAACGGACGGCACTGTACGTCGATCGAAAGTCGCGCCGACACCCCCTGCGAATTCGCGTCGCGGGATAGTTTGCCAGGATCCGGCGATCAGCGTGGTGCGCATCAAGGAGGTGCGCAGCGGCCTCAGCACGAGGAGCCTGCCCGCGAGGCCGACCACCCCGCCCCTAGGAACGGTAGGAGTGCGACGTCGGGGCGAGCTGGGGGCCACCCCCCGAGACCGAAAGTAGCACCGCAGCGACGATAAGCGCCACGCCAACCAGGGTGGTCGTCAGCTCCCCGACCAACGAACCGATCCATCCGCGTTCCTGGAGGTCTCGGAACATCCTTATGCTCAGCCCGAACGTTCCGTTCGAGCTGCGAACCGATCGTCTCGATGCGTCGTGGCAGACGCCTCAGCTGTCCACCGATGACCTGGAGTTGCACGCGGCCGTCGGCGAACATCTCCCTTGAGTCCATCGCCAGACGTATGAAATGAGGAGTTCGAGCAAGGGCCCGATCGACCAAGTCGTAGTCGGCAACGAGCTGGCACAGCGTTCCCTCGAGTGACACGAAGGAAACGACTGGCGTTCTCCTCCGCTGTTGGGGACGTCGGGTCGGCTGAAATAATGGCCGGGACGATACGGTGGCGAGTCAGAGCGCCGTGATCCACCGCGCGATCTCGTCAGCGATCTCGTCGCTATTGTCTTCGACCATCAGCGAGTGGCCGTTCCCAGCGAGAAGAGGCAGTTCGGACGACCAGAAGGTGACGGCGGCGCCCTGATCGGTGAGCCAGGCCACGATGTCCTGATCCAGCTGCGAGGGGTGGTCGGTATCGGCTCCACCCGTGAAGACGAGAATCGGCTTGTTCGTGAACGCGTCGGTCGGCCCGATCCTCATTTGGCTCCCACCGATGTTCTGACGCTGATAAAGCATCCGGGCCGGGATCGGCCGAAGGGTGCGGCGGAACACCTCGATGCACTCGCGGGGGAACCGCCGGCTGGGTCCGATGGCCTTGTCGTTCACGAAGGCGCTTGTGGGTTCCCAGAAACCCATCTTCGGGATGGTCCAGTCGATGGCCGCTCCACGGATGGAGACCTCCTGGTCGGACTCCCTCACGATCTCGGGCACCGCCTGTATATTTCCAGGCGGGCCCGGAGCGACGGCTACGAGCCCGTCGATGAGATCGCCATGCGTCTCTAGGAGGCGGAAGCCAATCGGACCTGCCATCGAGTGCACGACCAGCACGACGTTCCGGCCGAGACCAGAGAGGAACACGCCCATCCCTCGGCACACGCTCTCATAGTCCAGCCGCGCAGACGCCGCACGATCATCGACGTGTTGGGCCGCCTCATAGGACAACCCCAGCCAGTCCACCACCAGCACACCGTAGCCATGCGATACGAATCGTGCCGCCCAGCCCTGTCGGCCGTCGGGCGTCTCGAGATAGTACTCGTTCGAGGCACCACCCCCGTGCACGAGGACGATCCACCGAGCAGGCGCACCCGACGGCGCCAGTTCGGTGTACGAGATCGGCGCGACGTCGTCTGGGCGTGAAATCGAATCCATAGCTTCCCCAGGCCTGTTAGGCAATGACGGCGTCGAGGGCCCGTGCGAGCCTCTCCGGATGCGTGAGCATCACCAAATGGCTTCCGTCGATCTCGATCGTGCGCGGACTATCAAGCCGCCCGGCCGCGGCCTGGTAGATCTCAGCGGGAACGGCCTGGTCCTGAGCGAGGAACACATAACTTGACGGGATGCTGCTCGCCCAGAACCGGTCGAGGCGGATCGGCTCATCGGACCAGCCTGCCGGCGCTGGGACGAGCCTCGGCTCGAGCGCGGCGAGCTGCTGCTGCTCGAACGGGGACATGTCCTGCATAGACGCGGCCCAGAGCTCAGGCGGCATGACGATGGTGTTGTCGTCGGACTGACTCGCAAGCGCCTTCGTCGCTGCGACCAACGGATCGGGGAGCACGTCGTTAATGGTCTCGCCGTCGCGCAGCACCCAGGCGTCGACGAAGACGACCCGGCCGATGCGCTCGGGCATCGCCTCAGCGACGAGTTGGATGAGCGGACCTCCGCCGCTATGACCGACGAGCACGATGTCGAGCTGGGTGAGCTCTCTTACCTGATCGATCAGATCGCGCGCCATCATGCTCATCGTGACGCCGGAGCGGTCCACGTCACCGTCTTCGAGACCGCGCAGCGTCGGCGCGATCACCTCGTGCCCCATTCTGCGCAATTCGTCGGCGACGCCGTCCCACACCCAGCCGCCTACCCATCCGCCGTGCACCAGTACGATCTGCATTGATCATCCTCTTCGCATATTTATCTGCTGAGCAGAACTTGTTCCTAACTAGAAGACACAATAGCTTGCGCGGCGCCAACAGTCCAGCATGGCTCGAGCTCTCTTCAGAACGCGCCGAACGACCCCTGCACCAGGTCGCAGGGGAAAGAGACGACGAGCCTTCAGGAGGTCAGGTCGGCCAGACGTACGGCTGCCTCATCGAGGAGTGCGACGAGGGTCTTCACCTTGCGGGGAGGCAAGCGGAACACCGGGGCAGATGCGTTGATCGCCAACCGCAGCCCGCTCGCCGAGGGAACGGCCACGGCCACCGAGGCCACGCCCTCCTCGCTCTCCTCCCGGTTCGTTGCATAGCCCTGCTTCGCGACAAGATCCAGTTGTGCGAGGAGCTCGGTCTTGGTACGGATCGACTGCGGAGTCACCTGTGAGAGTTGCTCGTCGGGGTAGAGACGGTCCAATTGTTCTCGCGGGAGCTGCGCCAGGAGAACCTTTCCCGTGGAGGTGCAATGGGCCGGCATCTCCTTGCCCAACCGTGAAGCGACTCGCACCGCCGTCGTCGGTTCCGAGACTGCGAGAAAGCGAGTGGAGTTGCCGTCGAGCGTGCCGAGGTGAACCGTCTCGCCGGCTTGGTGGCTGAGTTCCTCGAGGATCGGTTGCACGATCTGCGGGATGTCCATCTTTCTCAGCACCGAGAAGGCGATCGTGGTCAACGACGGCCCTGGCCCGTATGTCTTCGTTCGCGGGTCTTGCCGCACGAATCCTCGCCATTGAAGCATCGCGAGGATGCGATGCGCCGTTGAGGTCGCGACACCCAGGTGCTTGCTGGCGTCCGTCAGTCGAAGTTCGTTCTTCTCACCGAGCAGGAGCAGGAGTTTCAGGGCATTGTCGACCGACTCGATCGGTATTGCGGAGCCGCATCGACTCCGTCGGCTGCTCTATTTCTCTGCACAACAGAAACTGTATCGTTCCTGCCGGCCCTCAGGGCCGCCATCAAGGGCAAGGCGATCCCGTCCAGGTCTATCCGGACGCCGATTCGAGCAGCCGGCCCAGTCGTACACGAACGTCGGAAAGCGACGATCCCGCTGCGATGGACCGGCGGACTTCGACGAGAGCGCGGGGCCAATTCAGTACCACTGCCCCGTCGAATGACAGACCATTCTGAGAGTACAGAGACGCGATCCGGTCGGGTGTTCGAGGGTCCGTCACCATCTCGGGGTTGACTGCCGTCGTGCGACCGACGATGTGCAGCTTCCAGTTGAACTGGTCACTCCAGACATACTCGACAGGCAGATATGAGCGTCGGTCGTCGGGATGAGCGATGTTGTGCGCGACACAGCGCGCCTGGTCGACCGCATTCGTCCAGTGCTCAAGACGGGTGAGATCGCCGCGAACCGGATGCCGCCACCGCGCAACATCGCCGATCGCATGGATTTCCGGGGCGCCGAGTGCCGTGAGGAATTCGTCGCAGACGAGACCGTCGTCGATCTCGAGCCCTGAGTCCTCGAGCCATTCGACGTTCGGCACTGCCCCGATGCCGATGACGACGACATCACCGTGGAGCTCGGAACCGTCATCCAGGAGCACGCGGAAGTCTCCCTTCGCACCGTCGATCTGCGCGACCGTCCGTCCGAGAACCGCATGTACGCCATGCCGGGAGTGCTTCTGCGAGAAGAGGGCGCCAATCTCGTCACCGAGCCGGCGTGACATCAGGTCGCGTGTCGCCGAGACCAGGGTGACATCGACTCCGAGCCCAAGAGCGGTCGCGGCGACCTCGGCGCCGATGAAGCCCGCTCCGATGACGATGATCCTGCGATCGGGAACTAGCTCGGCGCGCAGCCGGTCTGCGTCGTCGAGTGTCCGCAGCACATGGATTCCCTCGCCTTCACCCCACGGCGACGGCCGCGCGCGGACGCCGGTCGCCACCACGAGGTCATCGAAGCCGACCCGCCGTCCATTCGCCAGCCGGAGCTCCGACAACGCACGGTCCAGACCTACCGCCGGCACACCGAGACGAAGGTCGATGTTAAGCTCGAGCGCCTCCGCCGCCGTGAGGAGCGTGACCTCGGCTGCACCTGCACCGACGAGGTATCCCTTCGACAGCGGCGGCTTGTCGTAGGGCAGCACGGGCTCGGAGCCGATGAGCACAACGTCTCCGCGATACCCCTCTGCCCGAAGCGCCTGCGCGGCCCGTACCCCCGCGATCGACGCACCGACAATCGCTGTCGTCATTCGTCTTCCACCCGGAGCGCGGAAACCGGGCAGCTGTTCGCCGCCTCGGTGACCCGTTTCCGGTCGGCCTCGTCGACCTCTGTTCTGAGCAGGATCACGACGCCGTCGTCATCGAGATCGAAATAGTCTCCCGCGGCCATGATGCAGTTGGCGTAGCCCTGACAGAGCCCGAGATCCGCTTTCACGACAGGCATGTGTCACTCCTCTCCTGCTTCTTCAGGCGTTATCTCAGGGAACATCGGTGCGAACGGTTGGGCGATCATGGCGGAGAACGTCGCCGTAGTCTGCCAGGTCAGCGCCTCGAGCTCGAGCGGATCGAGAGCGACCCACTGCCCGGATCGCGGCGACTCGATCAGGAGCCGGGAGCCGTTGCGTGTCTCCACGCGAGATACCCGGATCTCCGAGAACTCATTGGCGATCGAGATCGGAGCCCCTACCCGCTGGTCTTCGAGCCGCTGACGTTCGTCTGCTGCTGCGATGGCCGCGATGCGGTCGTCCTCTTCGCCTTCCCATTCGAGTTTCATAGGAAGATCGCCAGATTCTGTGTGCGCAAGACCGACTCGTCGACCGTGATGGTTCGGCGTGCGAGCTGCAACCCGCCGCCGACACGTCGCAGAACGTCTTCGCGGCCGGCCGAGATCACCGCGGGCTCGTGCACGTCGCCGCGACTGCGGAAAAGAAGCACCGCAGAATCGACGACGACCTCGCCCGGGACGTCGCTCTCGAAGGTGCGCACGTTCGTGACGAAGTGACGGAGCCGGGAGGGCGGATCCTCTGTCCAGGCGTGTTCCGTGAGGAAGCGGGCGACCCGCCGGCTCAGGGAGTACTTGTTCTCGTCCCAATGCGCCATGCCCGGAGACGTCGAGTACCCGGCGCCGAGCGCGGTAGTGACCTGCACGGGCATGATGTAGTGCACATCGTCGGCGATGAGGTCGAGCCAGTCCTCGTACCGCTGCTCGTCGAGGATGTATGCCTCTTCGACGAGCCACCTGTGCGTCTCCAGATGCAGGCCGTCCGAGAACGACAACGAACTCCCCACCCGCGTGGCTTTGGTCGTATGTGCTCCGAGCGGCGACTCTTTCAGTCGAACCCAGCGCGCCTCGGTCATGACAGCCCCTCCGGCATCCCCACCGACGAGATGATCAGCGCGGTCGGCTCCGTCTCGAGGTAGTCCGCCCAGCGCTCGAGCAGATGCCGCTGGTTGTACTCTCCGTAACCGACGTGGGCCACGCCCGGGCCAGAGAACGCGTCCGGTCCGAGCGGCTCCACGACGAATCTGCCGTCTTTCAGCACGCCCATCCGGCTGTTCAGCAGCAAGCGCCGCGCCATATTCCCTTTCGCGGTGTTCGTAAGGGACACCCAGTTCTCCACATCGTCCTGCTCGAACATCCCCGTGCTGCCGAAGCACATCAGGTACGCCTTGTACGACAGAGCCTTGAACTCCTCCGGTGCCGCTGCGTCGACGGCGAACCAGGAAAGCACCTCGGTCTCGTTCTCGCTGATCGGCTGCCAGGTACGGATCGAGATGAACGGGAGCACGTCGTCGCCGTCTTCCACCTTCGGCCAGTTGTGCACGAAGCTCATGTTCGGGAAGATCGAGGCCGCCGAGATCATGAAGCCGTTCTCGCCGATCACATTGAGCTGGTCCTGGGACCAGACCTCCTTCATCCGGTCGATCATCTCGTCGGGGTAGCCCACGTAGCGCAGCCGCTCCTCGAGCGTTCCCTCCGGAAGCTTGTAGGTCGTGCCTCCGCCGTTGCCCGCCCAGTACGTGTTGCCGTCTTTACGCTTCTCCGCCTTCGGTTCGCGGAAGAGGCCGATCTCGACCACCGAGGTGTGGGTCTGTGGCGTGTGGTACATGTCGCCGGCGAAGTTCTCTGCGCCGATCTTCCAGTTCGCCTTCACCCGCCAGCGCTGCGGGCCGCGGAGCTCGATGCCCGAGGAGCTCTGCTTCGTGTAGTAGTCGAGATAGAAAGCGAAATCGCCGAGGTAGTCGATCAGCGGTGGCGCATCCGGATCCATGCTGATGAAGATCAACCCGTTGTAGCTGTCGAGGCTCGGCGCCGGAAGCAGGCGGGCTCCCTTGCGATTGAAGCCAGCCTCGCCACCGTACGCCTCTTCGTGGAACGGCAGCCCCACGATTCGTCCGTCGTTGCGGTACGACCAGCCGTGATACGGGCAGCGGAAGTGCGAGGCGTTGCCCATTTCCGCCCGGCACACCTGCATTCCTCGGTGCAGGCACATGTTGAACATCGCCTTGACGGAGCCACTCTCGTCGCGCACCACGATGAACGAGTCGTCGAGCACTCGCCGCACCACGTAGTCGCCGGGCTGAGGGATCTCTGATTCGTGACCCACGAAGATCCACGCGCGACTGAACAAGCGCTCCCGCTCGAGCCCTGTGCGTCAGGATGGGGTGAGACACCAGCACTGCTGACCTTCGCACTGCACGGGGCGAGAACGGACCAATACTGAGATGACGATGACGGTTGCTGACGTCGGCACCGATGATGGGGCTATGGCT